>CAIWFK010000796.1 GCA_903911905.1 uncultured Myxococcales bacterium
GCGGCGAAGATCACCAAGGGCGCGACCGTCTTCGGCTACCAGGTGAAGGACCCCGAGCGATACGGCGTGGTCGAGCTCGACGACAAGGGCTACGCGCTGAGCCTCGAGGAAAAGCCCAGGGCCCCGAAGTCGAACTTCGCGGTGACCGGCCTGTACTTCTACGACAACGACGTGCTCGACATCGCCAAGCACCTGAAGCCCTCGGCGCGCGGCGAGTACGAGATCACCGACGTGAACAAGGAGTACCTCAAGCGCGGCGACCTCAAGGTCGAGGTGATGAGCCGCGGCTTCGCCTGGCTCGACACCGGCACCCACGAGTCGCTGATGGAAGCGAGCGAGTTCGTGCGCGTGGTCGAGCACCGCACGGGCCTGAAGATCGCCTGCCTCGAAGAGATCGCCTGGCGCATGCACTACATCGACGACGCGCAGCTCGAGAAGGTCGCCGACCCGATGAAGAAGAACGAGTACGGCCAGTACCTCCTCTCGCTCTTGAAGAAGTGAAGATCATGAACGTCTCGACGACTCCCCTGCCCGGCGTACTGGTGGTCGAACCGAAGGTCTTCGGCGACGCCCGCGGCTTCTTCCTCGAGACCTTCAACGCCTCGAAGTACGGCCCGGCCGGCCTGCCCTCGACCTTCGTGCAGGACAACTGGTCGCACTCGGCCAAGAACATCTTGCGCGGCCTGCACTTCCAGAACCCCCGCGCGCAGGGGAAGTTGGTGTGGTGCGTGCGCGGCGCGGTGTTCGACGTGGCGGTCGACGTGCGCGTCGGCTCTCCCCACTTCGGCAAGTGGTTCGGGCTCGAGCTCAGCGACGGCAACAAGAAGCAGCTGTGGGTGCCGCCCGGCTTCGCGCACGGCTTCTGTGTGCTCAGCGACGAGGCGGACTTCGTCTACAAGTGCACCGAGCTCTACGCGCCCGAGAATGAAGTCTCGGTGCTGTGGAACGACCCGGCCATCGGCATTCAGTGGCCCATCAGCGCGCCCACGCTCTCGGGGAAGGACTCGAAGGCGCTCCCGTTGGCGCAGGTGCAGAACCTGCCGAAGATGTGATGTCGAAGCGCGCGCCCGTGTTCGCGCTGGCTGTCGTGGCCCTCGCGGGCTTCGCGGCGCGCGTGTGGGGCGCGTTCGACGACGGCATCTACTGGCCTGACGAGATCTACCAGTCGTTCGAAATGGCCCACCGGCTGGTGTTCGGCAACGGGCTCATTCCGTGGGAATTCGTCGAAGGCGGCCGCAACTACAGCATGCCGGCGTTGGTGGCCGTGCTGCTGGGTGCGTGCAAGGCGTTGGGGTTCAGCACCCCCTTCGTCTACCTGCGGGTGGTGAAGGTGACGTTCGGGGCGTTCTCCATCGTCACCGGCTTCGGCGTGTTCCGCCTGGCGCGCGCGTTCAAGGCCGGTGAGTGGGCCTCCACCGCCGCCGCCTCGCTGTGGTTCCTCGCGGGCCCGGTGGTGTACTTCGCCCCTCGCGCGATGAGCGAGAACGCCTGCGCGGCGCCGCTGGTGTGGGGCACGGCGTTGCTGTTCGAAGAGGGAGCGAGCCGGCGCAAGCTGATCCTCGGCGCCTCGCTCCTCGGCCTCGCGGTGCTCTTCCGCTTGCAGGTCGCGGTGGTGTTGCTGGCGATCGTGATCGTCCTCGCGGCCAGGCGGCAATGGCCCTCGCTGAAGGTCGTGCTGCCCACGTTCGGCGTCTGGGCGATGCTCTACGGCGCGCTCGACGCGTTCACCTGGCACTCGCTGCCGAACGCGAAGGCCGGCGGCTGGTACCACTCGGTCGTCGTCTACGTGCGCTTCAACCTCATCGAGGGTCGCGGCGCGCACTGGGGCACGGCCGATTGGACGTACTTCTTCCATTACCTGTGGACCTCGATGCCCACGGTCACCGCGTTGCTGGCGGTGGGACTGATCGCCGCGCTGGTCCGCAAGCAGTGGGTGCTGCCCTTCCTCATCGGCTTCTTCGTGCTGCTGCACCTGCCCATCGGCCACAAGGAGCTGCGCTTCATGCTCCCCGGCATTCCTTTGGCGTGTGCGTGCGTGGCGGTGGCGATGTCGGGGCTGGCCGAACGACGTCAACTCCTCGTGGCCGGCGCGGTCGCAGTCGCGGGCGTCGTCTCCTTCATCCACGTGCCCTCGCTGACCATGGGCGAACTGGGCGCGTACCTCGAGCGACCGCAGTCGAGCGCGTGGGGCGACTTCGGCCAGTTCAACCGGCTGTTGCTGAAAGCCAGTCTGCAGACGGATCTCTGCGGCCTTCGCATCGACGGCGCTGACATGGCGTGGGTCGGAGGCTCGACCTACCTCCACACCAACGCCAAGCTCTACCGCCCGTGGATGCCGCCCCAGAACGGCTTCTTCAACTACCTCATCGCCCAGAAGGGCCTGCAGGGCATCGAAGTGATTGCCGAGGACGACGGGGTCGCGCTCTACCGTCTCCCGATTTCCACCTGCCGGCCCGACCCGTCCTTCACCTGGCAATTGGGCTGAGGCCAGGGCGCGGCACCCTGCCCCACGTCAATCTGACCGGGCGCAGCATCAACCAGACGCTCTTGACCCATGGAGCCATCGGGTGTCCTCTGTGCGCCATGCGAACCTCCCTGCTGATGCTGCTCGTGGTCGCGCAAGCGCGCGCGGCGACGCCAGAAGTCGACCCTGCCATTGACGCGTTGAACGAACACCACCGCCACCACCAGCACGGTGGCATCACCCAGTTCGTCGAGATGAGCCTCGACACGCTCGGTGAAGACGAAGCGCACCGTCCCGCGGTCGAGAAGGCGCAAGACGCGCTCGGTGACTGCATGGCGGGCCCCGAAGAAAAAGAGACCGTCGTCATCACCGCCGTGGCCGACGGCGTCGCAGCAGGCACGGTCGACGCGGTGAAGGTGAAGGCGGCGATCGAGCAACTGCGCGCGGCGGCCGAGGCCATTCACGGCTGCGTCGCGCCGCCGATGAACGAGCTGCACGCCGCGCTCGCGCCCATCGAGCGCGCGGAGCTGGGTGACAAGGTGCGCGCGCACTGGGCGGTGTGGAAGGAAGAGAACCACACCAAGGACCCCTCGGGTCAGACGCCGGGGTCGCGCTTGGGCGACCTCGCGCGGCAGCTCTCGCTGACGCCCGATCAGGTGGCGAAGATGGCCGCCGCGCTCAAGGGTGCGTTCGCGAAGAACGAGTTCCAGCCTGAAGCCATTCACAAGGCGGTCGACGCCTTCGCGGTGGCCTTCGCGGGCGAGAAGTTCGACGCCACCAGCGTCACCAGCAACACCACCGCTGCGCTCGCGGTGCAGGGTGCCAGCCACATGGCCCGCTTCTACGAGACCATCACCCCGCTGCTGACGGCCGAGCAGCGTACCCAGCTCGCCGCGCACCTGCGCGAACACGCCAACCACAACCCGACCGCGTCGAACTGAAAGGACGATCGATCATGAACCGAATCATCCTCACGGCCCTGACCTGCATCGCGCTGTTCAGCTCGTGCTACGGCACCGTCGGCGTCACCGAGTACTACGACGACGGCTACCCGCCCGCCGCGTACATCGCGACCGCCACGCCCGTGTATTACCAGGGCTACCCCTCGTACTATTACGGGAACCGCTGGTACTACCGGTACAACAACGGCTGGCGCTCGTGGCACGACGAGCCCGCGTACCTGCGCGACTACCGCGTTCACGCCTCGGTGCCGGTGCCGCGTCAGTCGTACGGGCCGACGTACTACAACCAGCCGACGTACCACGGCTCGGCGCCCGTCTACCACCCGGCTGCTCCGGCCGCGCCCGCGTACCACCCGCCTGCCCCCAGCTACCACCCGTCGGCTCCGGCGCAGACCTTCCACGCGCCTCCCGGCCGCCGTCGCTGAGCGAAGTTCGGGTCAGGCCGCTTTCCGGGGCGCGAAGGCGGCCACCCGTCGCTCGAACGCGGCGCGGTCCATGGTCGAGGACAGCGAGGCCCCGGCCGCGCGCAGGGCGATGCCTGCGGTATTCACGCCCATGTTGACCATCGCCGACTTGAGCAAAATCAGCGTCTCGGTGATGGCCTTGCGGTGCTTCAAGTTGAAGTCGGTGAGCTCGCTGCGACAGGTGCCGTCGTAATTCGTCATCTCGGCCCAGTCGTGCGCGATCTTCACCGAGCCCTGCGCGGCGATGACGCGGGCGAGTTCCTTGGCAATCAGCCGCCCCATCTCGACCGACAGGTACCCCTTCACCCGAGTGGTGAAGAGGCCGGGGGCCGGTTCGTCACACACGATCTCGCCTTTGGCGTCTTTGATGGTCTGGGCCATGAGGAAGATCATTTCCACGCGCCGTGCCAGCCGCAACCCGCGGATTACCCGAGCGGGCGGGTGGGTCACCCCGCTCCTGCGGCGTCGTCAGAGCACCGGCCACTGGTGCATGAAGAGCAGGAAGAACACACCCTGGAAGGCTCCGAACCCGGCGAGCAGCAAGGCGCCGACCGCGGGGTACTTCTGCGCGACGATTCCCAGGCCCAGGAAGGCCGGCCAGCAGCTCGCCGAGTACCGACCCAGGCCCCACAAGCCGACCGACCAGATGAGCGCGGTCAGCACCAGCCCGAAGGCCAGCGGCGCCCAGGCGACCTTCCGCTTGAGCAACGGCACCAGCCCCGCAGCGGCGACGGCGGCGAACGGCAGGTAGGTCGAGATGAGCACCTTGTAGATGTTCAACTGGTTGCCCGGCCGCAGGTGATCGACCAGCCCGTAGTACGCCAGCTCGCCCCACAGCTTCCGCGCCTCGTAGAACGCGAGGAAGTTGCCCCAGGCGACCTTCTGGTACGTGCAATACGCGACCAGCCCCAGCGGCGGCAGCGCCAACGAGAGCAGCGCCGGGCTGAGCAGGAACTTCTTCACGCTCGGCCGCTGTTGCCACTGCGCGGTGACCAGGCCGAACCCGGCGAGCAACGTCAGGTGCCGCGACCACGAGCCCACCGCGAGGGCCAGGCCCGCTGCCCAGTGCTTGCCGCGCAGCGCGAGGTCGATGGACCACGCCGACAACAGCACCATCAGCGACTCGGGGTAGCCCGTGGAATGGAAGAACGCGAACGGGTACGCGACGAAGAGGACGAGCGCCCAGCGCGCCACCTCGATGCCCGCCAGCCGCGCGAACATCCGGTAGAGCACCACGTACGAGGCCAGGCTCGCCAGGTTGGCGACGAGAATGATGCCCCAGTGCTCGGGAATGCGCGTCACGAACGAGAACGCGTGGGTGAGCATGGGCAGCAGCGGAAAGAAGTTGGTCTGCGGGCCGTTGGCGTAGCCGGTGCGCGCGACGGCCAGGTACCACTCGCAGTCCCACCGGCAGAACGCGTCGAAGGCCGGCGTACCCGCGAAGAGGGCATGCGGCCCGAAGGCCTCACGCAACCCGGGGTCGACACGCATGCCGACCCACGAGGCGAGCATCAACAACAGGCGACTGGCCACGAAGGCCGGCAGCACCGCCACCAGCGCGGACTTCGGCGTCAGCTCCAGCGATTCCTGAGTGTTGGTGGTGGCTTGCAATGAGCCGCGTCTTACCGTTAGACGAGCAGCATGGCGACCCCTCAGAAGCCCCGGCTGCTGGTGTTCGTGATCGCGTACTACGCCGAGAAGACCCTGACCTGGGTGCTCGAGCGCATTCCGAAGAGCGTGTTCGCCGATTACGACACCGAGATCCTGGTGGTCGACGACGCCTCGAACGACCGCACCTTCGCCATCGGCCGCGAGTACAAGGCCGAGCACCCCGAGATGCGGCTGACCGTGCTGCGCAACGAGTACAACCAGGGGTACGGCGGCAACCAGAAGGTCGGTTACACCTTCGCCATCGAGAACGGCTTCGACTTCGTGGCCAGGGTGCACGGCGACGGCCAGTACGCCCCCGAAGAGCTGCCC
>CAIWFK010000797.1 GCA_903911905.1 uncultured Myxococcales bacterium
CTTGCCGAAGGTGTCGGCGTGGAAGGGCTGCAGCCCGGTGATGAGCTCGTAGAGCACCAGCCCCACCGCGTAGAGGTCGCTGCGCACGTCGACCGCCACGCCCAGCGCCTGCTCGGGGGCCATGTATTCGGGCGTGCCCACCACGATGCCGGCCAGGGTGCCCGAGCTGGGCAGATCGCCGATGGGCTTGAGCAGCTTGGCCACGCCGAAGTCGAGCACCTTCACGTAGTCGGGGTCGTCGCCCTTGCGGTGCAGGAAGATGTTCTCGGGCTTCACGTCGCGGTGAATGACGCCGACCTGGTGCGCGGCGGCCAGGGCCTGCGCCAGTTGCACGCCGATGCGCGCGGTGCGCCGCACGGTGATGGGCCCGTTGTTGAGCGTGTCCGACAGGGCCTCGCCCTCGAGCAATTCCATCACGCAGTAGACCAGCCGCGAGCCGTCGGGCTTGGGCAGCTCGCCGAAGTCGTACACCTCGACGATGTGCTCGTTCTTGATGGCGTTGACGGCCTGCGCTTCCTGGATGAACCGGTGCACCAGCTCGGCGCTCGACGCGTGCTCGGCCTTGAGCACCTTCACCGCGGCCCTGCGGCCGATGCGGTTGTGGGTGCCCAGGTAGACCCGGCCCATGGCGCCTTCACCGATGATCTTCTCGAGCTTCCAGTTGCCCAGCGTGTTGCCGCTGAAGTCGGGCTCCACCACCTCGACCTCGGCCGGCGCCGCGCTCCGCCCCGAAATGGCGGTCTCACCCCGCGTGAGCTGCAGCTCGAGCAGCACCGACTTGACCTGCGAGGCGGTGGTGGCCCGCGCCAGCCGCTCGGTGGCGGTCGCGTCGAAGGGCGCGCTGGCCAGCACCAGGCGCTTGAGCTGCGCGGTGTCGCTCGCCGAGGAGGCCGAGGGCGCCAGGCCCGAGAGCGACACGTCGAGCCGCGTCGAGGCCCCCACGAAGACGTCGCCCGCGCTGAAGTCACCGACCACCACGCCGGCGTGGTGCAGCACCGACAGGGTGTCGGCCAGGGCCACGCCCACCTCGAGCGCCCGCTCGACGGTCAGCGGCGCGGCGGCGGCCAGCGTCGGCTCGTCGACCACGTCGACCAGGGCGTACTGGCGGCCATCGCCCAGCGAACCGGCCTGGCGAATGGGCCGCACCCCGGCATGGTTGAGCGACGAGACCGCCCTGGCCTGCTCGACGAAGCTCTCGGGAGTCACCTGCGAGCGCAGCACCTTGAGCACGAAGCGCCCACTGGGCGTGTCGACCAGCGACGCCTCGTGGCGCGCGTCGCCGCCCAGCGGCTGCAACACGGTGAATTCGGCCGCCGCCGTCATCGGCGGACCCTCGGGCAGCGGCGCTGGCACTTCGATGTAGGCACGTTCACCACGCAGACACTGCTCCACCTACCGGGGCCTGATGGAGCTTCTGGGAAGCATACCCTCAGGACACGTGTCGGCGTGGAAAAGCCACCGATCACCCTTCGGTGCTGGTCAACACCCGGCTGAGCACCTGGGCGGTGAAGTTCACCAACGGAATCACGCGTTGATAGTTCATGCGCGTGGGTCCAATCACCCCCACCGTGCCCACCACCACGTCACCGGTGCCATAGGGGCTGGCGATGAGGCTGACGTCACCCTGGGCCGAGAACTCGCTCTCGGCGCCGATGAAGATCTGCATCTCGCGCGTGCGCTGCACCCGGTCGAGCAGCGAGAGCAACTGGTGCTTCTCGTCGAGCGCCTTGAACAGCGTGCGCATGCGCTTGACGTCTTCGGCGAACTCCCGCTGATCGAGGAAGGTGCCCGTGCCCTCGATGACCACGCGCTCGGTCGACGACACGTCGGTGGCGGCCGCGCCCAGCTTGAGCGCCCGCGAGGCCAGCTCGTCGTACTGGGCACGCTCGGTCTCGAGTTCCTGCAGAATGCGCCCGCGCACGTCTTCCACCGAGAGCGACTGCTTGAAGAAGTCGTTGAGGTAGTTGGCGGCCTCGGCCAGGTGCGCCGCCGAAATGGGCGCGTCGAGGCTGATCAGCTTGTTCTGCACCTGCCCCGTGGTCGCCACCAGAATGGCCAGCACCCGGTCGTCGCGCAGGCGCACGAACTCGATGCGCGAGAAGGTCACCCCACTGGGCCGCGGTATCAGCACCACCCCCGCGTGTTGCGAGAGCGTGTGCAGCACCTTGCCCGCGTCCTGCAGGCGTTCTTCGAGCGAACTGCCCACCAGCCCGGTCTCGATCAACTCGCGATCGCGCGCCGAGGGCTCCTTCAGTTGCACCAGGGTGTCGACGAAGAAGCGAAAGCCCTGATCGGTCGGCACCCGGCCCGCGCTGGTGTGCGGTTTCTCGAGAAAGCCCAATTCCTCGAGCTCGGCGAGCACGTTGCGCATCGTCGCGGGCGAGACCTCGAACTCGCCCTTGCGCGTCAGTTGGTTCGAGCCGACCGGGTCGCCGGTGGTGATGAACTCCTGCACCACGGCCCGCAGCACGTCCCTGGCCCGGTCGTCGAGTTCGTCGTTTGCCATGACGACGCTGATTCTCACGACCAGCGCTCCCAGATTCAAGCGCTCACCCCAACCGCGTGGTTTCATGCCAACGTGGCGCGGGTGTGGTCGGTCGTCTTGCTCACCCTGCTCGCGCAGCCCGTCAACCCCTGGCTCGAGAAGGCCAGGCTGCTCAGTCGCGAGCTGCACTTCGCCGACGCCATCGAGCAGCTCAAGGTCGCGCGCACCGTTCCGGGCCTGGGTGACGACCAGCGCCGCGAGGTGCTCGAGCTGCTCGCCCGCTGCCAGTTGGCCGAAGGGCTGCGCGCCGACGCCGACGCCTCGCTGACCGACCTCTTGCGCGCCGAGCCTGGCTTCGAGTTCGACCGGGTCCAGACCAGCCCCAAGATTCTGGAGGCCTTCGACGCCGCCAAGAAGGCGCTCTACCCCGCAGACTTCGTGCGGCTCGAGGTGGTCAGCGCGCCCGCCGGCCGGGTGGCCTTGCGCGTGCTCGACCCCTGGAAGCAGGTGCGAGAGGTCAGGCGCTCCTCACGCGTCGACGGCGGCGCCTGGCGCGACGAGCCCTGCGAGGGCGCGGGCGAGCAGCTGGGCTTCCCCGTGGCCCTCGCCACCGGCAGCACGCTCGACTGGTGGGCCCGCGCGCTCGACGCCAGCGGGGCGGTGCTGACCACCGTGGGCTCGGCCGACGCGCCGCTCACCGTGCGCACCGCCCGCCCCGAGATGATCGCCCAGGCCCTGCCCCCGCTGCGCTGGCAACGGCCCGCCGGGTGGTCGCTGTTGGGAGCCGGGCTGCTCGCCGCCGCAGCAGGAGCGGTGCTGCAGGTGACCGGCTGGGCGCTGCGCGTCGCCGCGCGCGACCCCTCGAAGCCGCCCGGCAACTACACCGACACTGCGCTGGCCGCCGAGCGTTCGGGGCAACTGCAGCTCTCGGTCGCCCTGGGCCTCTTCATCGGCGGAGGGCTCGCCGTCGGAACCGGCGGGGCGTTGCTCGCATGGTGACCCGCACCACCCCGCTCGCCCTCGCGCTGGCCCTGTGCACCTGCGACCCCGGGCCACTGACCCTGGTGGGGCTCGAATGCACCGAGGCCCACCCCTGCGCCGAGGGCCTCGCCTGCGTCGACGGGCGCTGCGCCGAACCGTCGGTCGATGCGGGGCTCGATGCCGGCCTCGATGCGGGAGCGGGAGCAGACGCCGGCGCCGATGCAGGGGACGGCGTCGACGCAGGTCACGACGCCGGCCTGAGCATCGGGCAGAACCTGCTGACCAACCCCGGCTTCGAGGCGCCACCGAAGACCGACGGCGGCCTGCTCGGCTGGAAACCGGTCTCGGGGCTGCTGACCCTGCTCGACGGCGGCAACACCGGAGCGCACAGCGCTCGCCTCGAGGCCAACACGCCCAACCAGCAGCCGCAGCTCTCGACGACCACCTCGTCTCCCGGCACCGAGTTGGGTATGCCGTTCTGCGCCTCGCTCTGGGTCCGCTCCGATGCGCCCGACGGCGGCGCCGACGTCACGCTCAACATTCGCGAACACTTCGACGACGGCGGCACCCGCTTCAGCCCGGGCACGCGGGTCAACGCGGTCAAGACCGGCTGGGTCAAGCTCTCGGAATACTACGTGGCGGCTGGCGGAGGGTCGATCGACGTGCGCGCCATCACCGCCCGACTCGATGCCGGCGAGGGCCTGACCTTCGACGACGCCGAGCTCAAGCGGGTCACCGCCCTGCCCTGCCCTCCCTGACCGGCCTGCCAGGGCGACGATGCTGGGCAACGGCCGCGACTGGTGGCAAGTGCCTCGACCCGTGGCTCCGGTTCTCGACGTCGACTCGCTGATGAAGGCCTACCCGAAACAGCGGGCGCTCGACGGCGTGTCGCTGACCATCGAAGCGGGCGAAATCTTCGCCCTGCTGGGCCCCAACGGCGCGGGCAAGACCACCCTCATCGGCGCGGTCTGCGGCCTGGTGCGCAAGACCAGCGGCACGGTGAAGGTCTTCGGCATCGACCTCGACGTCGACCCCGTCACGCCCCGCTACCAGATGGGGCTGGTGCCGCAGGAAATCAACTTCGACCCGTTCTTCACCGTGCGCGAATCGCTGCGCATTCAGCAGGGGTATTTCGGCGTCGCCCCCGACCTGGCCCGCATCGACGAGTTGCTCGAGGCGTTGGCGCTGACCTCGAAGGCCGACCAGCCGACGCGCGCGCTGTCGGGCGGCATGAAGCGCCGCCTGCTCATCGCCAAGGCCCTGGTGCACCGGCCCCGGCTGGTCTTCCTCGACGAGCCCACCGCCGGCGTCGACGTCGAGCTGCGTCGCGACCTCTGGGCCTACGTGCGCAAGCTACGCGCCGAGGGCACCACGGTAGTGCTGACCACCCACTACCTGGAAGAAGCCGAAGAGCTGGCCGACCGGGTCGGCATCATCGACCAGGGCAAGCTGTTGCTGGTCGAAGAGAAGACCGCGCTGATGAAGCGACTGGGCGAGCGCCACGTGAAGGTGCGCTTCGCCTCGAAGGTGGCCGCGTTGCCCGCTGCGCTCGAGGGCACGTTGTCGACCGACGGCCTGAGCTACGCCTTCGTCGAGCAGCCGGCGGTGGGGCCGCGCGCGGCCGAGGTGCTGCAGCGCATCTTCTCGGCGGGCCTGCCGGTGGCCGACGTGTCGACCGGCTCGGCGAAGCTCGAAGACATCCTGCTGCGCGTGCTCAAGCAGGGAAAGGCGGCGACGTGAACCTCATCGGCGCGCGAACGTTGCTGGGCAAGGAAGTTCGCCGGTTCCTGCGGGTGCCGGGGCAGACCGTGCTCCAGCCGTTGATCAGCACCTCGCTCTACTTCGTGGTCTTCGGCTACACGCTGGGCGGCCGTCAGGCCCAGGTCGAGGGCGTGCCGTACGTGCAGTACATCGTGCCGGGCCTGGTCTTCCTGGGCGTGGCCAACAACGCCTTCCTCAACGCCTCGAGCTCGTTCTTCATCACCAAGATTCAGGGCACCATCGTCGACCTGCTGGTGGCTCCGCTGGGAGCCACCGAGCTGCTCTTCGGCTTCATTTCGGGCGCGATGGTGCGCGGCCTGCTGGTGGGCCTGCTGACCTGGGTGGTGGCGCTCTTCTTCACCGGCGCCCACCTGGTCAACGTGTTCGAGACCGCGCTGTTCCTGGGGCTGTCGGCCTACGTGTTCTCGGTGCTGGGCCTGCTGGCGGGCATCTGGGCCGAGAAGTTCGAACAGATCAACTTCTTCCCCACGTTCCTGATGCTTCCGCTGACCTTCCTGGGCGGCGTCTTCTATTCGGTGCGCGGGCTGCCCGAGCCGTTCCGCACCATCAGCCTCTTCAACCCCGTGGTGCACATGGTGGAAGGGCTGCGCGCGGGCATGCTGGGGCTCGAGCATTCGTCCCCCGTGGGCCTGGCGCTGCTGGTGACCCTGGCGCTGGCCGCCACCGCCCTGGCCTGGACGATGTTGCGCAACGGTTACCGCATCAAGTCGTGACCGGTTGCAGTCGCCGGGCAGCATGGTACGAGGCGCGGCATGTCGAACATTCCCGTCGCCCGCAGGTATGCCCGCGCGCTGCTCGATGCCGCCGGTACGAACGCTGACGTCGTCCTCGACCAGCTCGAGGCGCTGACCGCCTACTTCGACGGCAACAAGCCGCTCTTCGCGGCCATGGCCAGCCCCGCGCTGACCCGCGAGCAGCGCACGGCGCTGACCGCTTCGGTCATCCAGGCCGTGCCCGGCCTGCACCAGACGGTGGTCAACCTGCTCAAGCTGGTCACCGACCGCAACCGCTTCGCCGAGCTGCACACCATCACCCGCCAGTACCGCGACCTCGTCGACGCCCGGCTGGGCCGCGTGCGAGGGCAGGTCACCAGCGCCACCGCGCTCGGCAAGGACCAGGTCGAAGCCATCAAGCAGTCGCTCGAGAAGCTGACCCAGAAGCAGGTGCTGCTCGACCTGAAGGTCGACACGTCGCTCATCGGCGGCGTGGTCGCCCAGGTCGGTTCGAAGCAGTACGACGGCTCGCTCAAGAGCCAGCTCCACGAGCTCGGCCAGCGCCTCTCGAGCTGAAGCCCTTCACCGCAGGAGACAGCATGCCCTCGCTCACCAGGCTCTTCGCCATCGGCGCCGTCGTGGGGGCGCTCGTGGCCTTCGCTCCTGCCTGTGGCTCGTCCACCACCGCGTGCAACCCGTCGAACTGCTCGGGCTGCTGCGACAGCACCAACAGCTGCGTCACCGGCACCAGCGACGCGAACTGCGGCAAGAATGGCGCGGCCTGCGTGGCCTGCTCGAGCACCCAGGTGTGCTCGGCGCAGTTCTGCGCGGCTGGCAGCCTCGGCGGCGGTGACGCGACCGGCGGCGGCACGGCGACCGGCGGCGGCACGGCGACTGGCGGCGGTACGGCGACTGGCGGCGGCACGGCGACTGGCGGCGGTACGGCGACTGGCGGCGGCACGGCGA
>CAIWFK010000798.1 GCA_903911905.1 uncultured Myxococcales bacterium
ACGCACAACAAGCGCACCATGGAGGTGGTCGACACCCTCTATGGCGTCACCATGGAAGAGCCGGGCGTCTCGAAGCTCGTCGCGGTGAAGCTCAAGGAAGCGATGGCGGCCAACACCAACGAGCAGGTGGCCTGAGCGCTCGCTCAGCCCATCGAGGTGCAGAGCTCGACGAAGAAGCCGTTCAGGTCGCGCACGTAGGCGACGGTCTGGCCCCACGGCTTGGTCACCGGCTCGACGACCGGCGTCGCGCCTGACTCCAGCGCGCGCGCAAACGCGGCGGCGACGTCGTCCACGACCAGCCCGACCTCGGCGCCAGCGGCGGGGTTGGTCGAACGATTGAGCGCGAAGGCGCCCCTGGTCGGGGTGAAGGTCTCGTCGGCGAAGGCGAGGGTGGTGGCGCCCGTCTCGAGCTCGCCGTACAGGCCCGACTCGTGGAGCATGCGCCGCGAGAGACCAAACGCGCGCTCGTAGAACGACAGCGAGGCCTCCACGGCGGGAACGTAGAGGATGGCGTAGGCGAGCTTTGGTGCAGTGGTCATGCGCCTCATCGTGCTTCGGCCTGGGCGACGTGTCTTGGCGATTTCCGACAGGCGTCGGGCGTTTGGCCCGCGAAGAGTCGCAGTTCCCGGGTCAGGTGGGGCTGGTCGGTGAAGCCCAGGGCGAAGGCAACCTCGGCCAGGGGTTCGTCACATGCGAGCGCTCGCAGCGCCGCGCGCGCACGCTCGATTCGAAGCAACGTCTTGGGGCGCAGCCCCAGCCAACGCCACGCCGCGCGTTGGAGCGTGCGTGCGTGCGGGCCCGAGAGCGCGATCAGTCCATGCCGCTCACGCGCCTGGGCCACGAAGTCCGCGATGATGACTGGTGGGTCGCCGCGAACCCGCGAGGCGACGAGCCCTTCGAGGGATGCCAGCGTCAGCTCACCGCGACGCCAGAGGGTCGACACGCCTTTCGACAGGTCGGCCGTGTGCGCCCGCATGGGCTCTCCGTGCCCGAGCGCGAGTCGCACGCCCATCATCATGGCGCCAGGTAACAGCGGTACGTGGAGCGCGCAGGTGGTCGCCTGCTCGACGCGGGTGCTGGGTGCGCCGTTGGGGTCGTAGGAGACGATCACGTCGACCGCCCCGTCGGCCACCACCAGTACCTCGCTTGCCGTGCCGGGTCGAACCTCCCAGCAGGCCTGGAGTCCGGTTGCCCGACTGGCTGACTCGCGGAAGCGCGACATGGGGGAGAGCTTCAGCCGGCGGGGCGGCTTCGCGCAAGGCTTCCAGGTGGCTGGAAGTGCTTGGCTTTCGCGCGCCAGATCCTTTCGCGTGCCGGGGCGTTGAACGGAGCACGGGCGCGCTGCCCGCCTCGTCTTCCACAAGGGAGTCGCCCATGTCCCGTTGGTTGCTGGCCCTCGTCGTCCTGCTCGCCGTCTCGTCGCGCGCGGCCTCGGCCGCCGAACACGCCTCGCCCGACCCGAAGATCCAGATCGCCATCTTGCTCGACACCTCGAGCAGCATGGACGGCCTCATCAACCAGACCCGCGAGCAGCTCTGGCGCATCGTCAACACCTTCGCGACCGCGAAGCGCGAGGGTCACCGCGCGAAGCTCGAGCTGGCGCTCTACGAGTACGGCAACGACGGGCTGCCGGCGGCCAACGACTACGTGCGGCGCGTGGTGCCCTTGACCAGCGATCTCGACAGGGTCAGCGAGGCGCTCTTCACCCTCAAGACGAACGGTGGCGAAGAGTACTGCGGCGCGGTCATCGCCCACGCCACGAAGGAACTCGATTGGAGCGGAAACCCGCGCGATCTGAAGCTCATCTACATCGCCGGCAACGAGCCCTTCAGCCAGGGGCCGGTGCGCTTCCAGGACTCGGTGAAGACCGCCATCAGCCACGGCATCGTGGTGAACACCATTCACGCCGGCACCGAAGCCGAAGGCATCGCCGGGCAGTGGCTGGCCGCCGCGAAGCTGGCCGACGGCAATTATCTCTTCATCGATCAGAACCGCGCCGTCGCCCGCGTCGACGCGCCGCAAGACGCCGAGCTGGCCCGCCTCTCGGTGCAGCTCAACCAGACCTACATCGCGTACGGCGCGCAGGGGCGGAAGGCGGCCGAGCGCCAGGCCGCGCAAGACTCGAACGCCGCCGGGGTCAGCGCCTCGAGCATGGCCACGCGCGCGAAGGCCAAGGCCTCGGCGGCCTACGACAACTCGGCCTGGGACCTGGTCGACGCGAAGAAGGACGGCAAGCGCATGAGCGACGACGAGCTGCCCGCAGAAATGCAGAAGATGAACCCGCAGGAGCGCGAGGCCTTCATCGCCCAGAAGGCCAAGGACCGCGCCGACCTGCAGGCCAGGATCTCGAAGCTCTCGGCCGACCGTGACGCCTACGTGGCCGCCGAGCAGAAGAAGCACGCCACCGAGGGTGCGAAGACCCTCGACGACGCGCTGCTCGAGTCGGCGCGCTCGCAGGCCACCAAGCAGGCCTACTCGTTCTAGCCAGCTACATCCCCGACGCGGCCCGCAGCAGCGGCACCCACCAGGGCTCGCTCTGCTCGCCGACACGATGGCCGTGCTCGCGGACGATGAGCAGCGTCGGTGTCACCACCGAATACCGCAGCGGCCGACCCAGCGCCGCGTCGAGCGCGTCCATCGTGGTCTCGTCTTCGGGCGAGAACGCGTCGGGGCCCAGCGGGTGGGAATGGGCGACCTCGTCGAGCGTCTCGCGGTGCGCCCAGATCGCGTCCCAGCGATCGCGCGAGTCGGGAAGCAGGGCAGGGGACGACGACACGTCGCTCCAGACGATCGCTCCTCTGGCGATGACGAAGCAGACCTCGCGGCGCGCCATGAAGGCGATGAGACCTGCTTCGCCTTCGCGACGCAACCTCAGGGGTGCCGCAGAATCACCAGGGCGTCGGTGTCCATCGCCTCGGCGATCACCCCCGGCAGGCTGTCGAGCGTCAGCAAGTCGTCGCGGGGCGGGTGCCCCAGGCAGATGCCGGAGTCGATCACCTGCAGCGTCGCCTCGTCGACCAGCGCCACGAAGCGGGTGTCGCGAAACTCGAAGACCACCTCGAGCTGCACGCCCCTCAGCCGCGCTGACTCGAGCAAGGCCCCGGCCGCCGCCAGCGCCAGTCGCGCATGCTGGAAGTCGTCGACGCCCCGCCGCGCCTGCCTGGCCTGCTCGACCTCCTGTTTCAGCTCGGCTTGTCGCCACACCTGCGCGAGCGCCTCCAGTTCCCGCCGGCTCTGTTCCCGCTCCGCCTCCAACGCGGCCAGCACCTCCTCGGCCCTGGCCACGCCACCGGCAGCCACGTCGGCCAGGTGGTGGCGCACCTCGGCCGGCGCGAATTGAATTCCCCGGTCGTCGCCGACCCGCTCGAGCAGCGCCAGCCCCCAGGCCGCGCGCAGCGGCGCCGGCGTGCCCTTCACCTCGAACGGCGCGCTCCGCGCCAGCGCCTGGCGGGCCAGGTCCTCCACCTCGGTCTCGAACTCGGCCGACTCGAAGAGCAGGGCGCCCGAGTGCCATCGCCGGGCGATCATCGGCGCGAACTGGTTCGGCTCGTCGTCGACCAGCCACACCCGCTCGATCACCGCGCCCTCACGCACCAGCCGCCCGTGGCTGAACCACCCCCGCACCTTCGGCAGCGCGTCGAGCGACGGAGCGGTGGCCGCAGCGCCTGGCGTCGCGGCCCGCCCGTGCACCGTCCACTCGTACCAGCCCGGGCGCTCGGGCCGGCGCACCACGGTCAGGCGGCGCTCGGCCAGCACCAACTCGTCGCCCCCCAGCCATGGGAGCACCAGCTGGTCCGGCGGCTGCGCCAGGAACTTTCGGTAGTCGACCACCGGTCAGGCCTTCGGTTCCAGCAGCGGCGTCTTCATCACGCGCTCGACCCAGCCCGACTGCGGCGCGGCGCCCACCGCCACCGGCGCGTCGAGCAGCGCCTTGAGCACCCGGGGCACCTGGTACGGGTCGTCGAACTGCGCCACGTCGACCTCGCTGAAGGGCACCCGCATGAAGGCCGCGCCGGTGCGCACGGTGTTGCCGCGGGGGCTGGCCACCGAGACCAACATCGCCATCGCCGCCACGTGGTAGCCGCAGTCGCGGAAGGCCCGCGCGAACTGATCGCCCGCCTCGCCGGCCTCGTCGCCCACCACGATCACCACCAGGCGCGCCCCCTCGGGGAAGGTGACTCCGCTCGAGTGGAGCGCGCGCACGCCCGCTGCGTGGGTGGTGCCGCCATCGGCGCGAATGCCCTGCAGCATGTGCTGCACGGCCGTACGGGTCGCCGCGCGGGGTCGCAGCACGGTGCCCATGGTGTCGAAGGTGGCGATGTGCACCTTGTCGATCGGGAAGCCGGCGAGGATCTTCGAGAGCGCTTCCTTCGACTGCTCGATGGCGCCCTGCATCGACCCCGACTTGTCGATGAGGAACATCACCCGCACGTCGACGTCCTTCGTGGCTTCGGCGATCGCCTTCTGCGCGGCGTTGTCGGCGGCCTCGGCCAGCTTGTCCTTGAGCGCCTTCGACTGCACGTTCTTGGCGATGTTCAGCGCGCGCTGGTCGGTCGACGACGCGATCGCCGCCTCCCAGCGGGCGCGCACCTCGGGGTCGGCCACCAGCCCCAGCTCCTCGAGCGTGGGGGTGAGGATGCGCAGGTCGCGGTCCGACAGCGAGGGCAGCAGCGCGGCCATGATGGCGGGGGTCAGCCCCACGTCCTTCGGCAGCCGGCCGACCGCGTCCTTGTACGTCAGCCGCTGCTCGACGATCGCCTCGCAGATCTCGGCCTCGCTCAGGCCATCGAACCGCTCCTGCTTCTTCAAGGCCAGCGCGCCCAGGCCGACGGTGCGATGCCCGCCCTTCGCCTGCGCCTGCCTCCAGCCCAGCGCCTCGAAGAAGGCCTGCGCGTCGGGCTTGTACCCGGCCTTGCGCGCGATGGCCTTGATGGTCTCCTTGAAGCCCGCCTTCACCAGGCCGGTGAGCATCGCGCCGTTGCGCTCGCGCAGCTGCAGCCACTTCTTCGCCGCGCTCTTCCAGCGGCCCAGCGGCGGCTTCTTCGAGGCCGGGTCGCCGAAGCCCGCCTTGCGGTTGAGCCGGGCGATCTCGTCGGTCTCGAGCAACTGCGCAATGCGCAGCACCGCCTTGGGCGTCAGCATGCGGGTCGACTTCTTCTCGTAGAAGACCACCATCGCCTCGCCGACCCGGCGCAGGTCGTCGTCGTAGAAGGCCACCGAGCCGTCGTCCTCCTTCACCGGCTGGCCCGAGCGGGTCTGCACCAGCATCAGCGCGGCGCAGGCCACCTTGAGATCGCGCCAGTCGGTCTGGGTCAGCGCGTACGAGGCGAAGTGCGCGAACAGGTCGTGGTTGAGCGAATAGATCTCGAGCAGCTTCTCGTACAGCCGCACCGCGGCCGCCACGTGCAACCCGGGGCTGACCGGCTTGGCGTGCTTCGGCACCGGCTCACCGCGCTTCGGCCTGGGGCGCCACACGCCGGCCACCTCGAGGCCCGGGCGGTTGTGCCACAGGTGGGCCGAACCCGAGAGCACCAGGTCGAGCAGCTTCTCGGCCGGGCCGAGCTGGGATTCGGGCAGAACGGGCTTCGCGGTGGCCATGGGCGTCGAGTCTCCTGTGTACGGGCGCTGGGGACCACGACTTTCCGTGCGGTCCAAAGCTGACCAGACGTGCGAAACTGAGGCCCATGAAGCCACTTCCCCTGATCCTGGCGTTGGCGGTGAGCGCCTGCGCGCCCACCCGCCCCGACGAGTCCCTCGAGCTGACGTACTATTACCTGCAATATTGACGCGTCTGCGACGCGACGCGGGCCGCCGTGCGCGGCCTCTCAGCTGAACTGCATGGCCAGATTCGGGTGCGCACCGTCGAGCACCTGGACCCCGAGGCGAAGCGCGCCGTCGAGCGCTTCAAGTGGGACAGCCATGGCCTGGTGATCACCCGCGAGGGCAGGGTGCTGTACACCGCCAGCGATCACCGGGCGAATGCGTACGACGCGCTGGTCGCGGCCAAACGCGCGGTGGGTGAGCCCACCGACGACTGCCGCTGAGTCTGGCGCCGCGCGGCGGCTCATTGGACTTCCGGGAGTGCTTCCCACACGGCTCGAAGCTCTTCGTCGGTCCAGTTGGCGAAGCTGCGCCAGGGCATCACGGCGTTCAGTTCGTGCCCATCTCGAGCTCGGCCCAATCGCAGGGCCTCGCGAAAATTCTCGAACGACCAGGAATGCTTCGCGTCGCGCAGGAGCGCGGGCGCGGCGGGAAGCGAGCCGCCCATCGACCGGCCCTTCAGCGCTTCGCCGTGACAGCCAGCGCAACCCGACACCTGAATCAACCAGGGCCCCTGGGCCCTCGGGCCGACCGTCGACGTTCGGGCGACGCGGTCGTGCGCGATCGTCCACGCGGGCACGTGCAGCCCCCCCGTGAGGACCGCCAGCGCACCGAATGGGCCCAGCCTCGTTGGGCCCCGCGTGGCATCGACTGGCGGGAGGCTCGAGAGCCAGGCGACCAGGTCAGCCAGGTCTTCGATCGACAGGCTGGCGTAGCCGTCGGCGGGCATGAGCACCATTGCCCGGCCGTCACGCGCCAGCCCGTGGCGCACGGCGAGATCCCACTGGCTGACGCTCAACCGCCCCACGCC
Organism: uncultured Myxococcales bacterium; assembly: GCA_903911905.1. Lineage (GTDB taxonomy): Bacteria > Myxococcota > Myxococcia > Myxococcales > Myxococcaceae > Xiheilimnobacterium > Xiheilimnobacterium phototrophicum. Next base: position 6,632 of record CAIWFK010000798.1, read on the forward strand.
GCCCGCGCCGCTGGTCAGATTCGGGGCCACGACGATCGCGAAGGCCGGGGAATCGATGACCACCTTGCCCGAGAGGTCTGGCCCGTGACACTCGGTGCAGACGAGCACGGTGGTCCCCAGCCTTCGGCCCCTCTCCAGGTCGCCCGGTGCGAGGCGCTCGAGCCCCACCACCGCCACCGGCCGGGTCAGCCGGTGCTCCGCCAGCGGCCCGCAGCCCGCGACCACCAGACTGAGCACGAGGCCGAGGAGGAACACCACGAGGAGCACGGTTCGTTTGCGCATGGCCGAAGACGTAGCCACCGGTGATTCATTTGAGAAATCGATGAACGATGCGCATTGATTGGAATGGTCTATGATTGCTCGAAATGGATCTGAGGCACCTCAGGGTCATGGTCAGTCTCGCTGGCACTTCGCACTTCGGAAGGACCGCCCAGGCGCTCGGGCTGTCGCAACCGACGGTGAGCGAGATTCTCAAGGATCTCGAACGGGAGTTGGGCGTCGTGCTGGTGAACCGGACACGGCGCTCGGTGCGGTTGAGCGTGGCGGGGCACCAATTCGTGCTGCATGCGTCCCGTGCCCTCGCGGCGACCGACCACGCAGTGCTGGCTTCTCGGCGGGCGGGCGAAGGAGAGATCGGTCGATTGGTGCTCGGGCTCACGGCGATGACGGCGATTTCGGTGCTGCCGGTGGTCATTGCCGAGTACCGGAAGCGGTACCCGCTGATCACGCTGCGACTTCAAAGCGGGGGCACCAGCTCTCTGCTCGCGGCCCTCCGCGAGGGGCGTTGCGACATCGCCTTCGTCATCTCGCCTGGCGACCTCGGTCCCCTGGCGTCGATGCCGCTGACGCACGACCGGCTCGTCGCGGTCGTGCCGACCGCTCATCGCTTCGCCCGCCAGCGTGCGGTACGCGTCGAACAGTTCGCCTCCGAGCCGATGATTCACATGCCTCGCGAAGACGAGCAGGTTCTTCACGACGAATATGAGCGATTGACGACCGCGGCTGGCGGAACGCCGAAGGTGATTCTCGAGACGAACCAGCTCGAGACCATGCTCGCGTTCGTCGCTGCCGGCCTCGGTATCTCGTTCGTGCCTTCGGGCATTCGCCGCCTTCGGTTCGAGGGCGTCACGGCGGTCGAGGTCGTCCCTCGAATCCCCGTGCAGACCACCACCGTCTGGGACCCCGGGGCGATGACCCCGCCAATCGTGAACTTTCTGGAACTCGTGCGAGCCCGCTCACCGGGGGCGCGTGCGCGAAAGGGCGGGGGTCGAGGCCCCGCGGCCTGGCCGGTCAGAGCAGCCCGCGACCCTTGATGTCGAGGTAGGCCGACACGCTCGCCGCACCGAAGCGGGCCGGCGTTTCCCGCACCACCCGCGCCCCGGCCTCGCGCAGCCGCGCCACCGTGGCCTGCAGCTCGCGATCGAGTCGGCCCGCCATCAGCCGGGCGCGGGCGTCGTCGTCGGTGACGGGCCTCGCCTGGGCCAGCGCTTCGACCTCGTCGTCCTTCAACGAGATGACCAGCGGCAGGTGTCGCGGCACCAGTTGCTGCAACCGCCTCATCAGGGCCGCCGACGAATCGGCGTCGAGCAGGTCGGTCAGCACCACCACCAGGCTCCGCTTGTGCGACCGGGCGAAGGCGAAGTCCA
>CAIWFK010000799.1 GCA_903911905.1 uncultured Myxococcales bacterium
GCAACGTTCGCCTGGCCGAGAGCCCCAGCGTCGGCAAGCCGGTGCTGCTGTACGACATCACCTCGCGTGGCTGCGAGGCCTACCTGGGCGTGGCGCGCGAGTTGCTCAAGCGTGCCACGCGTCGTCCCCGTCGTACGGGACAGCCCCAACGCGTCGTGGCATAAGCGCGCGCCTTTCGCTCGAGGAAACCCACGATGCCCGGCGTCATCAAGGTGGTCTCTGCACAGAATCGCAAGCCTGCGCTCGGCCGCGGGCTGGGGGCGCTGCTCGCCGATGCGCGGCAGGCGCCGCCGGCGTCGACCGGGTCGCAGGGCGTGGCTCGCCTGCCGGTCGACCAGGTCCACGCTGACCGCGCCAACCCGCGCCGCACCTTCGACGAGGCTGCGCTCGAAGAGCTCGCCGCGTCGCTGCGCAACCAGGGCGTGCTGCAGCCGATTCTGGTGCGGCGCGATGCGCGCGGCGGCTACCGCATCATCGCCGGCGAGCGGCGATGGCGTGCGGCACAGCGGGCCGGTCTGAAGGAACTGCCCGCCATCGTTCGCGAGGCGACCGACGCCGAGGCCTACGAGCTGGCGCTGGTCGAGAACATTCAGCGCGCCGACCTGAACCCGCTCGAAGAGGCCGAAGCCTTCCGTCGGTTGATCGACGAGCGCAAGCTGACCCAGGAACAGGTGTCGGACCGCGTCGGCAAGGACCGCTCGACCGTGGCGAACGCGCTGCGATTGCTGGCGCTGCCCAACGAAGTGAAACAGTTGCTCATCGAAGGCGACCTCGACATGGGTCACGCCCGCGCGATTCTCGGGCTGACCCGCCCGGCCGACATGGTGACGCTCGCGCGCGCGGTGGTGACCGACCGGCTGACGGTTCGCGAGACCGAGGCGCGGGTGAAGGCCCAGCGGCCGGCGAGCCCGGCGAAGAAGAAGGCCCAGGTGCGCGCGAGCCCCGAGGCCCGCAAGCTGGTCGAAGATCTCCAGCGCAAGCTGGGCACGAAGGTGCGGTTGGTGGAGAAGGGGAACGGAAAGGGTACCCTCGAAATCGAGTTCTTCAGCTACGAAGACCTCGATCGCGTCATCCACCTCATCAAGCGGTAGGAAGGCGACCGACATGGCGTTGTTCGGAAATGACAAGCGCGACGGTGCGCCTGCGAAAGAGGAGAAGACTGTGTCCGCACGTACGGGAGAGCTTCACACACTGCTCGGCAAGGGCAGCGAGTTCGACGGCAAGCTGTCGTTCGAGGGCCAGGTGCGCATCGACGGCAAGTACACCGGCCACATTCACACCAAGGACGTGTTGGTCATCGGTGAGAGCGCGAAGGTCAACGCCGAAATCAACGCCGGCACCATCATCATCAACGGCACGGTCGAGGGCATCATTCGCGCCACCCAGTTGGTCGAACTGCACCCGCCCGCGCGCGTGAAGGGCACCATCGAGACTCCGGCGATGTCGATGGAAAAGGGCGTCATCTTCGAGGGCACCACCAAGATGGGTGGCGACGCCGGCAAGGCCGTGCCGCCTCCCGCGCCAGGCGCCAAGTAGGACGTGGTCGGCCCGCGTCACGCGGTGCTGCTGGCCATGGCCGTCGGGGTGGTGGGGTGCCCCGACCGGGCGCCCGACGACCCCCGGCCCAGCCTGCGCGTGCGCTTGCCCGACGGGTGGAAGGCCACCCCCAGTCCAGGCGGGCTGCACGTGGGGCCCGCTGGTCGGGTGGTGCTCACGCTCGAGACCAGCACGCGCCCCTTTCCGACGACCGACGAACTATTTGCTGCGGTTGCACGAGAAAAAGTAGATAAGACTCAAAAACTCGAAACACCGCCGCTGGTCGGCGTGCGCTATCGGCTGTCGGACGACGGAGCCGAAGGCTTCCTCGGTGCACGTCGCGCGGGCCCACGCACCGTGTGGTGCGCCTCGACCAGGGGGGTGACGGCCGACGAGCTCGACGCGGCCATCGAGGTCTGTCGCGGGGTGTCGTTCGACGAAGACAAGAGCTGAACGCTGGAGGCGGAAATGAACCGGAAGTTGGGAGTGGTGGTGGTGTTCGCGGCGGTGGTGGGGCTGGGGTGCGGTTCGACGCTCGCGCGGTGCGACCATGGTGAAACGTGCCGGGCCGGGCTGGTGTGCGACGCGCCCAGTGGCTTGTGCGTGGTGCCCGACCCGAGTCTCGATGCCGGTGGCGGTACGGGGCAGGGAGGCGGTGTCGGCGGTGGTGGCGAGCAGCCCGACGGCAGCGTGACCACGGGCGGCGGAACGGGCGGAGGGGCTTCTGACGCTGGCGTGATCGATGGTGGGTTCGACGCGGGCCAGCAGTGCGGAGCGGGCGACCGTCGCTCGTGCCCTGGCGGGTGCCAGAACCAGCAGGAGTGTGACGGTGGCGTGTGGGGCGCGTGCGAGCCCTCGTGTTCGCCCGGGCTGGCGTGTGTGAACGATGCCTGCCAGTGCACGCCCAGCTCGTGCAGCGGGTGCTGTACGGCCGCTGGAGCGTGCGAGCCGGGCAACGCGGCTGGCTCGTGCGGTTCGGGTGGTGCCACGTGCGAGTCCTGTCCGGCCGGGCAGGGGTGCGGTGACGCGGGCGCCTGCAGTGGCTGCAACGCGACCTCGTGCCCTGGTGGCTGTTGTTCGGGGTCGACCTGCAACCCGCGCTCGGCCGCGACCTGTGGCACCGCGGGTGGTTCGTGCACGGCCTGTGACCCGACCCGAGCCGACGGCTGTGACGGCGCTGGGGCCTGCGCGTGCGGCACGGGCGCCGCGTGCTCGGTGGGCCAGCGGTGTTCGGGCGGTCACTGCGTCTGTGACGCGACCTCGTGCCCGACCGGGTGCTGCCAGGGCGCGGTCTGCACCACGCCGTCGAGCAGCGCGTGTGGCGTGGCGGGCGCCAGTTGCACCTCGTGCGATGCCACCACGGCCGACCGCTGCACGAATGGTGCGTGCGCCTGCGGCACCGGCGCGCCCTGTGCTGCCGGGCAGCGCTGCGCTGGAGGCCAGTGCGTGTGCGACGGCACGTCTTGCCCCAGCGGGTGTTGCCAGGGTACCACCTGCACCACTCCCTCGGTCGCGGCGTGTGGCGCCGCTGGCGTCAGCTGCGTCGCCTGCGACCCATCGAAGGCCGACCAGTGTCGCACGGGGGCCTGCTCGTGTGGCACCTCGGGCGCGCCCTGTGGTGCCGGCTTGCGGTGCAGTGGCGGCGCCTGCATCTGCGATGCGACCAGTTGCGGTGCGGGCTGCTGCGCGAGCGGAACCTCGTGCACGGCGTCGCTCCACTTCCCGACGTGCCGGGCGGCGCTCAACGCCTGCTCGTCGTGCGACGCCACGGTCTCGAACCTCTGCGACCCGGCCACCGGAGCGTGCGCCTGCGGTTCGACCGGGGCTCCTTGCGCGGCGGGGCAGCAGTGCGTGGGGAACGGGGCGTCGGCGACCTGTCAGTGCACCGCCAGTTCGTGCCCGACCGGCTGCTGTTCGGGCAACCAGTGCCAGGTCGAATCGAACGGCGCGTGTGGCGTGGGAGGCGCCGCGTGCACTGCGTGCGCGTCTGGCCAGCGCTGCAACACGCCCAGTGGCACCTGCGTGTGCGACGCGACCTCGTGCGCGGGTGGGTGCTGCGCGGGCAACCTGTGTCAGGGGCAGTCGCTGGCCACCTGTGGCACTGGTGGCGCGAGCTGTGTGGCGTGCGATGCGACGCACAACAACCAGTGCAGCGCTGGGCAGTGCCGCTGCGGGCTCAACCCCACGTGTGCCGTAGGGCAACTGTGCAACTCGTCGGGAGCGTGCGTGTGCAACGCCACCTCGTGCCCCAACGGCTGTTGCAACGCGCAGGGTCAATGCGTCACCAGCGAACAGGCGAACGCCTGTGGCAAGGGCGGTGTGGCGTGCGCGGCGTGTGGCTCGGGGCAGCGCTGTGAAGCGACCAGTGGCGCGTGCGTGTGCGATGCGAACTCGGGCTGCGCCGGGTGCTGCAGTGGGGCGACCTGTCAGACGCGCACGCCGGCGACCTGCGGCGTGTCGGGCGCCGCCTGCACCAACTGCGGGCTGACTGCCGACACGTGCAGCGCGGCGGGGGCTTGCGTGTGCGGGGCGACGGGGGCCGCGTGTGCCGCCGGGCTGCGCTGCTCGGGTGGCACGTGCGTGTGCGACACCACTTCGGGGTGTGCGGGGTGCTGCAAGAGCGGCGTGTGCCAGCCGGGCAACCTGAACACGGTGTGCGGTGCGGGCGGCATCGGGTGCGGGAACTGCGTGGCGGGTGGCAACGCCTGCATCAGCAACATGTGCCAGTGACATGGGGCTGCTGCTCGCGCTCAGCGGGGCCATTCCGGCCCTGGTGGTGATGGGGTTCATCGATCGCTTCGATGCGAAGCGCCCGGAGCCCCGGCAGGCGCTACGCCGGGTCGCGCTGCTCGGTGGCCTGTCGACCATACCGGCCATCGTCATCGAGCAGGTGCTCACGGCGGTTGGTCCGACGGCCGGTGCGCCTGCAGCGCTGTGGTCGGCCTTCGTGGTGGCGGCGCTCACGGAAGAGTCGATGAAGGCGTGGGTCGTGTACCGGGTGGTGTGGCGCGCCCCGGCCTTCGACGAGCGACTCGACGGCATCGTGTATGCGACGCGCGCAGGCCTGGGCTTCGCGTTGGTCGAGAACGTCGGGTACCTGCTGGGCACGCACGGCGGAGGCGACTTCGTGTGGGTCTTTCTCTTGCGCGCCGTGCTGGCCGTGCCGGGGCACGCCATCTACGCGGGCTTCATGGGGTACTGGGCGGCGCGGCGGCGCTTCGACCGGGTCGGCCCGGGGCTCTGGGGTGGGCTGCTCATCGCCATCGTGCTGCACGGGGCCTACGACGGTGCGCTCTTTCTGGTCGACGTGGTGGTGAAGGCCGGCGAGCCGCTGTGGGTGTTGCCTCTGGTGCTGGTACCCGTGGCGGTGGTGATTGGCGGGTACCGCCGGCTGCGACGGCATGCGGCCGAGGCTCTGCGGCTCGACGACCTGGCCTTCGCGCGGGCGGCCGAGGGCGCGAGGTTACGGCTGCCGCTGGGTATGGGCTTCACGCTGCGGTGACGCAAAGAGCGTGGCCCGACGCGAGCTGGCTTGGGTACATTGCTGCGCATGAACTCGACGCTGGTCATCGTGCGGCACGGAGAGAGTGCGTGGAACGCGAAGAACCTCTTCACCGGGTGGGTCGACGTCGACTTGACCGAAAAGGGTGAAGGCGAAGCGCGGGCGGCTGGCGCGTTGCTCAAGAAGGAAGGGTTCTTCTTCGACGTCTGTCACACCTCGGTGCTCACGCGCGCGGTCCGCACTGCCAACCTGGCGCTCGAGGCCGCGGGGCAGGTCTGGTTGCCCGTGTCGCGAACCTGGCGGCTCAATGAACGGCACTACGGTGACCTGCAAGGCAAGGACAAGGTGCAGATGGTGCAGCAGTTCGGCGCCGAGCAGGTGAAGCTGTGGCGTCGTAGCTACGACGTGCCGCCGCCGCGGGTCGAGCCGAGCCACGAGCACCACCCCGCGAAGGACCCGCGGTACCGCCTGCTGGCTGACGACGCGTTGCCCGCTTCGGAGTGTCTGAAGGACGTGGTGGCCCGGGTGCTGCCCTGGTGGCACGACGCCGTGGTGCCGCAGTTGCGCGCGGGGCTGTCGGTGCTGGTGGTGGCGCACGGCAATTCGCTGCGCGCGCTCATCAAGCACCTCGAGCACATCGGCGATGCCGACATCACCGAGCTCAACGTGCCGACCGGCATGCCGCGGCTGTACCGGTTCGACCAGTCGCTGAAGCTGGCCGAGGCGCCTCGCTACCTCGATGAGGCGGCCGCGCGAGCGGGTGCGGACGCGGTGAAGAAGCAGACAGGCGGGTAGGAGTCGGTCGTCGAGATTGATGAAGTGGCTTCGCGGGCAGCACGCCCGCTGGTCGAACGCCAATCAATCGCCGTGGTTCGAGTGCGTCTTCTGACGGTCCTGCCGTGAACGTCCGGTTGAGGTTCGGCGCATGACGCACCGACGGTGCACCGCGCCGCGCATCGCGCACTGTCGTTTGACGTTCAACAGAAGCTGTTAGACGGCTGCCCGAACTCTCTACCGACGGGACAGACAACCGAGAGTCTGGCCGTCCCGAACAGGCCCGCCGAGCTCACCGAAATTCTCTGGCGGCAGCCCGCATAGAGAATCTCCCCCTCGGAGGGAAGGCCCTGCGGTCACGGGTTGAATGGTTTGCGGCCGACTCCGCTCTCTCCACCTGTTGACTTGGCGGAGACCTCGCGTGCTGTCCCACGCCATCGCGACGTAGCCGCGCGCCCCTGCCGGCACCGAAATTCTTCACGTGAATCAGCCCCGCAGGGTCAGCGGTCAGTGCGCTCGACACTGTTCTGCTCCCTCTGGGTGTTGGTTGTCGGTTGTGGTGGTCCTCTGACGCACGATGGAGGAACTGGGGGTGGCAGCTTCGCGACGGGCGGCGGCCTGGCAACCGGGGGTGGTTTTGCTGCTGGCGGTGGTGGGGCGACGGGCGGCGGAGGCGGGGCGACTGGTGAGGGCGACGCAGGCAGAGGCAACGACGCGGGCACCGTCGCCGACGCGGGAATCGATGCAGGGGTCGTTCTCCCCGCGCTGCCGCTCCACACCTCGGGCCGATGGATCCTCGACGCCAACGGCAACCGCTTCAAGCTCACGAGCGTGAGCTGGTACGGCTTTGACTCGCCCGACTTCGTGGCCGCCGGCCTCGATCACGCCTCTTTGCCGTCAATCGCTCGGCTGATCCGCCAGCTTGGCTTCAATTCGGTTCGACTCCCTTTCTCGAACCAGTTGGTGGAGACCAACCCGACCGTGCAGGCCGCCCGGCTCAGCGCCAACCCTGCGCTGCAAGGCCTGAGCGCCATGGCGGTGCTCGATCACGTGATCGACGCTCTCGCCGCCGAGCGGATCGTGGTGGTCCTCGACAATCACGTGAGCCGCGCTGATTGGTGCTGCACCGACACCGATGGGAACGGGCTCTGGTACACGGCCACCTACCCGGAGTCGGCCTGGATCGCAGACTGGCGTGTCCTCGCGGTTCGATACCTCGGCCGCCCGAACGTCGTCGCCATGGAACTGCGCAACGAATTGCGTGCGGCCAACGGCGTGACTCCGACATGGGGTGGCACCGATGCGACGCGCGACTGGCGTGGCGCTGCGCAGCGTGCGGGCAACGCCATCCTGCTCGAGAATCCGAACCTGCTCATCGCCGTCGGCGGTCTGGCCTACTCGAGCGACCTCACGGGTCCCCACACGTTGCCCATGACCTTCTCCGTGCCGAACCGTCTCATCTACGCCCCGCACGACTATGAGTGGTTCCACGCGGACAAGACCGCCGGTGCCGTCAAGACGGAGACCGGCAACAACTGGGGCTACCTGGTGACGCAGGGACAGCCCTACACCGCGCCGATCTGGGTCAGCGAATTCGGGACGTGCAACACGAGCGACACGTGCGTGACCGACACGTCGGGGCCTGGCCTCTGGTTTCAGTCGTTCCTCCAGGTGCTCAACGACGCCGACCTCGATTGGGGTTACTGGCCACTCAACGGCACCGAGGCCACGGGCGCCACCAGGACGTTCGGCACTCCCGACACCTACGGCGTGCTCGACCCCGCCTGGACCACGGCCTCACGGGCGCTGCTCATCCAGGCCCTGCAGTCGAGGCAAGCGATCACCCAGCACCCGTGAGCCGGCGCCTCCAACCGTTCTTGTGCAACTTTAGATTTCGACCTGCCGCGCCCAGTGCCGATGAACGTTTCTTTTTCTGAAGGCATTCACGGACCGAACGTCGACACGAGCATCAGGGCGTTCTCTGGAGTGCTTCTCAACTTATTCATTTTCCCGAGGTCTCACACATGGCGATTGGCAAGGCAGCAGGCAACACAGGCATCACCGGCGGCATCAAGGGCGTCCCCAACAACAAGGTCCCCACGCAGTCGAAGAAGGAGGCCGGCAACACCGGCATCACTGGCGGCATCAAGGGCGTCCCCAACAACAAGGTCCCCAAGGAAACCAGAGAAGCTGATCAGAGCGGCAAGTTCGATAAGGCGCCGGGCTGGAAGCCGACGCCCAACAAGCCCCCCTCGGCTCGCTGAAGTTCGGCTCGACGCTGCACCGTTTTTCGAGGCCCGCGCCGGGCGCACTCCGCTCGGCCGGGCTGCCGAGAAAGCTCCCCAAAAAACTGATTTCCCGAGGGTGAACATGAAAACCAACGCAAGGTCCGCAACGCCTCTCCGTGTCGAGGTGAAGAGCGACTTCGTCGTGGTGCGCTTCGGCACAGAAGTGCTGGAGCTGCGCTATGTGGAGCTGGAACGCAGTGAGGATGGCCACGACGGCGACGCTGATGATGAGCTGGTGCCCGCTCAGCCGAACGTGGTGTGCAAGATCGAAGTGCGAAAGCCCATCGCGAAGCCCAGTGAAGCCGCATGGGTCAAGTTTGTGTACGTTCACACGCGAGACTCGTCGGACGGGACGTTGCGCGCGGTCGTCGAGGACTGCCGAGTCAACCAGGAGTTCAGCCGCACTCTTCCAGGAGACGTGCGCTGGCAAGACCTGGTCGCAGCCATCGCGGAACACACGCAGAACGCAGCAGGCCTCAAGGCCGTCGCGCAGGTCGAAGCCGCAAGCGAATGGTCGTCGGTCGCAGAGCCTGTACGCGACACGAGCGGCACTTCGCTCGATGCCCTCACAACGGTGGAAGCGTTGCTCGCAGAGGCGAAGCGCTCAATCGCGGCGGGCGAGAAGGACGGCGAGCTGTTCGGCGACCCTCGAAAGATCACTGACGAATCTCGCGCATCGAGCCCCAATTTCGTACGCGCTCGCGAGTGTGTGGCACGCGCCATCGCGATGGACTCCGGAACAGCGGCGCGTCGTTTCTACGCAGCTTGGTTGGCAGTGCGGGAATGGGAGTGGAGTGTGTTCACGGTCGCGCTGATCAAGGAGCTCGAGATTCTCGCGAAAGCCGAGAAGAAGGACGCCGCGCTTCAGCTCGAGCTCGGGAAGGCCTACCAGCGAGCCTACAAGGAGCCAAAAGCTGCAACGGTTTTCAAGAAGTTGGCGACTGCAACGGCAGATCCCCATATCTCGTATCTCTTCGCGATCTGCACTCTCACCTCAGATCCAGCTGCCGCCATACAATCACTGGACCGTGCGATTGCGAGACGGGACGACGCGCGCTTCAGGCTCGCGCGAGCGACCACTGCGGCTGCGTTCGGCGACGTCGAACAGGCACTTGCCGACTGGGCTCGCGCGCGCGAGCTGGGTGCTGACGTCATCGAGCTCGAGACCGCGCGATGCACGCTCGCTCTCACGCATCGATTCGTGGCGCGCCATCCCCAGTTCACCGAGAGCTGGATCGACGCGCTCGAGGACGCGCTGCGCCATGAAGCGGATCGACGCCGACGCGCAGCGCTCTTCGACTGTCTGCGCGTTGCGCACGAGGTGCGAGGGGAAGTCGCCGAAGCGGAGGCGGCGGCAGCTGCGCTTCAGGCCGAGCAGCAAGCGCAGTCGACGGAGGCGCACGCCAGACTCCAGGCGCTACAGCACTCACGCGTCGAGACGGTCGCCGAGCTGAAGAAGAACGCCACTGAGTTCGCGCGTTGGGTCCGCGTGCAGACTCCATGAAGTTCGAACGTCTCGTGTGCTCAGCCGCGAACGCGCTCGCCCGCGCGTCGTCGGGCGCGATGACGTACGCATCGCCCTGCGGGTGCGGCGGGAGCTCCACCACCTGGCGCGTCAACGTGGTGAGGTCCGTCTTTCCGCTGCGGTGCTCGACCACCAGCCTCAGGGTGCGTGGGCGCTGCCGGGCACCAGCCCCAGCGGGTCGGGCTTCGTGAGGCCCCGTTACGGCGCCGTGAACAAGCAGCGCGAATTCGGAATCGCGATGTCGGCCATGACGTACAGGTAGTACTGCTGCCCCGACACCAGCGCGGGCGCAGCACCCGTCGTACGCTGCACGAAGTTCGCCGGCACCGAGCCGTACTTCACCGTTCCGCTGGCAACCGGGTCGGCGGTGAACGGCGCATCGACGCGCCAGAGCACCCCATCGGGCATGTCGAGGTTCGGCGGCACGCCAGGCGAGCTCGAGGTCGCGTTCATCACGTAGATGTAGCGAGCCGGGCCCTGCTGCCAGGTGATGGTGCCGTCGGCGTGCACGCCTTCGCCGCTCACGCAGGCGGTCGGCTTGTAGAAACGCTGATCATCGAGCGGCCCAGCGCCATAGGGCGTGGAAGCGAAGGTGTCGGCCGTCAGCCCACGCGCCGCAGCCTCGGCCAACCAGAAGCGCTTCATGCGCTCCGAGTCGGTGGTGGGGAAGATGCTGTCGTTGGGTGCAGCGGGGTTGGCGCGGTGGAACCCGTTGTTCTGTTCAGGGGGGAACGCGCCGAAACCGACCGTATTGATCCACCCCGCGCCCATCGCCACACCGCGGTCGTAGAAGCCGTTGACGAAGTTGCCGGTCGACTGGTCGACGAACCAGTTCGACGTGCCCTGCGGCGCCAGCGTCGAGTGGCAGCACACGCACGCTGCCGAACGAATCTGCGACTTCACCCACGTCAGCTCGGCGACGTACGCCGGGTCGTTCAGGCGCGGGTCGTCGCGCGTGGCGTTGGTGTTGGCGGGTGCCGCGTAATACGGCCGCTGCGTCCGCACGCGATCGCAGCTGGCGTAGTCCTCGAAACGCCGGCCCTCTTCGGTCGCGCCCGAGATCATTTCCCAGGTGCACACCGTGCCGTTGGGGCCCATGCCCGCGTCTTCTCCGGCGATGGGCGGCTTGCAGACCTGATCGGGCCACTGGAAGGTGGGCAACCCCGTACCGCCGCTGCCCGCAGGCACGTCACTGCACAAGGCCGAGGGCGAGAAGATGCCGCCGCCGAAGAGCTCGCACCCCGTCTTGCTCGAGCTGCACTGGCTCTTGTCGTTCCCGGGCATGGTGATCCACGTGTACTTGCCCGGCTTGCCCAGAATGCACTGGCCAATCTGCTCGGCGAAGTCGCAGGTCTTCCCCAGCTCGATGGTCGAGCCCTGGTCCACACAGTCCTGGGTGGCGTCGGCCACCGTCCACGAAGCGCCGCGATATTCCCGGCATTCCGCGTGCTTGCTGAACTTGTTCGTGTAATTGCAGGCCCCGACGTTCTCGGCAGGCTTGTCGGGCACCGGCCCCTTGGCCCCACACCCGGCCAGCAAGGCGGCCACCACGAACAACCCCGGCAATCGGCGAGCGACGGTCATGAAAGCTCCTGTTCAGGCTTTGTATAACCATGGTTCAGTCTTTGTCCAACCTTTCACGATGGCGGAGGGGACCTCGGGCGAGCACAATCACCGCCCGTGCTGACCACTGCGACGACGCCGAGCATCACCATTCAACGCCTGCTGGAGGACTCGCAGTACGACCTCAAGCTCGAGCTGGTGGCCGGGCGAGACGGGCTCGAGCGCAAGATTTCCAGTTCCCGCATTCAGAAGCCCGGGCTGGCGCTGACCGGCTTCACCGAGCACCTCCACGCCGAGCGCGTCCAGGTCTTCGGCAACACCGAAATTTCGTACCTGCGCACGCTCACCCAGGACCAGCAGCGCGCCGTGTTGGCCAAGCTCTTCGACAGCCCCATGGCCTGCGTGGTGGTCACCAAGGGTCTCGAGATTCCCGAGACGCTCAAGCTGGGCTGTGAAGAGCACCGCCTGACCTTGATGGCCACGCCCCTGGTCTCGAGTGCCTTCATCAGCCAGGTGCAGGCCTTTCTGGAAGAGGCGCTGACCGCGACCGGCATGCTGCACGGGGTGCTGGTCGACGTCTTCGGCGTCGGCGTGCTGCTGCTGGGCAAGTCGGGCATCGGCAAGAGCGAGATTGCGCTCGACCTCATCATGCGAGGGCACCGCCTGGTGGCCGACGACATCATCAACCTGACCCGGCGCCACGAGGGCGGGGTGTACGGCAGCGGCAACGATCTCATTCAGCACCACATGGAAATTCGCGGGCTGGGCATTCTGAACATCGAAGCGCTCTTCGGCGTGGCCTCGGTGCGTGACCGCAAGCAGATCGAGCTCATCATCGAGCTGGTCGAATGGCAGCCGCACGCCGAATACGACCGGCTCGGGCTCGACCAGGAATCGATGAACGTGGTGGGCGTCGAGCTGCCGCACGCCATCGTGCCGGTACGCCCGGGTCGCAACATGACCACCATCGTCGAGGTCGCCGCGCGCAACCACCTGCTCAAGCTGCGCGGGCACAACTCGGCCCAGGAATTCGCCGACCGCCTCTCGAGCGCCATTTCTTCGGGCGCCGTACCGCCGCGACCCCGCGCCAGCGTCGGCACGCCCACCGCCAACCGCCGCCTGCCCCACCACGACGAGGAGGTCGAGTGACCGGCCCCAAGACCATTCTGGTCATCACCGGCATGTCGGGCTCGGGGAAGTCGACGTGCGTGCGCGGGCTCGAAGACGCTGGCTGGTTCTGCATCGACAACCTGCCGGCGCCCTTGCTGATGAAGGTGGCCGACCTGGGCGTGGGCCAGAACCGCCTGGCCTTCGTGGTCGACGTGCGCGAGGGCCAGTTCCTCCACGACGCCCCTGGCGCCATCGACGAGCTGCGCCGCGCCGGCCACGCGGTCGAAGTGCTCTTCCTCGACTCGAGCGACGAGGCGCTGGTGCGTCGCTATTCCGAAACCCGCCGTCGCCACCCGCTCAGCGGCGCCGAGGGCGTGCTCGAGGGCATCGAGCGCGAACGCGCTGCGCTGTCGGCCCTGCGGGTGCACGCCGAGCACGTGCTCGACACCTCGACCATGACGGTGCACGAGCTGCGTCGCCAGGTGATGACCCGCTTCTCGAGCGCGACCGCCGCGGGCCTGGCCATCACCGTGATGTCGTTCGGCTTCAAATACGGCGTACCCTCGAATGCCGACCTGGTCTTCGACGTGCGGTTCCTGCCCAACCCCTTCTTCGTGCCCGAGCTCAAGGCCTTCAGCGGCAAGGACCCGCGGGTGGCCGCCTACGTGCTCGAGCGGCCCGACGCGGCCGAGTTCCTGACCCGCACCTTCGACCTGCTCGACTTCCTGGTGCCGCGCTACCAGCGCGAGGGCAAGGCTTACCTCACCGTCGCGGTCGGCTGTACCGGAGGCCGCCATCGCTCGGTCGCGGTGGCCGAGGCGCTGCAACGGCGACTGGTGGCCACGCCCTGGGGCGCCGCCGCGCAACTGTGGGACCGTGACGCCGACAAGGAATGAGTTTTTGCCTACAGTCGCGGGCATGACCGCGCCCTCGAATTACCTGCAGCACGAGCACCAGCCCATCGCCACCGAGTTGCCCGAGACCGCCGCGCGCATCGACGGCGAGCTGCCGCGCGGGCTGGGCGGGCTCTACGTGCGCAATTCGCCCAACCCCCAGTTCGACCCGCCCGGGCGCTACCACTGGTTCGACGGCGACGGCATGGTGCACGGCCTGCGCTTCGACGACGGGCGCGCCAGCTACCTCAACCGGTGGGTGCGCACCGCGGGCTTCGAGTACGAGCGCTCGCACGGCGCGGCCAGGTGGCGCGGCATTCTCGAGCCGATGTCGAAGGAGTCGCTCGCGCTGCCTGGCGGCCCCTTGAAGGACACCGCGAACACCGACCTCGTCTTCCACCAGAAGCGGCTCTACGCGCTGTGGTGGTTGTCGGGCACGCCGTACGAGCTGTCGACGAAGGACCTCTCGACGCTGGGCCCCCAGACCTTCTCGGGCCAGCTCAAGGGCGGCTTCTCGGCGCACCCCAAGGTCGACCCGCGCACCGGCGAGCTGTGCTTCTTCGACCATTCCATCGTGCGCACGCCCTACCTCCGCTACGGGGTGGTGAGCGCTCAGGGCGAGCTGCTGCACGTCGAGCCCATCGAGCTGCCTGCGCCCCACATCCTGCACGACATGGCCATCACCGAGCACTACTCGCTGCTGCTCGACTTCCCCCTGGGGTGGGACGGTTCACGGCTCAAGCAGGACGGCAAGCGCCGCATCGGCTTCGAGCGCGGCACGCCCTCACGCATCGGCGTCATTCCCCGACACGGCCGCGCCGCCGACGTGCGCTGGTTCGAGGCCGAGAGCTGTTACATGTACCATTCCATCAACGCGTACGAAGAGGGCGACACCATCGTGTTGACCGGCTGCCGCGTGCGTGACCCCATTCCCGAGAAGCAGGAAACGAGCGGGCGGGTCGCGCGGCTCGACACCATCGAACTGGTGCCCACGCTGCACGAATGGCGCTTCGACGTGAAGACCGGTGCGACCCGCGAGCGCCAGCTCGACGACCTGGCCACCGAATTTCCCCGCATCAACGACGGCCTTCAGGGCACGCGTGCGCGCTACAGCTACAACCCGCGCATCGCGCCACGCGCCGAGCTGATGTTCGATGGCCTGGTGAAGTACGACCTGAGCACCGGTACCCGGCTGGCGACCTGGAACGCGCCTGCGGGCTGGTACGTCGGCGAAGCGTCGTTCGCGCCCGATGCCTCGCGCGCGGGGGAAGATGCGGGCTGGCTCATCACCTTCGGCACCAACGTGGCCGAGCGGACCTCGGCGGCCTTCGTGGTCGATGCCGCCAGTCTGCAGACCCTGGCCACCGTGCACCTGCCGCAGCGCATTCCGCTGGGGTTCCATTCGTACTGGTGCCCCGCGAGCTGACGCGTCAGCGCAAGAGCGAGCGCATCCACCAGGCAGTGGCGCCGAGTGCGCCGACGAGCGCGACACCGAGCGCCACCACCCATGGGCGCGTCGACCTGCGAGGCGCCTGCAGCGGCACCTTCATGCCGATGACGGTCGAGGCGATGGCGGGGCGCGGGCCAGCCCTCGGTGCGGTGGCGGGTGCTTCGCGCCGGGTGACGGGCGCGCGCTCGGGCTCGGTGGGCACCTCGGGGTGGGGCAGGGGGTGCTCGAGGTCGGGAGCGCCCTGCACCTGGGTCGGGTGTTCGACGCGCAGACTGGTCTTCGAGAGCGCCGGCTGGTGGGCTCGCAGGTTGGTGGTGGGCGACAGGGCGGGCGCGAGGAGCGGCGCGGCAGGCCAGTGCGAAACGCTCAAGGCGTTCAACGCGCGCACCAGGTCGGCCATCGAAGCGAAGCGGTCTTCGATGCGCTTGGCGCAGGCCACGCCCAGGAAGGCGTCGACCGCTGGCGCGTCGAGTGCCGGGTCCACGGCCGAGAGCGCCGGGAGCGGGTCGTTCAACTGCTTGACCAGAATCTGCGAAAGGTTGCGGCCCGAGAAGGCCGCTTCGCCGGTCAGCATTTCGAAGAGCATCAAGCCCAGCGCGTAGCCGTCGGTGCGGCCGTCGACCGGCTCGTCGCGAATCTGCTCGGGGGCCATGTAGCGAGGCGTGCCGGCCAGGCTGCCCTCGGCGGTCAGGCGCACGCCCTGGTCCTTGAGCAGGCGGGCGATGCCGAAGTCGAGCACCTTCACGTGCACCCCGGCGAGGTCGCGGCGCACGCGCACGTTCTCGGGCTTCACGTCGCGGTGCACCACGAAGCGCTCGTGGGCGAAGGCCAGCGTCTCGGCCACCCGCAGGGTGATGGCGCGGGCCTCGTCGAACGAGAGCCGTCGTTCGGCGCGCAGCAGCTCGCGCAGGTCGACCCCCTCGACGTATTCGAAGACCAGGAACAGCCGCATCGCCTCGTCGCGACCCAGGTCGAGCAACTGCGCGGCGCCGGGGTGCTTCACTTCGAGGCCGACCCTGGCTTCGCGCAGAAACCGGGCCACCCGGTTGTCGTCGGTGCCGGGTTCCGGGTCGAGGAACTTCACCGCCACCTGGTTGCCCACGCCCAGGTGCTCGGCGAGGAAGACCAGGCCCATGCCGCCCGAGCCCAGGCGCGAGACGAGCCGGTAGCGCCCGGCGATGATCTGCTCGGGCACCGGCACCTTCACCGTGACGTGTTCGCCCGCCACGTCAGTCGAGGCGGAACCGCCGCACCACGGCCTGCAGCTCTTCCGACAGGTTGGTCAGTTCCTGCGTGGCGGCGGTCATCTGCGAGACGGCTTCGGTCTGCTCTTCGATGACCCGTTTGACCGCTTCGGTGGCCTGCGCGTTCTGCTGCGCGACGCCGCTGATTTCGGTCATCGCCTGCACCATCGCCTGCCCGCCCTTTTCCTGCGCGCGGGCCGATTCGGAAATCTGCGCCACCTTCTCGGCGCCGCTCTTCGCCGAATCGGAAATGCTGCCCATCGACCGCACGATGGTGGTCAGGTCTTCGCGGCCCTGGGCGAGCTCTTCGATGCCTTCCTTCATCGCCGAGACGACCTGCACCGACTGCTGCGAGATGTCGCGCGCCAGTCGTGAAATCGCCTCGGCCGAACGCCCGGCGCTCTCGGCCAGCTTGCGCACCTCGTCGGCGACCACCGCGAAGCCGCGGCCGTATTCACCCGCGCGCGCGGCCTCGATGGTGGCGTTGAGCGCCAGCAGGTTGGTCTGTTGCGCGACCTGGGTGATGGCGTCGACGATCTTCGAGATTTCCTGAGTCTTCTCGCCGAACTTGAACACCTCGTGGCTGGCCACTTCGATGCGCGAGAACACCTTGCGCACCTTTTCGCCCGCCAGCCGCGCCGCGGTGCTGCCCTCTTCGGCGGCCGACGAGGTCGCTGCGGCCACGCGCGTCGACTCGAGCGCCACGTGCGAGGTGCGTTCGATGGCCTGGGCCATGTCGGTGATGGTGCGTGACGCCCGGCCGACCAGCCCCGACTGGCTTTCGGCGCCCGCGGCGATGCGCTTCATCGATTCGCCGACCTCGCTGGCCTGGGCGTTGAGTCCCGCGGCGTTGGCGCCCAGGGCGGTGGCGCTGTCGGCGACCGATTCGGCGGTGTGCTGAATGGACGAGACCAGCTCGCGCAGGTTGCCCTGCATGTCGGCGATGGCCACGCCCAGCTCGTCGATGTCGTCACGCGGGTTCGAGGCGTCGAACTGCACGGTGCGCGAGAGGTCTCCGCGCGAGATTTCGAGCGCGGTCAGCGAGAGCACCCGTACCCGGCCGACCCGCAGCAGCAGCAACGGCAGCAGGGCCGCGAGCGCGAAGGTCACCAGCGCCGCCGAGAGAATCTTCAACTGCCAGTCCCACGCGCTGCCCAGGTAGAAGAGCGCCACCAGGGTGGTGCCCAGCACCAGGTAGCCGACCAGAATCTTGAGGTGCAGCGAGACCTGCGCGCGGCGATCGGCCGAAGCCCGGACCAGCTGCTCCATGCTGGTGGTTCGACGCAGGGTCATGCCGGGTGAAAGCTCGTCGCGAACGGGTCGGCGCACGAGCATGGGTTTAGCCCCGTGCCCGGGCGAGCGCGAGTTTGCTCGCCTAGCGGCGCAGCTTGGTCAGCTCGTTGCGGCAGTTGTTGCACAGATGCAGTTGGCGGCGGTCGGCGTCGGTGATGGTGGTCGCCAGGTACATCGCGCAGCGCGCGTCTTCGCAGAACGACAGGCCCACCAGGTGCCCCGCCTGGTGCACGGCCTCGACGAAGGCGCGCCGCT
The DNA here is from genome assembly GCA_903911905.1 of uncultured Myxococcales bacterium. Taxonomy (GTDB): domain Bacteria; phylum Myxococcota; class Myxococcia; order Myxococcales; family Myxococcaceae; genus Xiheilimnobacterium; species Xiheilimnobacterium phototrophicum. Next base: position 17,434 of record CAIWFK010000799.1, read on the forward strand.
TCCACGCCTCGCCTTCGCCCTTGAGCCGGAAGATGGACATCACGCCCACGTGCGCCTCGCGGTCGGCTTCGCCGTAGACGAAGTTGCTGTCGGGCTGGAAGAGGTCGACGTCGGCGACGCCCAGCACCAGCGGCACGCCCGTTTCCTTGAGCGTGAGCAACCGCCGCATGATGGACGTGGTGTGGTACTGCGCGCGGTCCTTGTTGAAGGCGAAGGCCGGCATCGCCATGTGGAGCTTGCCTGGTCCTGCCACCACGCCGAGCACCTGATGGATCGGTGCCTCCAGCTCCTTGAGGAACTGGACCGTGATGTCACCTACGGCGATGAGCTGCAGCTCCTTCATGTGCTGCTCCCCCGGGCCTGCAACGGCTCCGTCGGGTGATTCTAGCGGGAACTTCGGGGCTGCCAACCGCCGTCTACGTCAGGCTGGCTGACGAACGGGGACGACCGAGCTGGGGCGCCAGGATTCGAACCTGGATACTCAGAGTCAAAGTCTGATGTCCTACCATTGGACGACGCCCCAAGACCGCGACTGCTGTGACGCGTGCCGCCGTCTTTCATGACTGGCCGGGCCCTTCAACCCCTCTTATCGCCGACGCTGCAACCTCGCACCTCGCCTTACGAAGGCGCGCCCACACGTACATGCCAGCCCGTCGTCGAGCGTCTCGCCGCAGTCGCACACCCAGCCCTTCTGTCGCGCGGGGTTGCCCACCACCAGGGCGTGGGCCGGCACGTCGTCGACCACCACCGAGCCCGCGCCCACGAAGCACGACGGCCCCAGGGTGACGCCACAGACGATGGTGGCGTTGGCACCAATCGACGCACCGCGGCGCACCCGGGTCGGCTCGAAGCGGGCTGGCGGCTTCTTGAAGGCGGCGCGCGGGGTGCGGTCGTTGGTGAACACCACGTGGGGCCCGATGAAGACGTCGGCCTCGATGGTGACCTGGTCCCACAGCATGACGCCGTTCTTCACCGTCACCCGGTCGCCCACCCTGGCGCCGCCTTCGACGAACACCCCGTCGCCCAGGTTGCAGTCGCGGCCCACGCGAGCGCCGGCCAGCAGGTGCACGAAGGCCCAGACCCGGGTGCCCGCGCCGATGAGGGCACCGGGCTCGACGATGGCTGTCGGGTGAATGGCGTGCTTGGGCATGGCGTGGGCTATGTAGCGCGCATGCCCCTCGCCGGTCTGTACAGCGAGTTGTTGCTCGCCTCGACCTCTCCCGCCCGCCAGGCGCTGCTCGGCTCGCTCGGCGTGCCGTTCCGGGCGGTGGCGCCGCAGGTCGACGAAGACGTCGAACCCGGTACGCCGGTGCAGCACACGGTGGCGTTGCTGGCCGAACGGAAGGCGCGGGCCGTGTTCAACCGCTCGTCGCAGGCCCTGGTCATCGGGGCTGATCAACTCGTCTCACTCGACGGTCGCCCGCTGGGCAAACCGGCCGACGCCACGGCGGCCAGGGCCCAACTGGCGTCGCTGCGCGGCCGCACCCACGAAATCGTCACTGGCGTGTGCGTGGTGGGCCCGGCATTCGTGGTGACCGAGGTCGACGTGGCGCGGTTGACGGTGTTGCCCTTGAGCGACGACGAGCTCGACCGCTACGTCGCCACCGGTGAATGGCAAGGCTGCGCCGGAGCCTACCGGGTCGAGGCGCGCGGTCAGGCCATCTTTGCGCGCATCGACGGAGACCGGACGTCGATTCAGGGCCTGCCCATGCAGCGGGTGGTGCGGGTGCTGCGAGAGGCCGGCGTCCGGGTGTTCTGAAAGCGGGGCGAAAAAAAAACCGCCTCCCGAGACGGCAGAGGCGGTTCCTCGAAGCTGTGGGCCACTCCGCGATGAGGCTTTCAGTGCGTCACCGCGGAGATGGTTCCCTGTTCGTGACTTTGCAAGGCACCACCTCCTTTCGTCGCCCCGAAGGGCTGCACGCATCATCACCCATTCGCGCCAACGCGCAAGTGAGGTGCATGTGCGTCGAGGTGGGTTCCCGCCTGATCAGCGGGTGAAGCCCGCCACGTCCGCCAGGCGCGCGTCTGGAAAATAGCGGGCCAGAATGCCCTTCGCGTCCACCCCGCGCTGGGCGAGCGACTGCGCGCCGGCCTGACACAGCCCCACGCCGTGACCCCGCCCGGCACCAGTGAAGCGCACCACGCCTTCGACTTCTTCGACCTGGAACTTCGCGCTGCGCAGCGCCTGCCACCCGAACGCGCGACCAGCGCGCGAGAGGAAGTCGCTGCCCGTCATGCGGTGGCCGAAGAGCTTGAGCTCGATGACCCGACCGCCCTCGTCTCGCCGCAGCACTTCGACCACCGGCACGTCGTCGCGGCCTCCCAGGGCTTCGCTGGCCTTCGCGCGCTCGAGGACGAACGACCAGGCGAAGTCGGGCGCGTCGTGACACCGCACCGAACCCGCCTCGGCGTCGCTCACGCCCGGGCCTCCCGAGTCTTCACCGAAGACCTCGCGCGCGCTGCTGGTGTGACCGCCACACGACGCGTGGAAGTAGACCGGCTTGAGCGCCACGCTGCCCGAGAGCAACACCTGCCCCTTCGTCTTCGCTACCGCCGCGCGCGAAGCCTCGTCGCTGCTCGTGCCGCGGAAGAGCTGACAATGCGACAGGTCACACAGGTCGTAGTCGCGATGACGGCGGCGGCTGGCGAGCGCGAAGGTCCGGCTGACCACCGCCTGGGCCTCGAGCGCCGCTGGCTTCTGCCCGCCCGCTTCGGCTTCCACCACCGAGGGCAGATAGGTCTCGACGTCGAGCTCGTCGACCAGTCTCACGCTCGCTCCATCGAGCGAGAGGCGCAGGGTGCCCGGGTAGGTGCGGGTCACGTCTCCCACGGTGACGGTCGCCTGGGTGACGACGACTTCGGCGCAGGTCGTCTCGCCCACCCGCAGCTCGCGCGCACCGACGGTGACCTCGACCGGGCCAGGCACCGTCGCCTCGCCGCAGCTCACCGTGCCCGTGACGCGCACGCTCGAAGGGTGCTCCCGCTCGAGCACCCGAACCTGGAGCGGCGCGACGGTCAGCATCACCACCAACACGGACGGACCCATGGCCGCAGGTCTAGCAGGTCGGGGTGTGCGTCGGCTCGCCCGCACCGACGGTGGGGCGAGCGCGGGGACCCTTCAGGTCAGCACATCACCGCGCTCGAGAGCGCACGGTGCACCGCTTCGAGCGCCTTGCGGGCCTCGAGCAGCTCGGCGCGTTCACGCGTCAGCTCGGACACCTGGCGGGCCAGGGTGTCGCGCTCGCCCTTGAGCACGTCCGAGGCCCGGCGCAGCGAGCTCATCGATTCCTGCGCGCTCTCGAGCTCACCGGCCAGCCGCTCTTCCTCGGCCAGGCAGTCGCTCATCTCGGCGTTCTTCTTGGCCAGGGCTTCCTGCAACGCGGCCTTTTCCTGGTCGGCCGCGTCGTTGCGCTGCCGCGCGTCCTGCAGGGCGAGCAGGGCCTCGTTGCGCTCGCCTTCGAGCGACTGCAGTTCGTGCTCGAGCTCGCTGAGCAGGGTGACGCGCGACTCCATTTCGCCGGCCAGGCGCCGCGCCTCGTCCATGCGCAGGCGGGCCTCTTCGGTGGCCCGTTCGGCCTGGCGGCGCGCGGCCTCGAGGTCCTGGGTGAGGGCCAGGTTCACCGCGCGGGCCCGGGTCAGCTCGCTCTGCAGCGCGCTGATGCGTTCGACCGCCAGCACGCCGGCTTCGGCCACCGTGTCGGGCAACGGCTCGGGGCGCGGGTTCTCGCGCACCGCGCGCAACCGGTCCTTCAGGCGTTCGCGCCGCTCGAGCGGGTCGAACTGCTCGGGCGCCGGGGCAGGCGAGGGCGCGGTCTGCACTTCGACCACCGCCGGAGGCGGTTCGGCGTGCGCGACGACCTGGGCGGGAGCTGGAGCTGAAACGGGGGCCGGGGCGGGCGCGGCGAGCGCCTGCTCGATGGCGCGGGCCGCGGTGACGCGCTCGCTGCGCACGGCGACGCGGGCCTTGAAGGCGCTGGTGAGGTCGGGCGTGGGCCGCGCTTCGGGCGCGGAAGGCACGTGCTCTCGCGCGACCTGCGCGGCGATGGCCTCGACGTCGACGGCTGGCGCGACGGTCTGTTCGACGGCCGAGTCGGTCACCAACGCGCCCAACCTCAAGCGCGGGCGGGCCCGCGACACGTTTGCATCGAATGCCTTCTTCATCAGCTGCCTCCCTTTTTCATCGGACACGTCACGCGCTCTTCGCCTGAGCCGCGCTCTTCTTCTGCGCAGAGGCGGCGAGCCGCTTGAGCACTTCGTCGATCAACACCTGCACGTCGCCCGCACCCTTGGAGTCGCGGTCGAAGCGGAAGATGGGCATGCCCTCGCTCGAGGCCTGGGCGAACCGCGTACACTGCCGCACCACCTGCGGCATCAGGTATTCGGGGTAGTGTTCCTGCAGGGCCGAGAGCGCTTCCTTCGAGAGCTTGAAGGTCGCGTTGTAGCTGTTGACCACGATGAACACATGGTCGAGCACGTGGCCGAGGTCGTCTTCGAGCGACTGCACGGTCTCGAAGAGCAGCTTGAGCCCGTGGAACGAGAGGAAGTCCGCGAGCACCGGTACGAGCAGGTCGTCGGCCGCCATCAGCGCGTTCAGGTTCAGCAGGCCGAACGAGGGCGGCGCATCGAAGATGATGAAGTCGTAGTGCGCTTCGACTTCCTTGAGCGCGTTCTTGAGCTTGAACTCGCGGCCGGCCATCGGCATCAGCGCGAGGTCGACCGTCGACATGGTCAGGTTCGAGGGAATGAACTCGAGGTTGGGCAGGTGCGACTTCTGAATGACCTGTGAGATGGGCGTCTTCTTCACCAGCACGTCGAGCAACGTTCGCTGGAAGTCTTCGCCCTCGAAGCCCAGGCACTTGGTGGCGTGGCCCTGCGAGTCGAGGTCGACCAGCAGCACGCCGTACCCCATTTCGGCCAGCCGCCACGCGTAGCTGGTCGACAGCGAGGTCTTGCCGGTGCCGCCCTTGAAGTTGAGGAAGAGCTGCTTGCGCGTGCCGACCGAGGGCGGCTCGAGCTGCAGCTTGCCGCGCAGTTCCCACACGTCCTCGGGCGAGTACTGGTCCTTCTTCAGGGCGCCGACCAGGGCCTTGAGCTGAATGCCCAACAGATCAGCGGTCTCTCGTGGGCTGTAGCGCAGTGGTTCCATCACGGAAGGTCCCTCTCGTCAGGCAACGAAGTACTTGAGGCCGCGCCGAACGATGGCGCCCTCGGAAAGGAGCGCGCCGCAGGTGCGCATGGCCTCGTCGGTCGGCACGCGCGCGGCGTCGGCCAGGTCGGCC
>CAIWFK010000800.1 GCA_903911905.1 uncultured Myxococcales bacterium
GGCGTCGATCGCGCGCTGCTCGAGCGTGACCTTCTCGAGGAAGGCCTTCTCGTCGTCAGGCGAGCTCTTGCGCTGGCTGCGGGTGTCGTCGACGTACTTGCGAATGGCGGTCAGTTGCGCGGCCTGCGACTGCATTTCGATGCCCAACTGGAACGCCTGGCGGTCGAGCGCGTCGATCTGCCCCTGAATGCGTTCGCGGCGGGCCCGAATCTCGTCACTGGTGGTGGGCAGGGTGTCGATGCGGTGCTTGAGCGTGGTCGCCTGCTTCTTGAGTTCCTCGAGCTGGGCGGTCTGCTCGGTCGACAGCGCCGAGCCCACCAGCGAGGCCTGAATGCGGGTCAGCCCTTCTTCGGCCCGGGTGATCTGCGTGTCGACCGCGTCGGCGCGCGTGTACCCTTCCTGCAGCACGGGGAAGCTCTCGAGCCCGCGCTCGTCGAGCGACTTCAAGATGCGGTCGGCGATGGCGCGCGAATCGGCGATGCCCTTGCGGCTGGCGTCGAGCGCGCCGGTGATTTCCTGGGCATCGGCCACGTCCTGCCGGGTGCTGGCCCACTTGAGCGCCTTGGGCGGCAGCAGCGAGGTGACGTCGAGCGTCTTGTCGTTGCGGGAAAGCAATTCTTCGAAGTACTTCACCGGGTCGCTGCTGGCGTTGAGCCGGGCCTCGATGTCGTCGCGCGTCGGCGTGTACTCGTTGATCACGTCGTCGTAGGTCTTGATCGCGTCGTCGTACTTCTGCAGCTTCTGCAACAGCGTGCCCTGAAGAATCTGCGCTTCGGGCGCGAGCACCGAGTCGGCCGCGACTTCGAGCAACACCTCGGTGGCGTTGTTGGCCTTCACCAGTTCGCCCTTGCGCACGTAGGCCCAGGCGATTTCGTAGAGCGAGTCGGGGAAGTTCGACGACTGCTGCCCGATGCGGGCGTAGTGGTCGATGGCCTCGTCGTACTTGCCCATCTCGAAGTACACCCGGCCCATCGACAGCTCGGCCAGCTCGGCGACCTGCTTGTCCTTCTCGTCGCGCACCGGGAGCGCGGTGACGGCCTTGAACTGCTCGACCGCCTTGTCCCACGCCTTGATGCGCACCGACCCCACGCCGATGAAGTACGCCGACTGCGAATGGTAGGGGCCGCTGGGGTCGGCGGCGATGGTGGCGAAGATCTGCTGGCTGCGGCTGACCCGTTCTTCGAGCGGCAGGTCCTGCCGGCGGAAGAGCCACTTCGCGTACACGTAGGTCAACTCGGGGGGCAGCGCGCCGCCCGACAGGCCACGCGCCTGGTTGATGTACTCGTCGATGCCGGTGAACTCGTTGATGCGCCCGGCGATTTCCAGGTACTCGGTGAGGCCCTCGCGGTAGTGCCCGGCCCGCAGACCCAGCAACTGCCGCAGGTACAACCGCGCACCCAGGTAGTTCTTCTGCTTGTAGAGCGAATCGCTCAGGTACCAGAGGGCATCGGCGTAGCGAGGCGAACTCTGGAAGTCGACGTTCGCCACCAGGTCGTAGCAGAGCACCGCCGCGGTCGCGTATTCGCCCAACAGGTACTGCAGTTCACCCGACGAGAAGCGCTGCTCGCGGGCCGCCGCGTCGCTGGTCTCTTCCCGCAGCGTGTACTGGTTCTCGACCAGGGTGATGTTGTTGCGCGCGTTCTCGATGGCCTTGGCCAGGTCTTCGACCTGGGTGGCGAGCTCGGCGGGCGTGGGCCGACGGTCGGCCGCGTGCGCGCTGAGCGCCAGCAGAACGATCGCCACCACCCCCCTGCGTGTCGCGCGTGTCATGAACCCTTGGTTTCCAGAAGCGGAGTGAAACGACCACTCCCCCGCAGCCTATTTGGCCGGCTCGGGCGCAGCGGCGGGGGGCGTACCGGCCTGGTCACCCCGTGCAGCGGCCTGATCCTTCGTGGTGGTGATGTCGTAGCGAATCGCGGGCTTGTCCTTGATGTCGGCGGTGATGCCGCCCTTCTCGAAGCCCACGACCTTCATCGTCGTGACCTTGCCCGCCTCGGCGGTGAAGGTCTGGTTCGACTGCAGCTTGAACTTGTAGCCCTCGAGGTAGCTGAAGATGCCGTAGCCGTGGCCGCGGTACACCATGCGCACCGCGATCTGGTGGTTGCCTGGCACGATGCGGCCGTTGAAGATCTCGAACTCTTCGCGCTTGTCGAGGTCACCCTGGGCGTCGACCTTGGTGAAGATGGGGGCGCCGTCGAGCGCGTAGGCGACGGACTCGAGAATGAACTGCGAGCCCATTTCGTTGCGGTGGAAGATCACCGCGCGGGCGCCGCTCGACAGGTCACCGCCGAGCACCGTTTCCTGCAGCAGCAGCAGGCGCGACTTGGTGCGGATGATCTTTTCCTTCAGGTCGGTCACCTGCTCTTCGAGCGTCTTGACCCGGGTGATGAAGGCTTCGTCGGCGGTCTGCGCGTCGGCGCTGGCCGCGGCAGGCCCCGGCGCGACCGTGGTGGTCGTGGTGGTGCCCGCCCCGGCTGGAGCCGTGGTCGTTCCAGCCGCGGGAGGCGTCGTCGGAGCCTGCGCGAACACCGCACCCGTGACCCCCACCGAGAGTGCCAGAAGCCACCGACGAACCTGCATTACTGCCCGCCCTTCTTCAGCTCGCCGAGCACCAGCTTGGCGACGGCCTTGAGGGTGTCGAACACGCCCACGCCGGTCGGCGCGACGGCCTGCCAGTCGGGCACGTTGCGCGGGTTGAGCACCTTGCGCAGCTCTTCCACCGAGACCGCGTTGGGCAGGTCTCGCTTGTTGTACTGAATGACGAAGGGCACCTTGTTCAGGTCGTAGCCCTGCTCGGCCAGGTTCACGCGCAGGTTGTCCATCGACTCGATGTTGGCCTCCATGCGCTCGACCTGCGAGTCGGCCACGAAGACCACCCCGTCGACGCCCTTGAGAATCAGCTTGCGGCTGGCGTCGTA
>CAIWFK010000801.1 GCA_903911905.1 uncultured Myxococcales bacterium
CCCGCTGCTCATCATCGCGTGCCGCCCCCGGCACCGGTGTCGTCGTCCCCGTGCGCGGGTCAATGCCCGTCGCGTCCCATGGTCATCACCCGATGGCTGTGGCCATCACCACCAACGCGCTCAAGCGCAGAGAAGGCCCTCATGGCTCACGAAATCCACAAGGACAGCATGATGTTCGTCGGCGAGACGCCCTGGCATGGCATCGGCCGACGTCTCCCCAAGAACGCCACCATCGACGAGATGGTCGAAGCGGCGGGCTTCTACCGCGTGGCCGCCGCCCCGCTTCATGTTCCCGGCAGCATCACGCCGGTGCCCGGTCTCCGGGCCCTCGTCCGCGGCGACACGGGTGCAGTTCTGGCCGCAGTCAGCGAGCGGTACGAAATCGTTCAGGCCGAAGAGATCGCCCGCACGCTCGTCGAGGCGGCCAACGGCGTCGGCGCCATTTTCCACACCGCCGGGTTGCTCGGAGCAAGCGGCTCACGCTTCTGGATGCTCGCCCAGTTGCCGAAGCCCATCCGCGTCCGAGGCGACAAGTCCGTCGTGCACCCGTACGTCCTCGCCACTTCTACGCACGACGGCTCGTCGCCGATCGTCTTGATGGACACGCCGGTGCGCGTCGTCTGTCAGAACACCCTCACCGGCGCACTCCACGGCGAGGCCCAGGCGCGCTGGTCGATCAGGCACACCCGCTCGGCGCAGGCCCGACTCGCAGATGCGGCCGACGGCTTCCGCCGCCTCTCTCAGAGCTACGAGCGGTTCGAGGAGTACGCGAACGTGCTCTCATCGACGAAGTTCACCGACCGGCAGCTCAGGGCGACGCTCGACCGCGTCCTCCCCCTCGTCGACGATGGCAAACCGCACCCGAAGGTCGAGGCGGCCCGGGACAACGTGAACCGCCTGTTCTCGTACGACGGGCTGGGGCTCGACGGCATCCGCGGCACTGCGTGGGGCGCCTGGCAGGCATTCACCGAGCAGGTGGACCACCATCGCAACGTGCGGCGCACCAACGGAACCGACGAGCGCTCTGCCCGCCTCGAGTCCATCTGGTTCGGCGCTGGCGCTGACCTCAAGCGGCAAGCCTTCGCCGCCATCGCTGACGAGGCTGGCCTCCAATTCGCTGCGTGAGGAACAACGCCATGAACTGGAAGCCGATTATCCGCCTCTCCATTCACCTGCTCCTCGCCGCGATCGACCTGTACTGCGCCTCGCGTCCCGAGAAGCCGAAGGGCATCCCCATGCCCGACGTGTGGGGCTGAAGACCTAGCTCAACCGCAGCACGCATCACCGACGAGCCCTCGCCCCGGAATGGTCCGGGGCGGGGGCTTCGTCGTTTCCACTCAGCACGGAGCACAACCACCATGGACGAGAACCAGAAGAAGAGGCTCTACGCGGCGCTGTCGGCGCCCTTCCCCGAGTCGTGCGTCCAGCGCACTGAGGGCCGCCTCACCGGGCGCGGCTACGACACGAGCGGCATCGCCTACCAGTTCGCCAACGAGACCAAGGGCAAGTCCCTGGATTCG
>CAIWFK010000802.1 GCA_903911905.1 uncultured Myxococcales bacterium
CCACGTCGCCGAGGAAGTCGAGCAGCACGTAGTCGAAGCCCCACTCGTGGAAGCCGAGCTTCTCGAGCAGCTCGAAGCCGTGGATGATGCCGCGCCCGCCGCAGCCGCGACCGACCTCCGGGCCGCCGAGCTCCATGGCGAAGACACCATCGCGCTTGAAGCACACGTCGCTGATGCTGATCTCCTCACCCGACAGCTTCTTCTTGCCTGAGGTGTTGATGATGGTGGGGCAGGCGCGGCCGCCGAAGAGCAGCGAGGTGGTGTCGCTCTTCGGGTCGCAGCCGATCAGCAGCACCTTCTTGCCCTGCTGCGCCATCATGTAGCTCAGGTTGGCGAGCGTGAAGCTCTTGCCGATGCCGCCCTTGCCGTAGATGGCGATGATCTGCGTTTCCTTGGTGGGCGCCGTCGTCACCGGCAGCGCCGGTTCGATCGCTGCTTCGGCACGCAACTGCGTCGTCATCTTGTTCAACACGTCGGCGCGGGACACGGTCATGAGGCAGTTCTCCAATCGAGCAGCATCTTGAGACAGGCAGGGTCGGTGAAGGCGGTGTGGTAGGCGTCGGCGGCCTGGTCGAACTGGCGCCGATGGGTGATGAGCCCGTCGAGGCTCAGCTTGCGCGCGCGCAGCAGCTCGAGCACCCGCGCCAGATCGGCGGGCTGCCATTCGGCAGCGATGCGCAGGCGGGCTTCCTTCATGAACGCAGGCGCGAACGAGAACGAGAGCCGATCATAGAAGCCGGCCAACACGATCTCGCCGCCGCGCCCCAGCCGCATGACGAGCGAGTCGATGATGTTGGCATCGCCACTCACGTCGTAGATGCCGCGGTAGTCCTTGCGCGGGTCGGCCTCGGGCGTCGAGACGCGGTAGCCCAGGGCGCCCGAAGCGCGCGCGGGGTTGAGTTCCCACACCATGGGGTCGCCGCCGACGGCCACCGACAGCCGCGCCAGCAATCGGCCCAGCACGCCGTGGCCGATGATCAGCTCGGCCGCCGAGCCATTGGACAGCGCGTGCTGCGCGGTCGCGGCCAGCGCCAACAGCACGCCCTGCTCGCCCAGGTCGGCGTCCAACCGGGTCACTCGTGAGGTCGGCACCACCAGCCGCGAGGCCGCGCCGCCGAACAGCCCGCGCACGTCGCCAAAACAACTGGCACCGGGCACGAAGACCTGATCGCCCACCTTCAACACCGAGCCGGGCGAGGCTTCCAGCACGCGCGCGACCGTCTCGTAGCCGGGCACCAGCGGGTACCCCAGCCCGGGGAACGGAGGCATCTTCCCGGTCCACAACAGCCGCTCGGTCCCGGTGCTGATGCCGCTGAACTCGGTCTGCACCACCACGTGCTCGGCCTCGGGCGCGATCAACGGAAGCCGACGCAGCTCGAGCTGTTCGGGGCCACTGAAGACGACGGCGGTGGTGCTCAGAAGTGTCAAGCTCGGCTGACCTATCACAGTGTCAACTTGGTTTTACAGTCAAAACCACAACTCGGGACTGAAGCGGTGGAAGAACGGTGGTTTGGGTTCAGGCAGCTCGGAGCGACTCAGGGACCAGGCGATCGGCGATCTGCATCACCAGGTTGCGCAGGCCCTGGCGGCCCGGGCATTCGGGGACCGATTCGACGGCTTCACCGACCAGCCGCTCGAGCCGCGAGACGGCACCTTCGACCCCCAGGCGCGAGACGGCATTGGGGCGGTCGAGCGCCACGTCGCGTCGGGTGGGCTTGCCGGCCTCGGCCACGGTCGCGACGCAGTCGAGCAGGTCGTCAGCCACCTGGTAGGCCGCGCCCAGCTTCTCGCCCATGGTGCGCCAGGGCAGCGGGTCTTCTCCAGCGGCCAGGGCCCCCATCATGGTGGCCGCGGTGAAGAGCGAGCCGGTCTTGGTCTGGTGGTAGGTGTCGATGGGCACCGAAGCCTCGGCTTCCCACGCCTGACCGGCGACGATGCCGAAGGGCGAGCCGACGGCCTGGGCCAGGGTGACGGTGAGCGCCGGCAGCCGCGAGGGGTTGGTGGCGCCAGCGCGACCGAGCAGCTCGAAGGCCAGCACGATCATCGCATCGCCGGCCAGCAACGCCACCGGCTCACCGAAGGCGCGATGCACGCTGGGCTTGCCCCGGCGCACGGCGGCGTTGTCGAAACAGGGAAGGTCATCGTGCACCAGCGACGCACAGTGCAACAGCTCGAGCGCCGCGGCCGAGGCCACCGAGAGCTCGGGAGCCGAATCGCCACAGGCCTGCGCCACCGCCAGACAGAGGCGCGGTCGAACACGGGCGCCACCGGGGAACACCGCGTACTGCAGCGCATGCGCAAGCTTCTGAGGTGCACCGGCTTCGGCCCGCTTGAGGGCGGCTCCCAGCGCTTCTTCGAGTGTCTTGCTCACGTATTCCCCTTCCCGGGCTGTGCAGCGGCGCGCGCATGATGTGTCAGACCGCGTTGACAGTCAATGTGTACACGCAAGTTGACACAATCAGGCCCGGTCCGGGTCACCCGTGCGTCACGGAACCACGGTCCAGGTGGTCGAAGATGAGCCGGGCCACCTCGCGCGGGCGTTCTTCGTGCATCAGATGACCGGCCCCGGCGATGACCTCGAGCGAGGCACCGGGCACCCGGCCCGCGACCCGACGAAGCTGGGCCAGCGGCACTGCGCGGTCGAGCGCACCGGCGATCAACAACAGGGGCGACTTCAGCCCAGGCAGTTGGGCCGCGAGCTCGTCGAGGTTCCAGTTGGCGAACATGGCCAACACGCCGGCGAGGTGCGCGTCGGACTTCGCGAGGCGATGGTAGTGCTCGCGCCCGTCAGCGCCCAGGCGCGAGCCCACACCGCGCAGCAGGCGATCGACCAGTGCGCCGTCGACGCTGGAAGAGAGCAGCGCGGCCACGCCGGGCTGGGCCAGCACCCGCGCGGCCGCGGGCAACATCAGCCCCGCGAGGCCCTCGAAGGGCGCGAGCGCGGCACCGAGGCCAGCGAGCAACGAGGGCTCGACGCGGCCGTCGAGCGTGAGCCGAGCGAGCACCGCCGCGCCGGCCGAGTGACCGACGACCAGAGAAGGCTGGCAGTCCAGGTGAACGAGCAGCGCGTGGACCGAGTCGGCGAGCTGCGCGAGGTCGGGCGTGTAGCCAGCAGGCACGCGAGTTCGCGCGTGGCCGGGCAGGTCGAACGAGATCACGCGGAAGCGACGGGCCAACAGCGGCGCGAGCAGCTCGAAGGAGTCGGCCGAGCTTCCGCTGCCGTGCACCAGCACCGCGGTGGGTTCGGTGCCCGGCGGCCGGCGCGCGGCGCTTCGCTGCGTCCTCTGCCCGACGGTGTCGCCACGCAGGGCGCTGGGCTGGCGAACCGCCGCGGAGTCTTCAGCGGAGGCCGTTCGCTTCTTCTGCGCAACGGCGTCACTGGCCGGCGAACTCGGCTCCTCCGGCGCCGCATCGGCGTCGCCACCCGGGGAGCTTCGCTTCGGCCCCTCAGCCACCTCGCGGGCCAGGGGCCGTTGCTTCACGTGCCAGCGCACGCCACCGACCTCGACCTGCTCCGCGCGCACCGCGGGCGAAATCACGGGCCGGCCTGGGTCAGCGCCTGCACCTGCGAAGAGACCACGCGCGGGTCGAGGTGTGGCAGAGGCAGGTACGTGGCCCCCATTTCCCGGGCCAGCTCGCGAGCCTGAGGTCGGGGCCGCGGCGCGGTGTCGATGAAGAGCGATCGCACCTGGTGTGCGCGCAGCGAGCGGGCGCTGGCCAACGCGTCGCCCTGCCCTGCTGGTCCGCGCGTTCCGTCGCGACCGACGTTCGCGCGCCCGTCGGTCATCATCACCACCAGGGGCGAGCGGCCGCGTTTGCGCGCTTCGAGCGCCAGGGCGAGCGCCGCGTCGACGCCGGCGGCGATCGGCGTGGCACCTCCGCCAGCGAGGTCGGCCAGACAGCGCCGCACCCGCACCAACGAGCGGGTCGGAGGCAAGAGGAGATCGGCGTGAGTTCCCCGGAAGGCGATCAACGCCACGTGATCGCGGCGCACGTAGCAGTCGCCCAGCACCTGCTCGACCGCGCCCTTCGCTTCGGCCAGACGCTGCAGGGCCGCCGAGCCCGAGGCGTCGACGCAGAAGATGACCAGGCTCTCGGTACGCTGGGCGAAGCGGGTCACCCGCAGATCGTCGCGACGGACCTCGACGCGACTGGAGGCCGCGCGACGGCGCAGCCGCTGCCAGGGCGCAGCCGCGCGCAGGGTCTCGATCACGTTGAGCCGCTCACCGGGCTGCGGCACCGCAGCCCGCGTGCCCGAGGGCCGCCCGCCGCTCGTCGAGGCCTTGAGCGCGCCCGAGCGACCGGCGCTGCGCGGACCGCGTTGCACGCTGCGGCCGGCGGTGACCAGATCGAGCACGCCGTCGGGAATGGCGCTCCTGGCCGCGGCGATCACCAGCTCGGTCAGCGCCGCGTCGAGGTCGCCTTCGTCGGGGTCGCCGTCGGGTGGCGGCTGATCATCGGCCCGATCTTCCGGCAGAGGCGGCTGCTCGGGGGCTGGCTCGTCGGAAGGCTCGGGCGGCGCGGGGGCCTGCTCGGTCTCGGGAAACCGAGTGGCGCGCGGGCCCAGCACCAACCTCGCGGCCATCGCCGCGTCGTCGTCGTTCGCGATCGCTCGACCGCACAGCGCCGCGTGCGCGCGGGCCACGGCGACGGCCAGCACGGTGGCGCGCAGCGAGTCGACCCCCAGTTGCACCGCGGCCTCGCACAGCGCCGTGACCAGCGAATCGGGGACGGAGGTCGACTCGAGCCGGGCACGCGCGGCCCTCACCTTGTCGACGTCGGGAAGGAGCGGCGGCGTCGAGCGCGGCGGCAACGGTTGCAGGTCGACGTGCAGGCCCAGGCGGTCAGCGAGCGCGGACGCCGCGCGCTCGTCGTCGATCCCTTCGTCGAGCGCCACCACCCCGATGCGGCAAGGCGTCACCCCGGTGAAGCCGTCACGCTCGAGCGACAGTTCGTGGCGATCGAGCGCCGCGCACAGGTGCCCGACCACGTTGGCCTCGAGCCGTTCGGCCATGGGAACCAGCACCACCCCGCCGTCGGCCTGGGCCAGCACGCCGCGCTCGAGCACCACCCGACCGGTCTCGAGGGTCGCGGCCAGCGCCAGCCCACCGAGCAGGCGATCGTCGGTGATGTGCACCGGCACCTTCACCAGGGGCGGCAGGCAGACCATGCGCACCCAGTCGAGCAAGCGGTCGCGTACCGGCCCCGGCCACCCGCGCACCAGCACGCCGCCCACCTGGGTGGGGCCGACTCCGAGCAGCTCGATCGCCGTGACCGCGTCGCACCACCGCGCCTCGGCCTCGAGCGCGTCGGCGGTCATGGAGGGAAGACCTCGGCCATCGCGCGTTCCACCCGCACCGTCGAGCCGACTTCGTCGAGCACGTTGCGGCGCAGGCGATGTCGCAGCGCCAGCGGCGCCACGCGCGCCAGGTGGCGATCGGTGACCTGCAGTTCGCCCTCGAGCGCCGCTGCCGCCCGGGCCGCGCGCACCAGGGTCAGCTCGCCGCGCAGGCCGTCGGTGCCCAGCGCGATGCACAGGGTGGCGGCGCGCTCGATGGCGGCGTCGGGCACCTGCACTTCGCGCAGTCGGCGGCGACCGTCTTCCAGCTTGGTGGTGAGCGCGGTCTCGGCGCTGGCCCACTTCTCGAGGAAGGCCCCGCTCTCGCGCTCGAAGGCGGCGCGGCGCTTGACCACCTCGACCCGCGTGGGCAGGTCACCGGGGGTCCGCACTTCGAGCGAGAGCCCGAACCGGTCGAGCAACTGCGGCCGCAATTCGCCCTCTTCGGGGTTCCCGCTGCCGATGAGCACGAAGCGCGCCGGGTGCCGAACGCTGATGCCCTCGCGTTCGACCACGTTCTCACCCGAGGCGGCGACGTCGAGCAGCAGGTCGACCACGTGATCGGGCAGCAGGTTCACTTCGTCGATGTAGAGGAAGCCGCGGTTGGCGCGAGCCAGCAGGCCGGGTGAGAACGAGCGCTCGCCGCGAGTCAGCGCCGCCTCGAGATCGAGCGCCCCCACCACGCGATCTTCGGTGGCGCCCAGCGGCAGGTCGACCACCGGCACCGAGACCTCGGCCACCTGCGGCGTTCCCGTCATCGCGCGGCACGACGGGCACTGCGCACGATCGCTGGTGGGGTCGCACTGGTATTCGCAGCCGACCACCACCTTCATCTTCGGCAACAGCCCGGCGAGCGCGCGCACGGCGGTCGACTTGCCGGTACCGCGATCACCGAAGACCAACACGCCACCGACGCCGGGGTCGACGACCGCGATCTCGAGGGCCAGCTTGAGCTCGTCCTGACCGACGATCGCCGAGAAGGGAAACAGCGCCATGAGCCACCAGATACAACGAAGAGCGATTCGGGAGCGCGGTTTTTCAGGTCGCGACGCTGGAGCCCGCGCCGAAGGGCTGCACCGACGGCGTGCGACGCTGCGCGCGCCACAGCCACCAGGTGCCCAGCGCCAGCCCGCCGAAGAAGACGACGAGTGATTCGGGCTGCAGCATCAACCAGGGCTCTCGCAGCCAGCCCCACTTGCCGAGAATCTCGACCGGCGTCCAGGCCACGATCATCGCGCCCACCGCGTAGCGAATCGAGCTGCCCCAGCCGGTGTGCTGGTGCAACCGCCACGCGCAGTAGAACGCGCCGCCCAGCGAGAGCACGAGCACGGCGCGGGTGAAGAACCCGTGCACGCCGAAGAGCTGCTCGTCGTACGCCCAGAGCAGCAGCAGGTAGAAGCCCCAGACCGTGGTGGCGAACTGGAACGCGCTGCGAGGCCCGTAGTTGTCGATGCGGCCGCTGGCGTTGGGCCCGCGCATCATCGGCAGGCGCTCGCGCAGCCAGAGGAAGATGTCGCAGCGCGACGACTCGAGGAACACCAGGTAGCCGATGACCAGCGCCATCACGCCCCAGGTGTACTTGAGCAGCACGTATTCGCCGTAGACCGCGAACACCTGCCCGTTGACCACCCCGACGGTCTTGCCGATGCCCAGCGTGCGCGCGGCGAGCGTGAGGCCGTACTCGACGCCACCGGTCCAGATGAGGTTGCCGCCGAAGATGCCGACGATCGACTGCGCGGCGTCGCTCTTGAGCCGCGAGGTCCACCACACCATCGCCAGGCCCAGCATCACCAGGCCGGTGGCCGCCCAGCCGATGAAGGGGCTGACCGGCAGCGTGTGCAGTTCGAGCGGCTGGCCGGCTCTCACCGTGGCGAGCGCACTCAACAGCGCGTTGCGGGCCTCGGGTGTGCGGGCCTTGAGCATGGCCTTCTGCAGTTCGGCCTCGATGGGCTGATCGGTGAACATGCGCGCGACGAGCCCGGGCTTCGGGGCGCCCTCGACCGCCAGCTCGCCGGCGTTGATGAGCACCATCAGCAGATGCGCCGAGGCGAGCATGAACAAGACGAAGGCGCTGGTGATCACCGTTCTCAGGAGCGCTGACATGTTCATCGCGAAGACTCCCCTCGTCGTGGGCCCGGACCAACTGTTGCAAAGCCGTATACTGGAGATGACAGCTTCGAGTGTCAAGGCAGGTTTACATCAAGCCCCGTACGCAGGGTCTGCGCCGGGCCGCATTGGACCCAATTCGATCACGCAAACGCTGCGGGCGTTGGACGAGCTGACGGTGGGCAAGCGCGAGCGCATCTGGGCCTCGAGCGGGCTGCCCGACGCGGCCCCCACGGCGATGGTGCCCGAGGCGTGGTTCATGACGTTGGTGCGCGCGGTGCGGGAAGAGCTGCCCGAAGGCCAGGCCGAAGCGGTGCTGCGCTGGTCGGGCTCGCTGACCGCCGACTACGTGCGCGCCAACCGCATTCCTGCACCCGCGAAGGTGGTGCTGCGGCTGTTGCCGCGAGCGGTGTCACTGCCGCTGCTGCTCTGGGCGGTCGGCAAGCACGCGTGGACCTTCGCGGGCTCGGGCACCTTCCGCGTCGAGGGCCGCACCCTGGTGCTCGACGGCAGCCCCACCGCGCGCGCCCGACCGCAGGGCCTGTCGTGCAGCTATTACGAGGCGGCCTTCGAAGGGCTGCTCTCGCTGGCGGCTCCCGGCGTGCACGTGCGCGAGCGTTGCTGCCGTGGCGCCGGCGCCCCCGACTGTCGTTTCGAACTTTCCCCCTGACCCGCCGCCCACCCTTCCCCATTTCCCCGAGGACGACGCCATGCGCATTCTGCTGCTGCACCCGAACTACCACTCTGGCGGTGCGGAAATCGCCGGCAACTGGCCGCCCGCGTGGGTGGCGTACCTGGTCGGCGCGCTGAAGAAGGCCGGCTACGCCGACGTGCAGTTCATCGACGCGATGACCAACCACCTGGACGACGCGGCGCTCGAGGCGCAACTGCGCGCCTCGCCCACGCCCGACGTGATCGGCTGCACGTCGATCACCCCCAGCATCTACAAGGCCGAGTCCACCATCGCGCTGGCCCGCAAGGTGTTCCCCAAAGCCGTCACGGTGCTGGGCGGCATTCACGCCACCTTCATGTACAAGCAGGTGCTGCGCGAGACGCCCGACCTCGACGTGATCGTGCGCGGAGAAGGCGAAGAAGTGCTGGTGAACCTGGTGCGCGCGATCGACGCGGGCACGTACGCGGCCGAGCGCCGATCGATCAAGGGCCTGGCCTTCCGCGACGGTGACGAGCTGGTGGCCACGCCGGCCAACGAGCCGATCAAGAACCTCGACGCGCTCGCGCCCGACTGGAGCATTCTGGAGTGGGACAAGTACCAGTACATTCCGCTCGGCGTTCGGGTCGCCATTCCCAACTTCGCGCGCGGCTGCCCCTTCACCTGCTCGTTCTGTTCGCAGTGGAAGTTCTGGCGCAGCTACCGCACGCGCACGCCGAAGAACTTCGTCGACGAGATCGAGACGCTGGTGAAGGACCACCAGGTGGGCTTCTTCATCCTCGCGGACGAGGAACCGACCATCAACCGGGTGAAGTTCATCGAGCTGTGTCAGGAGCTCATCGACCGCAAGCTCGACGTGAAGTGGGGCATCAACACCCGCGTCACCGACATTCTGCGCGACGAAGACATGCTTCCGTTCTACCGGAAGGCGGGCCTCGTCCACATCTCGCTGGGCACCGAGGCCTCGGCGCAGCTCAGCCTCGAGCGCTTCCGCAAGGAAACGACCATCGCCCAGAACAAGAAGGCGATTCAGTTGATTCGCAACGCCGGCATGGTGGCCGAGGCGCAGTTCATCATCGGGCTCGAGAACGAGACCAGGCAGAGCATCGAAGACACCTACGAGTGGGCGCTGGACTGGGGCGCCGACATGGTGAACTGGAACATGTACACGCCCTGGCCCTTCTCGGACCTCTTCAGCGACCTGGGCGACAAGGTCGAGGTGCGCGACTTCGCCAAGTACAACTTCGTCACGCCGATCATGAAGCCCGAGGCCATGAGCCGCAGCGAGGTGCTCAACGGCGTGATGAACAACTACAAGCGCTTCTACCTGCGCAAGAGCTTCTTGAGCTACCCGTGGATCACGGACTCCTTCAAGCGCAAGTACATGATGGGCTGCTTGAAGGCCTTCCTGAGGTCGTCGATGGAGCGGCGCTTCTACGACCTGGGCCGAATCAATTACCGCGGCCAGAAGGACGTCGACTTCGGCTTCGACACCACCAAGGTGCTCTCGCCCGATCAGTTGGCTGAATTGCAGAAGCGGGCCGAGGCGCGTCGGGCCGAGCAGAGCACGCCCGCCGGAAAAGCCGCCGCCAGCGCCGAGCCCGCCGACGAGTTCATGGACCCGCGCGGCTTCGCCCGGCAGCGTGCCCAGGGGCGTCGCCAGTCGGCCTCGCCCACCCCGCTGACCGAGAAGGCGGTCGACGGGTCGGTCGCGGACAGTGTCAACTTGAATTGACACTTTGAATCGTCTCCACGTACAACCGTGGAGACCCCGCCGGCCTCGAGGAATGACCGAATGAAGAAGGACTTTGGGTGGTTCAGCATCTTCCGCCTGGGGCTGGTGCAGGCGGCGTTGGGGGCGATCGTGGTGTTGACCACCTCGACCCTGAACCGGGTGATGGTGGTGGAAATCGCGCTGCCCGCGATGCTGCCGGGCGCGCTGGTGACCTTGCATCACCTGATGCAGATCTTCCGACCGCGCATGGGGCACGGCTCCGACCTGGGCGCGCGGCACACGCCGTTGATCGTCGGCGGCATGGGCACGCTCGCGTTGGGAGGCGTCGGCGCGGCGGCCGGTACGGCGCTGATGCACACCAACCTGGTGGGGGGTCTGGCCGTCGCAGCGCTCTCGTTCCTGGTCATCGGCGGCGGCGTGAGCGCCAGTGGCACCACCTTGCTGGTGTTGATGAGCAAGCGCGTGCCAAGCGAGAAGCGGGCGGCGGGCGCCACCATCGTGTGGATGATGATGATCGCCGGCTTCGCCATCACCGCCACCTTCTCGGGCAAGCTGCTCGACCCCTATTCTCCGCTGCGGCTGGTGCAGGTGGCCGGTGGCGTCTCGGTGTTGGCCTTCGTCATCGCGGTGGTGGCGACCTGGCGGCTCGAGGGCTCGCCAGTGATCAGCGACGAGCCGGCGGAAGCCGAGGAGCCGAAGGCCCCGTTCGCCGAATCGTTCAAGCAGGTCTGGTCCGAGCCCGACGCGCGGCGCTTCACGCTCTTCGTGTTGATTTCCATGCTCTCGTACAGCGCGCAGGACCTCATTCTCGAGCCCTTTGCCGGAGCGCTCTTCGGCTTCACGCCGGGCGGCACCACCACGCTGTCGGGCACCCAGCACGGCGGCGTCTTCGCCGGCATGTTGCTGACCGCGGTGGCCACGATGGCGCTCAAGAACACCCGCTTCGCCAGCCTGAAGGCCTGGGTGGTGGGCGGCTGCGTGGGCTCGGCGGCGGCGATGGTGGGCCTGCTGGCGGCGGGCGTGCGCGGCGCGCCGTGGCCGGTGAAGGAAAACGTCTTCCTGCTCGGGCTGTTCAACGGCGTCTTCAGCATCGCGGCCATCGGCTCGATGATGGCGCTGGCCAGCCAGGGTCGGAAGGGGCGCGAGGGCATGCGCATGGGGCTGTGGGGCGCGGCGCAGGCGATGGCCTTCGGGGCCGGCGGGTTCCTGGGCACGGTGGTGGTCGACGGCGCGAAGGCCTTCGGGCTCGCGGCCGGCCCCTCGTACGCGGTGGTGTTCGGGCTGGAAGCGGTGGGCTTCACCGTGGCGTACCTGATCGCCCTGACCGTGAAGTTCGACGTGGGGCAGCCGCGCGTGCAGACGCCCGCTGACGCGCAAGCCGTGCAGCAGACAGGCGCGGTGGCCTGATGGCACTCGCGCCCGCACTCCCCGGCGAGGCCTTCGTCCTCGAGACGGTAAGCGGGCGGGTGCAGGCGTACGCGGCGGGCGAGCAGAACGCCCGCGCACCGCTCTTGCTGGTGCACACGGTGAACGCCGCCGCGTCAGCGGCTGAGGTACGGCCGGTGTACGAGCATGGAGCGACGAAGGGCCGGGTCTACGCGCTCGACTTGCCGGGCTACGGCCTGTCGGACCGGAGCGAGCGCACGTATACGCCCCGCCTGATGACCGACGCCGTGCTGGCGCTGGCCATCGAAGTGCACCGACGGCACGGCACGCCGATGGACGCGCTGGCCGCGTCGCTGGGCTGCGAGTTCCTGGCGCGCGCGGCGGTGGAGCGGCCCGATCTCTTCCGCACCATCTCGCTGGTGAGCCCCACCGCGGTCGACGGGCGCAAACGCGAAGGCCCCGAGGGCGCGACGCGCGGCATGCCCTGGCTGTACGGCCTGTTGAGCTTCAAGGCCTGGGACCAGGGGCTGTTCGACACCCTGACCCGACCAGGCGTGATTCGGTATTTCCTCGAGCGCACGTGGGGATCGAAGGCGATCGACGAGCAACTGTGGGCGTACTGCGTGCAGACCACGCGCGAACCGGGCGCCCGCTTCGCGCCGCTCAACTTCCTGGGCGGCAACCTCTTCTCGGCCGACATCACCACCGTGTACCGGCGGGTGAAGCAACCGGTGTGGGTCTCGCACGGGGTGCGGGGCGACTTCGTTCGCTACGGCGGAGTGGCCGACTTCCCGTGGAAGCGCACGGTGTTCCAGACCGGCGCCCTGCCCTATTTCGAGGTGCCGGCGTTCTTCGACGACTTCGAGCGGTTTGTCGCCTGACGCGGCATTCCGCGCACCCGGCCCGACGCCGCAAGGTCGTCACTTCCCCAGCCGGATGCCGTTGAAGGTCCTTGGCGCCATGGGCGCCGGGGTGGGCGCAGGCGCCTGCAGCGCCTTCATCGACAGCCCGATGCGCCCGCGCGCCAGGTCGACGGTCAGCACCTTCACCTTCACCCGATCGCCGACCTTCACCACGTCAGCCGGGTCCTTCACGAACCGGTTGGCGAGCTCGCTGACGTGCACCAGCCCGTCTTGATGCACGCCCAGGTCGACGAAGGCCCCGAACGCGGCGACGTTGGTGACGAGGCCGTTGAGCACCTGACCGGGCTTCACGTGCGCCAGCTCGGTGATCTCGGGGTCGAAGCCCACGTCGACGAACTGCTCGCGCGGGTCGCGGCCGGGCTTCTCGAGCTCGGCGATGATGTCGCGCAACGTCGGCAGCCCCAGGCCCTGCTCGGCGTCGACGTACCTGGCGGGGTCGAGCTTCGCCACCAACGCCGAGTCGCCGACCAGCGCCTTGCGTGGCACGCCGAGGTCCTTCGCCATCGCCGCCACCACGCCATACCGCTCGGGGTGCACGGCGCTCGAGTCCAGCGGCTCGCTGCCGTGGGCGATGCGCAGGAAGCCGGCGCACTGCTCGAAGGCCTTGGCGCCCAGCCGGGGCACCTGCTTGAGCTGGGAGCGGGTGGCGAAGGCGCCGTGCTCGTCGCGGTACTTCACGATGGCGGTGGCCAGCGCGGGGCCCAGACCGGCGATGGCGGCCAGCAGCTTCGGTGACGCGGTGTTGAGCTCGACGCCGACCTTGTTCACCACCGTTTCGACCACCCGCTCGAGCGCTTCGGTCAGGGCCGGCTGATCGACGTCGTGCTGGTACTGCCCCACCCCGATGCTCTTGGGGTCGAGCTTGACCAACTCGGCGAGCGGGTCCTGCAGGCGCCGGCCGATGGAGACCGCACCGCGCACCGTGACGTCCAGCTCGGGCAGCTCTTCTCGTGCGAGCTCGGAGGCCGAGTAGATCGACGCCCCGGCTTCACTGACGCTGACCACCCCGCAGGGTCTTCGGCAACTGACCGGCGGTCTGCAGTTTCTTGACGAACGCCTCGGTCTCCCGCCCAGCGGTGCCGTTGCCGATGGCGATGGCGCTGGGCCGGTGCTTGTCGACCATGGCCTTGAGCGTCACTGCCGCGTCCGACTCGCGACCAGTGTGGGGGAAAATCGTCTCGTGCGCGCGCACCTGCCCCTGGGCGTCGAGCACCGCCAGCTTGCAACCGGTGCGCAGCCCGGGGTCGATGGCCACCACGGAGACCTGCCCCAGCGGAGGCGCGAGCAGCAGCGCGGTGAGGTTGCGGGCGAAGACGGCGATGGCCTCTTCATCGGCTCGTTCCTTGAGCGCCCGGCGTCGCTCGCTCTCGAGCGACGGCAGCAGGAGGCGATCGATGGCCTCGCCGATGGCCAGCTCGAGTTCCTTCGCCAGTACCGGCGCGGCGCCGCGCTTGACCACCGCCGCGCGCACCCGCGCCAGCACCACCGAGGGCTCGAGTTCGAGGCTGACCTTGAGCAGCCCTTCTGCTTCACCACGCTCGGCGGCCAGCACGCGATGCGAAGGCGCGCTCGAGGCCTTCTCGCGGCGACCGACGTGATCGGCGTACTTCGCCAGCTCGGGGGCCTTCGACTTGCCGCGAGCGGCTTCGACCACCAACTGCGCGTCGTCGACGAACCGCTGGCGCAATTCGGCACGCAGCGCGGGCTGTTCGGCAATCACCTCGGCCACGATGTCGCGGGCGCCGGCCCACGCGGCGTCGACGTCGGGCACGTCTTTCTCGGCGGACACGAAAGGCTGCGCGAGCGCTTCTCTCGTCGCGCTGCTGGGCCCCTGCGCGAGCAGCAGATCGGCCAGCGGCTGCAGCCCGCGCTCCCTGGCGGCCATGGCACGGGTGCGGCGCTTCGGGCGAAACGGCAGGTAGCAGTCTTCGAGCGCGGCCAGGGTGGTCGCGCCGAGCACGGCCTTCTCGAGCGCAGCCGTCAGCACGCCCTGTTCGCGCAGGCTCTCGAGAATGGCGGCGCGGCGCGCCTCTCTGGTACCGACCACCTTGCCGTGCGCGGCGATGCGGGAAATGGCTTCGTCGTCGAGCCCGCCGGTCGCTTCCTTCCGGTAGCGCGAAATGAAGGGCACCGTGGCCCCGCCGTCGAGCAGCGCGAGCGTGGCGGTCACTCCGGCGACCGGCAGCGACAGCTCAGTGGCGATCAACGCAGCGTGCTTCGAGACCTCGAGCGACATGCGCTCGACGCTACTCCGAACCCTCGAGTTCCATCTCGGGCGAATTCGCGGTGCGGGGGCGGCGGTCGACGACCATCGACGTCTTCTCGTCGTTCCTTCCCCAGAACTGCGCCACGGTGGGCCCGACCTCGGTGCGACGTTCGTCGAAGAGGAAGGTGCGCCATTCGTGGAACCAGACCCGTCGACCGATGCGCGCGTACCACTGCATGCCCTGGCGGAACCGCGCCTCGGGGTGCAGGAAGGTGCGCCACAGGGCTTTGGGGCGGGTCTGCAGAATGACCTCCATCGCCTTGACCAGGGCGATGACCTGCCAGGGCTTCAGCCAACGGGTGGCGAGCACCTGGTGCTTGTAGTCCCACCGACGTTGATCGGTCTGCATGACCGTGCGTTGGGCCGAGTCGTCGAAGAACGGCGTCCACTGATGCGGGGTGACGTAGAGCAACTGAATCTGATCGGGGTCGTAGGCCAGCAACTGCTCGAGCCCGCGCAGGTAATCGCGCACGCCTTCTTCCTCGAAGCCAACGACCCAGGTGGCCAGCGAGATGATGCCGTGCTGGCGCAGCAGGCGAATGGCCTGTTGATCGATGGCGGTGGTGGTGCCCTTCTTCACCCGCTGGAGCGTGGCTTCGTCGGTGCTCTCGGTGCCCAGCAGGAAGCGGGCGACGCCGGCCTTCTTGTAGAGGGGCAGCAGGTCGGCATCGCGCACGATGTCGTCGGCGCGGGTCGAGCCGACGAGGGTGACGTCGACGTCTTCGGCGATCAACGCCTCGAGGAAGTCCTTCCACCGCGCGCGCGACGACGTGGGGTTCTCGTCGGCGAAGTTGAAGACCTGCACCTGGTGCTCGCGGTGCAGCCTGGCGATTTCGGCGGCCAGCTTCTTCGGGTCGCGAGGTCGCCAGCGGGTCCAGAACCGGTTCTGGCCGCAGTAGGTGCAGTGATGCGGGCAGCCGCGGGAGAACTGAATGACCACCGCACGCTGGTCGCCCCAATAGGTGTAGTTCGCGAAGTCGATGAGTTCCCACCCGATGCGCCAGGCGTCGAGGTCGTGCAACACGGACGCCGCGGGAGTTGCCTGGGCGCGCCCGCCTTTGCGAAACGCCAGGCCTCGAATCGACTCGAGGTCGGTGCCGTCTCGCAGCGCCGTCACCAGCGCCAGACAGGTCGCCTCGCCCTCGCCGCGCACCACGAAGTCGAGCTGCGGCTCTTCGTCGAGCACCTGGCGCCAGTGGTAGGTGGGAAACACGCCGCCGTAGACGATGGTGAGGTTCGGCAGCAGCCGCTTCACGCGACGGGTGAGCGCGGCGATCACCGGGTGGGCCGAGGTCGACCCGGCATGCCCCACCAGCAAGACCTGAGGCGGGTGGGAAACCACCTTCGCGACCAGCGCATCTTCGTCGAGATTCAGCCGATCGGCGTCGAGCAACCGAACGTCGTGCCCCGCGTCGATCAGCGGGCCTCCGACCGACAACAGCCCCAACGGCGGAAGATGCTCGTCGGGCACTCGACTGCCGATGGCGAGATGCGGCGGGTTGAGGAGCAGGATTCGCATGCCGGCGACGGTACCGTTGGCCAGACGCGGCACCCTCCTCGGCCTCGGCCAGTGGTCGCGAATGGAGGCCCATCGGTCGGAACCCCGAGTTCAACCAGCCTGTAACCCCGGGACCGACCTCGAACGGGAGGTGTCAACCGCAGAACGCGATCGCCCGCAGGCCCGCGAAGGAACCGGTGGAGCACCCGGGGTTCCGCCATAGGATGGTGCGTCTTCATGCGTTCCCTGAACCTCGCGACGCGCACGATGTCCTTGCTCGTGCCGCTGCTCGCCACCATTGCCACCGCCCAGGAGCGAGGGTTCGCGGTCGAGCGCTACGACGGCACTTCGGCTGGCAGCGCGACCTTCCTGGTGGCGCGGCCCTGGTATTCCGACCAGCGACTCTTCGCCGTGGGGCTGACGGTCGACGGCGCGCTCGCCCCCCTGGTCCCGAGGCTCGCGACGGGCCGCGGTGGCATCGTGCCCATTCTGTCGAGCGTGTTGACGGGCCACGTGGACCTGGCGGGCTCGCTCTTCAATCGCGTGCAGGTGTCGGCCAGCCTGCCGGTGAGCCTGCTCGAGCGAGGGAGCACCGAGTTCGTCAGCCAGGTGGGGCCGCTGCCCCAACCCGCGCCAGGTGACCCGCGGGTGGGCGTGATGGTGCGGCTGCTGGGCGAGGCCGACCGCGAGGCGGTGTCCATTCATCTCGGTGGCGATGCGTGGCTGCCGATTGGCGCAGCCGTGACCCACCAGGGAGACACCGGCGTTCGGGCGATGGGACGCCTGGTCCTCGCGGGCGCGTTCGGTGGCGTGGGCCGCTGGGGCACCGAGCTGGGCTTTCTGTATCGGCCGGCGGCGTCCATCGGGCCTCCGCAGTTGGGCATGACCGCAGCCAGTGAAGCGCGAGTGGGCGTGGCGCTGGGCGTGTCGCTGTGGGGCCAACGGCTGCACCTGGGCCCCGAGGCGCAGTACGCGGTGCAGGTCGCGGGCGACAACGCGCTGACCCGAAACGGCATGAGCCTCGAGGTGCTGGCCGGGCTCCACCTGCTGCTCGCCGAAAATCTGCTGCTCGGCGTGTCGGGTGGCGCGGGCTTCCTGGGTGCCGCGGGCACGCCTGATGCGCGGGGCATCGTGCGCCTGGCGTGGGCACCCCGACGCGACTTCGATTCGGACGGCGTGGCCAACGTGCTCGACCTCTGCCCGAACGTGCCGTCAGGGCCTCGCGGGAAAGACGGGTGTCCCGCGATCGACGACGCCGACTCCGACGGCGTGCCCGATGCCATCGACCGCTGCCCGTACGAGCCCGAGACCATCAACGGCATTCGCGACGAAGACGGGTGTCCCGAATACGAATTGGCGCAAGGGACCGCGCTCGCGCACGTGCTGGCGCCGAAGGCCAACGCGCCCCAGCCGAAGCCTGCCGGTGCGCCGCAGAAGTCGGTCACCCCGCCCTCGCCGACCGCGACGAAGACCTCGAAGGCCAGCGAGCCGGCCGACGCGCCTGTGGCGACCACGCAGGTCGGCAGACCAGGCGACCAGCCCGCCTCATCGACGCCGAGCAAGGCCACGGCGCCTGAGGCGACCGCCGCCGCACCGAAGGGCGCACTCCCGACTGGCGAGCCAGAGGCCCTCGCGGCGAAGGAAAGCGCCATCGCCCCCCCGGTGCTGGCCTTCAGCGAGACCGATTCCGACGGCGACGGTGTGCCCGACGAGTTCGACCGCTGCCCCTCGGTTCCGGAAGACCAGGACGGCTTCGAAGACGAAGACGGCTGCCCCGAGCCCGACAACGATCACGACGGAATCCCCGACGTGAAGGACAGTTGCCCGTTCGAGGCCGAGACGGTGAACGGCGTCGACGACGAAGACGGCTGTCCCGACCTGGGGCCCGACGCCGATGGCGACGGCATCGCCGACGCGGTCGACCGCTGCCCCTTCGAGCCCGAGACCATCAACGGCGTGCGCGACGAAGACGGGTGCCCCGAGCCCGACGAGCAGCCGATGCAGGTCGCGCTCGCCAGCCTGCTGGCCCCGCCCGTGGCCTCCATGACCGGGGGCGCGACCGTGGTCTCGAGCGAAGTGCTGCAGCACACCGCGCTCGAGCAGCGCGACAGCGATCATGACGGCGTGCTCGACGAGGCCGACCGCTGCCCGCTCGAACCCGAGGACAAGGACGGCTTCGAAGACGAAGACGGCTGCCCCGAGCCCGACAACGACGGCGACGGCCTCGTCGACTCGAAGGACCAGTGCCCGTTCGAGGCCGAGACCGTCAACGGCTGGAAGGACGACGACGGCTGCCCCGACGAGCACCCCGACATCGACGGAGACGGCGTGCCGTATGCGCTCGATCGCTGCCCCTTCGAGCCAGGCGACGCGTCAGACGGGTGTCCGCACGTGGCGCTGCCCGCACTGTCGCTGCCCGGCTTCCCGGGGTCGAGCTCGTCTCCCGACAGCCCCACTGCCAGCCCCACCGCGAAGAAGGCGCTGGCCATGGCCGACTTCGATCACGACGGGGTGCCCGACGAAGCCGACCCCTGCCCCATGTCCGCCGAGGACAAGGACGGCTTCGAAGACGAAGACGGCTGCCCCGAGCCCGACAACGATC
Source organism: uncultured Myxococcales bacterium (assembly GCA_903911905.1). Lineage (GTDB taxonomy): Bacteria > Myxococcota > Myxococcia > Myxococcales > Myxococcaceae > Xiheilimnobacterium > Xiheilimnobacterium phototrophicum. The sequence goes on from CAIWFK010000802.1 coordinate 18,525, forward strand.
GTGACGGCATTCCCGACGCGAAGGACAAGTGCCCGCTCGAGGCCGAGACCATCAACGGCGTGAAGGACGACGACGGCTGCCCTGACGTGGGCGTCGGGGCGGTGACCGTCGAGCACGGCGAAGTGGTCATCGACCGCGTGGTCGGCTTCAAGCCCGCTTCGGCGACCCTGCAACCGACGGCTGGCCCCCTGCTCCAACAGGTCGCGGCGACCCTGCGTGCGCATTCGACGCTCGCCGTCGAGATCGCGGGCCACACCGACGACACCGGCAGCGCCGTCGAGAACATTCGCCTGTCGAAGAAGCGCGCCGAGGCCATTCGCGCCTTCCTGATCAAAGCGGGCGTGGCCGCCAACCGGCTCAAGGCCGCGGGCTACGGCCCCACCCGCCCCCGCGCGACCAACAAGACGGCCGAAGGTCGCGAGAAGAACCGCCGAGTCGAGTTCCTGATTCTTGGAGAGAAGCGATGAAGACCCTGCTCCCGTTCCTGGTGATTCTCGGCAGCCTTGGCGCGCACGCGGCCGATCGCTGCGGCGGCGTGAAGCTCGAAGCTGGCGTGGTGCAGTTGGGCAAGGTGCTCACCGAAGACTGGGTGAAGACCCCCGAAGGCCAGGGCTGCCTGGGCGATCTGGTGAAGGAAATCGACCGCTTTCGGCTGGTGCGCGCGGTCACCGTGGCGGCGCTGGTGTCCGACGCCGATCGCGCCAACGGCAGGGGTCTGGCCTCGGCCAGGGCCATCGCCGCGGCGCTGGTGACCGCGGGGCTGCCGAAGAACCGGGTCTTCGCGCTCGCGCCCGCTGCGCAGGGCACCGATCATCTGGGCATCTCGGTGCGCTACGTCGAGCGCGCGCCGGAAGACGTGGTCGCGCGCGTCGCGGCTGCAGGCGGAGCGTCGTTCGTGGGCGCCGACGAGGCGTCGCTCAAGCCAGCCGAGCCCGGCATGCCGGTGCTGGTCAACGAGCTGGTGAAGACCGGCCCCAACGCCAAGGTCACCATTCACCTGAAGGACGGCAGCGGCATCGAGGTGAAGCCCGAGTCGCTGATCAAGCTGGCGGTGCTCTCGATTCAGGCCGGCGGTGATCGCCAGGTGAAGATCGACGTGCTGTCCGGGCAGATTTCGGCCGACGTGCGCAAGGCCTCACAACTCTCGCACTTCGAGGCCTCGAGCCGGGTCGCGGTGGCCTCGGTACGCGGCACGCAGTTCCGTTTCGGGGTGACCGAAGACGGGGCCTCGAAGCTCGAGACGCTCGAGGGCGTGGTGGCGGTGACGTCGACCGCGCACCCCAACGCCGGAGCCGTCGAAGTGCCGGCCGGTCAGGGTGCGGTGGTGAGCGCCGAGGGCAAGACCGAGCCGCCGCACGCGCTCCCGGGGGCGCCGGTGGTGGTCGGCCCCATGAAGGGCGCGCTGGGCGGCGAGCAGCGCTTCGACTGGAACGCGGTGCCCGAGGCCGCGAGCTACACGCTCGAACTGGCCCGTGACGCCGACTTCGTGGTCGAGGCCCGGTCCGAGAAGCTGACGGCCACCACCCTCTCGTGGCCCGAGCCGCTGCCGAAGGGCAAGTGGTTCTGGCGCGTCACCGCCACCGACGCGCAGGGGTTCGTGGGCGCGTCGTCGAAGGTCTACGCAGTCACGGTGGGCAAGTAATGAAGGGAGGCCTCGCGCTCGGCGTGCTGGGAGCGGCGCTCTGGCTGGGTGCCGAGGCGCCCGCCCGCGTGCTGGCCTCGCTGCTGCCGACGCTGGGCTTCCCCATGGCCTCGCTGCTGGTGAAGGCCCTGGGCCTGCTGCTGCTGTTGGCCGCCCTGGTGACGCTGCGAGGCGTGCTGTGGCGCGCGGGGTCGACGATCTTCGGTGCCGTCGATGCGCTCGACGCGCGGCTCGATGGCCTTGCGCCGACGCGGGCCCGGGCCATTCGCGCGCTGGCCACCGGGCTGTCGGTGGGCCTGGTGATGCTGGCGGCGATGGAGCTGACCCACGCCGACGCCTGGCTCGAGACCCGCGTGCTCGATCTCTTCTTCCGCCAGCGCTTCCCCGAGCGCTCGCAGGTCGAGCTGGCCACCGGACTCGAGCTGCCCTCGGCCAACAAGCAGCCCGAGGTGATGGTGCTGGCGATCGACGACGAGACCATCACCCACGTGGGCTGGCCGATGCCGCGAATCCACTACGCGCGGTTGATCGACGCGGTCGCCGCCGCCCGACCCGCCAGCCTGACCTTCGACGTGTCGCTGCAGGACCCGGGCAGGGATCACCCCGAATGGGACACCGCCATCGGCGAAGCGGCGGCGCGCGCAGAGAACGTGGGTTTCAGCTTCACGGTCTCGCGGCCGGGCACTGCCACCCGCCCCTCGCTGACCGAGGTGGGGCTGCGTGCGCTCGACGCGAATTCGCTGACCTGGTCCGAGCAGGCGAACGGGCTGCCCGACTATTCCGAGCTGGTCGGCGGCGACGCAGCGCCCGCTCCCGTGCTCGACCCCATCGCCAGTCGCGCGCACCTGGTGGCCATGGCCAACGTGCTGCTCGACGGGGGCGACGACGTGCTGCGCCATTCCCTGCTCGTGGCGCGGCTGGGCAAGCGATTGTTGCCGTCGTTGTCGCTGCGGGTGGCGGCGAACGCCCTCGAGGTGCCGCTCGAGCAGATTCGCGTGGTGCCCGGAGTGGAGGTCGACCTCGGCGGCAAGCGGCACGTGCCCATCGACGTGCTGGGTCGAACGCTGGTGCGCTACCAGGGCCGGCACGACACCCACGGCGAAGGGCCGTTCCAGTATGTGTCGATCTGGTCGCTCATTCGCACCGACTCGACCGTGCGCCTGAAGGACAACCCGCTCGGAGACGACCAGCGCTTCGTGGTCGACGAGCAGACCCAGGTGCGCCGTGACGGGGTGCCCACCTCGCTCGCCGAGGTGACGCTTGCGGCGGGAACGGTGATTTCCGGCAAGGCGCGATATTCGCCGGCCCCCGGCCGCATTCTCGAGCTCGACGTGAAGAGCGCGGCGGTTGGAGCGCCCGACTTCGAGCTGGTCGACGAACAGAACCTGCGCTTCACCACCACGCTCGCGGCCGTCGACTCGAGCCGCGCCGATGCCAGCGTGCTCACCGGCAAGCACGTGCTGGTGGGCTCGACCGCGCTCGCCGCCGCCGACCTCCGCAACAGCCCCCTGGGCGAACTGCCGGGCGTCGAACACCACGCCACCATGCTGGCCAACCTGCTCCATGCGGACTTCTTCACTCCCGCTCCGGTGCTCGCGCGCGTGGCGCTGGTGCTGGTGGCGGCGCTGCTCGCGGCGGTGGTGGGCGTGGCGGTGACGCCGGGAGTCGCCTCGCTGCTCACCGCGCTGTTGCTGCTGGCGCTGTGGACCACGACCTTCCTGCTCTCGTCGAAGGGCGTGTCTGCGCCGACCGTGGGCCCCACCGCAGCCGTGGCGACGACCTGGCTGGCGACCCTGGTGTTGGGTGCCCGGGCCACCCGGCGGGCCCAGGCCCGGTCGGAAGCGCAGCGCGACTTCGTGCGCCAGACCTTCGGCCGCTACCTCACCGAGCAGGTCGTGCAGCAGTTGCTCGACTCACCCGACGGCCTGGTGCTCGGGGGGCAGCGCGACTTCGTCACCATCATGATGACCGACCTGCGCGGCTTCACCAGCATGTGCGGCACCATGCAGCCCGAAGACGTGGTGCGCCTGCTCAACCACTACCTCGAGGCGATGACCCGCATCATCAACCGCTACGGCGGCACCATCGACGAGTTCATCGGCGATGCGATTCTGGTGGTGTTCGGGGCCCCGCTGAAGCTCGAGCACGCCGAGGCTCGCGCGGTGGCCTGCGCCATCGAGATGCTCAACGCCATGCCGGCGGTCAATCGATGGAACGTCGAACAGTCGCTTCCCCAGGTGGAAATGGGCATCGGCATTCACAGCGGCGAAGTCGTGCTGGGCAACATCGGGTCCGAGCTGCGCGCCAAGTACGGCATCGTCGGCGCCACCATCAACCTGACCTCGCGCGTCGAGTCGTACACCGTCGGTGGGCAGGTCTTGATCAGCGACGAGACGAGGACTCGCGGCGGCGAGCGTCTGCTGGTCGGCACCTCGCAGGTCGTCTCGCCCAAGGGCGTGAAGGGCACCATGACCATTCACGAAGCGCTCGGGGTGGGCGCGCCCTTCGAGGTGCGGCTCGATTCGGCGGCCGAGAACCTGGTCAAGCCCGCCTTCCCGTTGGAGCTGCGGTTCGGCACGGTGGTGAACAAGCAGGTCGCCGAGGTGGTGAACGTGGCGCACGTCGAAGCCCTGTCGGACAAGGGGCTCGAGCTGCGCGTCGACCGCCCGCTGGCGGCGCTGAGCGATCTGCAACTGCGCGTGTTCGAGGGCGGCGAGCTCAAGCCCGGAGACGTCTACGGCAAGGTGCTCAAGGCCGAGGTCCGGCCGAACGTGGTGTACCTGCGCCTGACCTCGGTGCCGCCCGAAGTGAAGCCGGTGTTCGATCGCGCCCGTGGCGGAAAGACCGAGGCCGCGCCCGTGGCTGATTCAGCGTTGGTGTCCGCATGAGAAACCTCTTCCTGTTCACCGCGCTGGCCCTCGCCAGTTGCAAGAGCCCGACCCCGTCGCTCGCCGACTGCACGGCCGACGCGAGGTGCGGCTCGGGCACCAGTTGCCAGGCGGGCAAGTGTCGCCCGGCCAGTTGCGCCGACGGACGCCTCGATGGCCAGGAGACCGCGCTCGACTGCGGTGGCGCGTATTGCCCGACCTGCGCGGTCGACGCGGTGTGCCTGGCTGATGCCGACTGCGGCTCGGGCGTGTGCACGTTGCAGCGCTGTGCAGCGCCGAGCTGCAGTGACGGGGTGAAGAACGGGTCCGAGACCGCGGTCGACTGCGGAGGCCCCTGCCCGGCCTGCGCCTCGGGCTCGAGCTGCAGCGACGGGGTGAAGAACGGCACCGAGACCGACGTGGACTGCGGTGGCGCGTGCGGTCCCTGCTCGGCGGGCAAGGCGTGCGTGCTGGCCACGGACTGCGTCGGCGTTCCCTGCGTGAATGGAACGTGCGGCGGCTCGCCCTGTCCCCAGGGGCTGAACTGGTGTGGCCCGGCGCTGGGCTGCGTCGACCTCGCGCACGACCCGGCGAGCTGTGGCCAGTGCGGCCTGCCCTGCGCTCCCGGCCAGGTCTGCAACGCCGGGCAGTGTTCGGGTGCCTGTTCGGGTGGAACGCTGGCGTGCGGGCCGACGTGCGTCGACCCCCAGTCGAACCCCGCGCACTGCGGTGGCTGCAACCGCCCGTGCGCCGCCGGCGAACTGTGCGTGCAGGGCTTCTGTGGAAACCCCTGCCCTCCCGCCCAATCGGCGTGCGGCTCGCTCTGTGTGTCGCTGGGCAACGACACGGCCAACTGCGGCACCTGCGGAAAGCAATGTGCCCCGGGGGCCGCGTGCGTGTTGGGCGCCTGCGTGGCCGCCTGTGTGCTGCCGCTCCTCGCCTGCCCGCTGGGTGGCTGCGTCGACCCCGCGAACGACCCCGACCACTGCAACGGGTGCGGCACGCCTTGCCCTCCGGTGGCGAACGGCCAGCGCGGGTGCATCGGCGGGTCCTGCGTCATCGGCCTGTGCCAACCGCCCTTCGACGACTGCGATCACCAGGTCGGCACGGGCTGCGAAGCGAACCTCGACCAGGACTCGCTCAACTGCGGGCGCTGCGGCCAGGCCTGCACCGGGCAGGGGCAGCGCTGCCTGCTGGGGCACTGCTGCGCTCCGCCTCCGGTGGGCTCGTACCAGGCCACCTGCAGCAATTGCACGGCGTGTGACGGGGTCCTCAGTTGCCTCTGCCAGGACGGCGGGGGCAATTCGGTGCCGGCCAGCTTCAGCTACGGCTCGTGCGCGCTCAACATCACCAACTGCGGCGGGGTGCTCTCATGCGCTGGCTGCTGATGACCCTGGTGGTGGCTGGGTGCGCGGCGAAGACGCCGACCTGCTCGGACGGAGTGCTCAACGGCACCGAGAGTGACGTCGACTGCGGCGGGTCGTGTGCGCCCTGCCCTGCGGCGAAGACCTGCCTCACCAACGACGACTGCGCGACGGCGCACTGCGTGTTGCACGTGTGCGGTGACGGGTCGTGTTCGGACGGGCTGAAGAATGGCAGCGAGACCGACGTGGACTGCGGCGGCACCTGCCCTGCCTGTGCAGCGGGCGCGGCGTGCTCGATGGCGACCGATTGTGCGAGCGAGATCTGTACGGCGAACGCGTGTGCGGCTGCCAGTTGCAGCGATCGGGTGAAGAACGGCTCGGAGGCCGACGTGGACTGTGGCGGCGGCAACTGCCCGACCTGTGCCCTGGGCAGCCACTGCGCGAAGACCAGCGACTGCGCGACGGGCGAATGCGTCGACGGGCTCTGCGTGGACCCCTGCGGCGCTCCGCTGAAGACGTGCGGGCTGGCCTGTGTGGACCCCCGGTTCGACCCGTCGAACTGCGGCAACTGCGGCGTGACCTGCGCGGCGAACCAGGTGTGCGCGGGCGGGCAATGCGGCTTCGGGTGCCCCGTGGGAACGGCGCAGTGTGGCGATCAGTGCTTCGACACCAGCCTCGACATCCTCCACTGCGGAGACTGCCTGACCCAGTGCGCGGGGGGCGAGCGCTGCCTCGGTGGCCACTGCGTGCTGCCCTGCGCTCCCACGCAACTGCCGTGCAACGGCCAATGCATTTCCCCCGCGACCGACAGCCTCAACTGCGGCACCTGTGGCCACCACTGTGAGTCGGGCCAGGTCTGCTCGAACGGGCAATGTGCGACCGGGTGCGTCTCGCCGCTGCTCTCGTGCAATGACGGCGCGGGGTGCGTGGACCCGGTGGTCGACCCGTTGAACTGCGGCTCGTGCGGTCACGTCTGCCCCGCGGTGCCGCATGCCCGCCCGTTGTGCGCCATCGGCTGCTCGAGGTCGTCGTGCGATCCGGGCTTCGCCGACTGCAACGGCGCGCTGCTCGACGGCTGTGAGGCCGACCTGTCGATCGACCCCCTGAATTGCGGCGGGTGCGGCGTGGTCTGCGCGACGACGTGTGCGCAGGGAGTCTGTCAATGAACAGCCAGTTTCCCGAAGCGACGCCACTGGGCGCGTTCACCGACGAAGAGCTGAGGGCCCTCATCGCGGCGGGCCAGGTCGTCGATTGCCTGACCGGCGACGTGCTGTTGACCGAGGGAGACCCGGGCGACTCGATGTACCTGTTGCTCGAGGGCACCACCGTGGCGCGGCTGTCGAGCGGGCACACCATTCGCCGCTACGAAGCGGGCAGCTGGTTCGGCGACCTCTCGTTCATCAACCCCGGGCATCGTCGCAGTGCGACGGTGGTGGCGACGTCGAGTTCGAAGGTGGTGAAGCTGGACCAGGGCACCGCGAAGACCCTGCTCGAGAGCCACCCGCGGGCGTTGTTCGCGCTGATGCAGCGCACCTGCGCCTTCCTCGTCGACGCCGAGCGGAGCCTGGTGACCGATCTTCGCCGCCGCAACGCCGAGCTCGAAGACACCATTCGGCGGCTGGAGCTGACCAGTCAGCGGCTGACGCGAGAGGAAATCACCGCGCGCACCGATGCGCTGACGGGGCTGGGCAACCGGCGCGCCTTCGAATTGAACCTGCCCGACTTCGTCGACCGCGCCCTCACGCTCGGCACGGGCCTGGCCGTGTTGGCGTTGGACCTCGACCACTTCAAGCCCATCAACGACTCGCTGGGGCACGCCGCGGGTGACGAGGTGCTGCGGGGGGTGGGCCAGGTCTTGATGGCCGGCGTGAGGCGTACCGACCTGCCCTGCCGGGTGGGCGGCGACGAGTTCCTGGTCTTGCTGGGCGACTTGAGCGAGTCGGCGGCGAAGATGCGCGCCGAGGCGCTCTGCAAGGCGTTGGGCACCATGCCGCACCCGGGAGACGATCGCGGCACCCGCATCACCTCGAGCATCGGCGGCACCATGTTCGTCAAAGGCGAGGCGACCGAAGACTTCCTCAAGCGCGCCGACGAGGCGCTCTACGCGGCGAAGAAGGCCGGTCGCAACCGTGTCGGCTGGGCGTGACGGTCAGTTGATGGCGCCGCCCACCGGCAGCCCGCTGGGCACCGTGCCGGGGATCGACTGATCGAAGGTGCCGTCGCTGAGCGCGTCGAAGAAGGCCTTTACGTCGGCGGCGTCGTTGCCCTGGGGCGGTCGCACGTTGTCGAGCGCCGGGTCCAACCGGCGGTCGACGCGGCGGTAGAACTGGAAGACCTCGTCGATGGTGTTGAAGACGCCGTTGTGCATGTAGGGGCCGGTGCGAGAGATGTTGCGCAGCGAGCCGGTGCGGAACTGGTCGTTCCCGTTTCCCGAGTCGTGCGGCGTGCCTGGCAGGTCGGGAACGCCGAGGCGGTGCAGGCGGAAGTCTGAGAACATGGGGCCGTTGTGGCAGTGGGTGCAGCCGCTGGCCGCGAAGGCCCGCTCACCTCGCTGGGCCGCCGCACTCATCGCGGGGCCACCCGAGCGCGAGCGATCGTACGAGCTGTCGTGGTCCACCAGCGTGCGCTCCCAGGTGGCGATGGCGTCGACGATGCGGGCCTGGTCGATGGGCGCCCCGTCGAAGGCCTCGGTGAAGCGCGAGACGTATTCGGGAATGGCGGTCAGCCGGGTGACGATCTCGGGGAAGATGGTGGTCTCGCCGAAGTGCGCGCCACGCATCTCGCCGCGCGCGGAGATCGGCCCGCTGGCCTGGCCCTCGAGCGAGCGCGCGCGGCTGTCCCAGAACATGGGCGCCTGCAGCGGGTCCCCGGTGGCGGTGCCAGTGACGCCATTGAAAGCGGTGTTGAGCACGGTCATCGAGTTGCGTGGGGTGATCTGCGGGTCGGTCGCCGAGGCAATTCGGCGGGGGCCGAGGCCAGTGCCGCCGGTGCCGATCGAACGCGCGCGGCCGTCGGTGTAGGCGAAGCTCGGGTGGTGACAGGTCGCACAGGCGATGTCGCGATCGCCCGACAGAATCGGGTCCCAGAACAGCAAGCGGCCCAGGGCGACCTTGGCGCTCGAGGTCGGGTTCGAGGTGGGGATGGGCGTGGTGGGCAGCGCGGCGGTCGCGGCAGGCGTGGCGCCTGCCCCGTTCCGACGTCCATCGGGGGCGGCAAGGTCGTTGCCGTCAGCACCACCACAGGCAGCGAAGAGGGACAGCAGAACGGCGACACAGCTTCGTCGGAGCGGGAGGGGCATTCCCCTTCCCCGTGTTCACGCGGAAGGAAAGGTGATCACAGACAGTTGCCACGAGCCGTTCGTGAGGCCCCGAGGCTCGGGTCGCGAAGTGCGCGCCGCGAGGTAACGGGGTCGTGGTGGCAGGGTGCGGAACGTAACCGTTCAGGGGGTGGGTTGAGGTCCAGGTCGGCG
>CAIWFK010000803.1 GCA_903911905.1 uncultured Myxococcales bacterium
CGATCTGGTCAACGGCGGCGGCGCGGCGGTGCTCAGCCTGCTCGAACGAATCATCGACTCGCCGCCCACCTCCGCGACCGCCACCACCGCCGTGTGCGGCCCCTTCACCGACGCGCTGTCGGCCAACACCTGGCGCCTGACGGTGACGCGGGTGGCCGGCGAGCAATACGCCTACACGCTCGAGGGGCGGGGCAAGACCCAGACCGACGCCGACTTCCGCACCGTGCTCTCGGGCACCCACACCTCGACGGGGCACGAGCTGGGTTCGGGGCAGTTCGTGCTCGACTGGAACGTCGAGGCCACCCTGCCCCAGCACGGCGCCGAGGTGGGTCGCGCCCAGTACACGTATTCGCGCGACGCCATCGACGTGCCCACCACCGTCGACGCGGCCTTCACCCAGGTCAGGGACAGCGACTCGGGTCAACTGATCGACGCGACGTACCTCTACGCCTCGACCCCCGGCCAGGGCGGCACCCTCGACTTCCAGCTGGTCAAGGACGTGGTGGGCGGCCCCGCGCCCGAGCAGTTCGCGGTGCGCAGCCGCTGGCAGCAGACCGGCGCGGGCCGGGCCGACGTTCGGCTGACCCAGGGCGACGTGGGCCCCACCGGGGCCAGCCTGAGCGAGTGCTGGGACGCCAATTTCGCCAGCCAGTTCCTCGTCACCACCTTCGACCCGACCCAGGCCTGGGGCACCGAGGCCGCGTGCGTCTTTTCGACGGCCGAGTACGCTCGCCTCTGAAGACCCCATGGGCCGCCCCGCGCTCGAAGTCATCGATGGAGGAGCCGCGTCGGGGCGGGCCCGGCTGGCGAAGCTGTATTCGACCTGCGGTGGCGCCGTGTTTTCCCGGTGCCGCTACCTGCTCAAGAACCCCACCGCGGCCGAAGACGCGCTCCACGAGGTCTTCGCCCGCGCGCTGCAGAGCGAGTCGGGGTTTCGCGGCGACGCCAGCCCGTTGACCTGGCTGTTGAAAATCGCCACCCACCACTGCCTCAACGTGCTGCGCGCCGATGCGGCCGCCTGGCACGAGCAGTACCGCGGCGCCCAGTTGGTGCGCGGGGAAGCCCACGGCGGCGCGCAAGCCCTCGAAGATCGCGACACCGTGCGCACGAGCCTGGCCCGGTTCGATCTCGAGACCCAGCAGGCCGTCATTCACTACTACCTCGACGAGATGACGCTCGAAGAGATCGCCCGGGTGCTCGAGCGCTCGGTGCCCACCATTCGCAAGCGCCTGCGCACCTTCGCCGACCAGACCGGTGAAGCCCTGCGCCAGGGCGATCAGCACACGGAGGGACCATGACCACCCACCCGGGCGCGCTCTCGCTGCGGCGGCTGCTTGCCGGCGAACCAGACGAGGCCCACGCGGCCCACCTCGCGGGCTGCGCGCAGTGCCAGGCCGCCATCGAGCAGTTCAAGGCCGAGCAGACGCAATTCGAAGCGAAGGTGCCCTTCGAGCGCTTCGCGGCCCAGGTCGAGGCCCGCGCCCGCCCAGCGGCTCGGCCCGTCGACCGCCGCGCCGAGCGTCGCGTCGCGCTGGCCCTGGCCGCGACCCTGGTGGTGCTGGTGGGCGCCCAGCGGCTGTGGCCCGCCCCCACCACCCGGCTCAAGGGCGGCGCGGGCGTCGAGCTCGTCGTGGCTGGCCCTGCGGGGACCCAGCGGTTGGCGGCGGAAGGCGCGCCCGAGGCCCTGGTGCGCGGCGAGCGGGTGCGCATTGGCGTGGTGCCGGCCGGCTGGCACTTCGTGCTGGTGGTCAGCGTCGATGCCCAGGGTGCGGTCACGCCCATCTATGCCGAGGGCACGCACAGCCTGCCCTTGAGCGGCGAATCGCCCCAGTTCCTGCCCGACTCGATGGAGTTCACCGGCCAGGGGCTGGAGCACGTGGTGGTGTTGCTCAGTGACCGCGCGCTCGACGTCGACGTGGTAGGCCATGCCCTGCGCGAACGGTTCGCGGCCGTGCATGGTGAGCTGAACCGAATCACCACGCTCGAGGTTCCTGGAGAGCAGTTCCATCGCACGTTCCTCAAGCCTTGAGCTCTTCGACCCCAGCCACCGCCCTCGCCTGCCTGGTCGCGCTCTTCGCGGCCACGGGCGCGCATGCCCAGGCGGTGCATCGGTTCGCGCTCTTCGTGGGCAACAACGAGGGCGGCGACGGCACGCAGCGGCTGCTGTATTCGCGCGACGACGCCCGGCGGCTGCACGACGTCTTCGAGCGGCTGGGCGGCGTGCAGAACGACGATTCGGTGCTGATGCTCGATCAGTCGGCCGAAGACGTGCTCATCGCCCTGGGCGAGCTCGAGCGGAAGAGCCGCGACGCCCGTACCCGGGGCGAGCGCACCGCGCTCATCTTCTACTTCTCGGGCCACGCGAAGGACGGCGCGCTGCGCCTGGGCGAGACGAAGCTGCCGCTCGAATCGATCAAGAGCCGACTCTCGCAGGCCCCCGCCGACGTGCGGCTGGCGGTGTTCGACTCGTGCCGTTCGGGCGCCGCGACCCGCACCAAGGGCGTGCGCCGCGCCCCGGCCTTCGAGGTCGAGACCGACGCCACCCGCGCCGCCAAGGGCATCGTCATTCTCACCTCTTCCGCTGCCGACGAGGACTCCCAGGAGTCCGACCTCATCGGCGGCAGCTATTTCACCTACCACCTGGCGACCGGCCTGCTGGGCAGCGCCGACCAGGGTGGCGACGGCAAGGTGACGCTGTCCGAAGCCTATGCCTACGCCTACGAGCGCACCGTGGCCTCGACGGCCTCGAGCGCGGCGGGCGCCCAGCACCCGACCTTCAGCTTCGATCTGGCCGGCAACGGCGACCTGGTGCTCACCGACGTCGTGGAGCGCAAGGAAGGGCTGCGCCTGCCGGCCTCGGCGCCCGAAGGCACGTACTTCATCATCGACCTGCGAGGCGTGGTGGTGGCCGAGACCGTGAAAGGCGAGAGCGAGCGCATCATCGCCCTGCCGCCGGGCACGTACACCCTGAAACGTCGCCTGGCCGATCGCCTTCGCATCGGGGTGGTGGCGGTGCGCGGTGGCGCGCTGACCCTGGTCGACGAAGGGCAGTTCAAGAACGCGAAGTTCAGCGACGACCCGGTCAAGGGCACGGGCGTCAGCTCGCTCTACGCGCGACACTGGAGCCTGGCGGCCAGCGGCAACTTCCAGGCGGTGTTCGACCGACCGCCCAGTGCGGGCGGCTACTTTCCGAGCGCGCCGCTGGTAGGCGCCCAGGTCACCATGCACAACTTCCCCGGGCGCAACTTCGCGGTGGCGGTCGACGTGAACTACGGCTGGGCGAACGCGACCGCGGTGGCGCCGCTGGTGGGCTCGGTGCCCTACCGCTACACGCTGCTGTCGGTGGGCGGCGCGCTGCTCTACGAATTCAACCAGGACGGCCGTTTCATTCCGTTCGGCGGCGTGCACCTGTCGTTCAACGCCATGTCGCGCGACTTCACCTCGAGCGACTTCGTGTTGCCGGCGCAGAACTACACCGTGCTGACGCCCGGAGCGGTCCTGGGGCTGAAGGTGCGGGTGACGAAGAACGTGTCGGTGGTGGCGCAGGCTCGCGTGCACTACCTGCTCTACAACGTCGACGAGACCCGCAACCTGGGCACCGCCGACCTCGGGGCGTCGATCGAGTGGGAATTCAGGGACTGAACATGAACCACCTTGCCCGTACGTCGTGTCTGGCCGTCGTCGTCGCCGCGAGCGCCTGCGGCACCTGGAGCAACCGCGACCTCGAGTTCGCCAACGCCCTGCCCACCGCGAGCGACCTGAAGTCGAAGCTGCCCGTCTCGTCGGGCACCACCTCCCCCCTGACGGGCGGCATCATGCGACACCATGACGGGCTCAACGTGGGCGACCCGTCGGACGCGTACGCCGACGCGAAGAGTGCCTCGACCAGCTTCAACGGCATCATCGACTTCCTGCTGGGCACGGTGGACTCGGTGCGTTCGGTGCCGCCGACCTCGCGCACCACCGATTCGCGCACCTGGGGGCCCTTCACCGATTCCAACGACCCCAACGCCCGGTTCCAGGTGGTGATCACCGCGCAGGAAGCGACCGCCACCTTCGCCTGGTCACTGCAGGTCTCGGTGGGCAGCGGCGCCTTCTTCGACGTGGTCACCGGCAGCTTCGCCGCCACCACCGGCTCGGTGAAGAAGGGCCAGGGCAGCATGGTGGTGCACGTGAAGGACTTCCGCGACGTGCTCAAGGTCGACGACACCTTCAAGCAGCTCGATCAAATCGACGTGCGCTACGCCAACGACATGTCGCCCACCACGGTGAACATGACCTTCACCTTCAAGGCCGGCGCCAGCTCGGGGCTCTCGTCGATCGGCTACGACTACCTCGAGAACGCCGACCATTCGGGCACCATGCACTTCCAACTGACCTCGACCGACCCCGACATCACCGTGCGCGACGTGCGCGGCGGGTGGCTGGCCTCGGGCGTGGGCCGGGCCGTCAACCACGTGCTGCAGGGCACCTACGCCGGCGCGATGATCACCGAGTGCTGGGACCAGGCCTTCGCCGTCACCTACTATTCCGAGAGCTGGGCGGGCGGCGTGACCAACGGCCAGCCCACCGCCTGCGCCACCATCGACGGGTTCTGACCCAGGGCTACTGGCAGGTCAGCTCGAACTCGTTGGGGCCGACCGCCGTCACCTCGAACGACTCGGCCCGGTCGACCGGGCGCGCCTTCTTCTTCGCCGGAGCGCAGCGCCAGGTCACCTTGAGCGGCCCGGGCGCGTGCAGGAACGAGTCGGCCGAAGCGGCACCTTCGACCCGCACCAGCCCCACGCGTCGACCTTCCTTGAGCGTGACCTGCACCGGGGTCGGGGTGGGAAGCGGGTTCGCGGCGGGCGGTGGGCCGGGCACCGCCGGCTCGACCACCACCGCCGGCGACGGCGTCGCTCGGGGGCGCTTGCTGGCCTGACCGCCGGGCCAGAAGAGCATGGCCACCAGCACCAGCATCAACACCACGCTCACGCCCACGATCGCGAAGAGCACCTTGCGGCCGCGCTCGTCGGAATGGGTGATCGACACCTCGGGGTCGTGCGTCTCGACCGTCGAGATGAGATCGTCGGCGTCGGGGCGTGGCCTGACGGGTCCGGGGGTCTTTCGAATGACTCGCTTGTCCGGAGCCGGCGGGGGCCGCTTGTCCTGCTCGGCGGGCGGGCGTCGGTCGGGCTGGGGCGGCACCGGGGGCGCGAGCCGTTGCGCCGGCGGGGGCGGGCGGCCGACCGGTCGCGGGGGCGGCGGCGGCCTGCGGATCTCGGGCAACTCGTCCGAGCTCGGCTGCTCGATGAGATCGTCGGACACCACCGACACCACCGAAATCACCTCGGGCAGCTCGCTCGAGCTCTCGGCCACCGGCGGCGGCAGGCGCTTGCGAGGCGGCGCAGCGGCCGGCGCCAACGACGGCACCTTCGGGCCCACGTCGGTCGGCAGCAGCGCGTCGAGCGACAGCCCTTTCCATTCGACCTTGCCGACGGTGACGCGGCCCGTGGTCGGGTCGGTCGTCGGCCGCCAGCGGATGCC
>CAIWFK010000804.1 GCA_903911905.1 uncultured Myxococcales bacterium
ATCACCAACGGCGTGACCTCGAGCCCGTTCGCCACCGCGAACCTGCCGTCGTTGGCGAGCGCGGGGACGCAGAACCTGGGCTTCACGCAGGAATGGGTCTTCACGCAGGCGACGACCGCGTCGGCGACCTATTCGCTGCAGATCTTCCAGAACCTGACCCCGTTCTCTCAGGGGTTCACGGCATGCACTCCGGGTGGCACGTATTCGGTCAGCCAGATCTTCGCCTTCCGCTGTCAGTCGGTCGCCGATCAGTGACGGCGCGCTTCGAGCGCGGCGAGCTCGTCGGCTGACATCGTCACCCGGCCGAACTGTCGGTCGGGGGCGATCTTCTCTCCGTGGAAGTCGCTGCCGGCGGTGCCGACCAGCTTCAGGTCGCGGGCCCAGGTGCGGAATTTTTCCTGCTGCGAGGGCGGGTGATCGAGGTGGCCGATTTCGAGCCCGTCGAGCCCGACCTTCGCGAAGGTCTCGACCTCGAGCCGGTTCACCTTCGAGGGCCCAGGGTGGGCGAGGGTGGCGGTGCCACGGGCGCGGTGAATCAGCGCGATGGCGGCTTCGGCGGTCACCTCGCGACGCATCACGTGGCTGACTTTGCCGTCGCCGAGGTAGCGATCGAACGCTTCACGCACCGAGCCGCACAGGCGCTTCTCGACCAGCGCGCGGGCCAGGTGCGGCCGGGCGAGCGGCGCGCCGTCGGCCACGGCGAGCACCTCGTCGAACGACACGTGCACGTTGACCGTGGCCAGCAGCCGCAACATCTCGCGCATGCGATCGTCGCGTTCGGCCTTGAGGGCCACGGCGTGGCGCGCCAATTCCTCGTTGGTCGGGTCGACGAAGTGCCCCAGCACGTGGAGTTCACGCCGGTTGTGGATGATCGAGATCTCGATGCCCGGAATCAGCCGTACGCCCAGGGCCTTCGCCGCCACGGTGGCCGCGGCGATGCCGTCGACCGTGTCGTGGTCGGTGACGGACAGCACCGCGACCCCGGCCCTGGCGGCGAGGGCGACCTGGTCGGCGGGGGCGTACTGCCCGTCGGAGGCGGTCGTGTGCGAGTGCAGGTCGATCATGGTAGGTGGTGTACTGCGCCATGCAGCACGCACTCCAGATTTCCCGGAAGATCGAATACGGCACGCGCGCCATGATCTTTCTGGCGTCGTTGCCCGACGGCATGACGACCTCGTTCCGAGAGATCGCCCGGCACATGGACATTCCCGGGCAGTTCCTCGCCAAGATCCTCAAGACGCTGGTGACCGCCGAGCTGGTGAAGTCGACCCGCGGCTCTCGCGGCGGCTATTCGCTGGCGCTGCCCGCCTCGTCGATTTCGTTCCTGCAGGTGATCGAGGCCGTCGAAGGCCCGGTGCACGTCAACGTGTGCACCGATCGCGCGCACGCCGGTGGCTGCAACTTCACCGGCGCCTGCACCATGCTCTCGGTGTGGCAGACCGGGCAGGATCGCATGCTCGAGGTCTACCGCGCGACGAAGCTCGACAAGTTGGCCATGCGCAGCCTGATTCATCGCTCTCCGGTGCTGAGGCCGCTCAAGGCGAGCCCCTGACGACCTCGCCTATTTCTGGGCGAGGTCCCACTTCAGGCGCTTCCAGCTCGCGCGCAGCGACGGCTCGTCGGCCAGGAACGCCTGGTCCTTCTTCTCGGACGCGTCGAGGAAGAGCACGAAGTCGAACTGCCGCTTCGGCGAATCACCTTCCTGATCGAACAGGCGAATGAATTCGTTGGCGGGCAGGGTACGGCGGCCGGCCACGTCGACCAGCCCGATCGAGATGCCCTGCTGATCGCTCGAGGGCTGGTAGGCCTTGAAGACCAGCTCGGTGCAGACCAGCGTCGCGTCCGAGAAGAAGTCGAAGTCGAAGTCGTACGGCCGGCCCTGGTAGGTGAACGCGCGCACGATGGCCCTGGCCTTGTCGACCGCCGGCACGCGCGGGCGCAGCGCCGCGAGGTAATCGACGCCGAACGCATGCTCGGTGGCGGTGAAGCTCACCCCTTCGCTGATCGACTCGATGACCCGAATGGGCGCGTGGCCCTGGAAGTCGGGGCTGGTCGAGTAGGTCTTCCACTTCTCGGGAAAGCGCTTGCCCAGCAGCTCGGTCAACGACGAGGCCTTCTCGGGTTGGGCCTTCGCCCAGGCGATCACGCCCGGGTCGGCATCGAAGGCCGCCGCCAGGTCCTTCGCGTCGCCCACGTAGAGCAGCGCGTGCGGCCAGAACCCCGGCAGGCCGATGTTCGAGAGGAACCAGTTCGAGCGGGCGACCAGCACGTCTCCGGGCGCGAGCCTGGGCAGCACCCACTTCTTCACGTCGTCCTGGGTGATGATCGGCTTGCCGATGCGGGCCACCCGCGTGTCTCCGGCCCATTCGGCGAAGGTCTTCTGCGCGGGGAAGACGGCCTGGGCGGTGCCGTCCTTGAGCAGGTCCTTCGCGTTACCGGCGTAGAGCGTCACGCCTTCGCGCAGCAGCGCCTTCTTCGCCACCGCCGAGTCGCGCTTCATCGACTCGAAGGCCCAGGTCAGCCGCGGGTCGCTGGTCTTCGTCAGCTTGAGCACCGGCAACACGGTGGGCTCCCACGAATCGCCGGTGACCAGTTGGGTCGACGTCGAGACGTGAATGGTTTTCAACTTGAATGCCGCGAAGGCGCTCTTCGGCACGCCATATTCGTCGTTGGGCTCGTCGAAGATGGTCTCGAGCTGGGGGTTGTTGAGCGTCAGGTGCGCGAAGGTGAGGCCGTTGGCGAGCAACGCGGTGAGCGCCGCGTGGGTGATGGCGAAGCCCCAGGCGTGGCGCACGTCGGTGGGCGGCACCTTCACGAAGCCCCAATATTTCTGGCGCAGCGCTTCGGTCGAACTGAAGAACGCGAAGAGGCTGCCCCAGGTCGACAGCAGGGTCTGCTTCTCGTCGGGCGAATAGACCTGGTTCCTGCGGGTGGCGAAGAGCGGCTTGTTGGCCTCGACCTGCTTCATGACCTGCTGCATGCCGTCGACGAAGCGGTGCAGCGTGTCGAGGTCGGCCTTCGCGGTCTCGACGAAGGCCTCTTTGGACAGGGTGTAGACGCCAGGCTGGTCAGACGGGGAGGCCGCGAGCAGGACGAGGGCGAGCAGGGTCATCGGCCGACACTGTACAGTGCCTGCATGGCGCGCATCATCGAAGACGAGGCCGGCATCGCCGAGGTGGTCCGCTCGAGTCACCGCATCGCGGTGCTGGGCATCAAGACCGAGCAGCAGCGCCACCAGCCTGCGTTCTCGGTGCCGTCGTACCTGCAGTCGCAGGGGCTCGAGGTGGTGCCGGTGCCGGTCTACTACCCCGAGGTGACGCTGATTCTGGGGCAGCCCGTCTTCCAGACGCAGGAGCCCGATGCGGACCCTGAGCTATCCCTGGCG
>CAIWFK010000805.1 GCA_903911905.1 uncultured Myxococcales bacterium
CGCCGACCTGGACCTCAACCCACCCCCTGAACGGTTACGGTGGACGAGCTCAACGTGCTCTCGGCGCTGCGAGAACACCGGGGGTTGGCGGCGGTCAGCCAGGCGGCCGGGGTCAGCCCGGAGGACGTGGAGGACATCGTGCATCACCTGCTGTGGCGCGGGGTGGTGTCGCTGGGCGTCGACGAGTCGTAGCGGTGGTCGAGTTCGGCCCTCGTTCACGCGTGCACTTCACACCCCAGGCACGACGTTCGAGCTGAGGCGGTTGGGATGGCGTCGTGACGGCCGTCATCGATGCGACGTTCCCGACCTCACCCCAGCATCACCCGATTCCGTCCATCGTGCTTCGCGCGATAGAGCGCCGCATCGGCACGGGTCAGCCACGCCGCCACGTCCTCTCCCACCCGCCACGGCGCGACGCCAATCGAGATGGTCGCGGTCAGCGCCCGACCGTCGTGCACCACGCTGCTGCTGGCGATGGCCTCCCGACACTTCTGGGCCGCCGACAGCGCCTCGGCCTCACTGAGGTCGGTGAGCAGCACGCCGAATTCCTCACCGCCGTACCTCGCCACGAAGTCGTTCTTCCGCTTGAAGGTCCTCACGCAGGTGCTGGCGATGAACTTGAGCACCGCGTCGCCTGCGGGGTGGCCGTGCGTGTCGTTGATGGCCTTGAAGTGGTCGATGTCGAGCAGCAGCAGCGCCGCGCCCGAGCGCTTGAGCGACGTGAGGTCGCTGGTGCGCGAGAGCTGGTCGTCGAAGGCGCGGCGGTTGAAGAGCATGGTCAACCCGTCGGTGGTGCTTTCCTTCCGCGCCACCTCGAGCTGCGTGCCCAGTGAGGCCAGTCGGGTCGACAGCTCTTCGATTTGCCTGGCCTGCCGCACCGCGCGCGTTTCCATCAACGCCTGAATGGCCTTCACCGCATCGAGCGCCACCCGGCGGATGTCGTTGGGGCTGACCGTTGGCTTGTCGACCGCTTCGGCCAGGCTCTTGAGCGTGGTGTTGACCTGCGCGTCGTCGGCCTGGTCTTCACTGGTCACCCGGTTGAGCGAGGCGACGAAGCTCCAGACCACGTCGCGCAGCGCGTCCTGGCTGGCGGTGACCTCGCTCTGCTCGATGCGACGGTGCTGGGTGAAGAAGCTGCGCAGGGCCGAGAACTGCCGTTGGGCCAGGCCCGCCACCGCGCCCTTCTGACCGCCCGGAGGTTCAGCACCGACCACGACGTGCTGGGCCCACTGGTCGAACACGGCCTGGGTGCGCCGCGCGTCCTGCCGGGTCAGGTCGAACGCGTGGCGACCGAAGTCGCGAAGAATACCCGCGAGGGTGTCGACGACGAGGTCGACTTCTGGGGAGGCCATGAAAAAACCGTAAGCCCCACGGTGCGCCCACGCCGTACAACTCGTGCGTCAAGCCTCTGACGCTCAATGCTTTCGCGCGGGTCGTCAGGTTGCGCGGCGCGGCGCGACTGGCTTTTCCACTTCGATCTGACAAGAAGAGCCCCCACTGTGAGCACCAGCGGCATGTCCATCTTGCGGTTGACCTTTCTGGGCACCTCGGCGGCCGCGCCGACCTTGCACCGGAACGTGTCGGGCCTGGCAGTCAAGGCCGACAGCGACCTGCTGCTCTTCGACTGCGGCGAGGGCAGCCAGCGGCAGATGATTCGCTACGGCACCGGCTTCGCGGTCGACGCGGTGTTCTTCACGCATTTCCACGCCGATCATTACCTGGGCATCATCGGCTTTCTGCGCACCCTGGGCATGGGCGGCCGCGAGCAGCCGCTGACGCTCTACGGGCCCACCTCGGCCAACAAGGTGCTCGACGCGGCCATTCACCTGGGCGTCGAGCGGCTGGCCTTCCCCGTGGAAATCGCCGAGCTGCGTGGCGGTGACGTGGTCGCGCGCAATGGCTATTCGGTGCGGGCGCTCAAGGCCGATCACCGGGTCAATGCGCTGGGCTACGCCATCGAAGAGCACACCCGCCCCGGGCGCTTCGACCCCGAGGTCGCCCGCACGCTGGGCGTGACGCCCGGGCCGATGTTCGGACAGCTCCAGAAGGGCCAGAGCGTGACGCTCGCCGACGGCGCCGTGATTCAACCGGGTCAGGTGATGGGTGAGTCACGCTCGGGACGACGGGTGGTCATTTCGGGCGACACGCGGCCCTGCCAGACCATTCGCGACGCGGCCCGCGATGCCGACCTGCTGGTGCACGAGTCGACCTTCAGCGACGACGAGCAGGAGCGTGCCCTCGAGACGCGGCATTCCACCGCGCGTGAGGCCGCGAAGGTGGCGCACGAGGCGAAGGCCAGGCGCCTGGTGCTCACGCACTTCTCGAGCCGGCACGACGTCGACCCGCGGCCCCTGCTCGAGCAGGCCCGGCAGGAATACCAGGGCCCGGTCGACGCGGCGTATGACGGGTTCTCGGTCGAGATTCCGCTGCGAGGGTGACGGGCGTCGGCCCGGCTCCATGGTCGGAAGCATGACCGTGTCGGCCGCCATCGACAGGACGCTCTGGGGCGCAGTGCCGAACCAGTTGGTGATGGCGACCGAGTGCAACGAGGTGCTGAGCAAGCCCGGCTCGTACTTCACGTCGATCGATTTTCACGGCACCGTGGTGCTGGTCTGCCTCGAGCGGAAGGGCGCCGATGTCGAGTACGTGGTGACCACTCAGACCTGGCCAGCGGCGACCTTCGAGGCTGATCTGCGCTCGTCGCGCTCGGGAGCGTGCGTCACTGGATCGGGGCCGATGTCGACCCCGGTCGTCGACGGCGGCCCCTGACCTCCGGGCGAGCATCTGCCGCCTTGCCAGGACGGAGCGTCCGCCTGCGTGAGGGGTCGTCGAGGGTCGGCTCGAGCCGCTGCGCCGGTGGCGACCAGCTCCTCGATCTCGTGGCGTGCCGAGCTGCAGCGTTCGCTGAACACCCATTCTGTGTGCGAACCAACTCCGACGTGGTCAGTTCAATGATCCACAGAAGCGGCCGCCCAGTGCGCCTCGAGTGCGAGGCGCGTGTTGCTCGAGACCGGTCAGCGCTTGCCACAGCAGACGTTCGAGAACGACCTCGTCGCGTCGCGCTCGGGGGCGTGCCTCACGGGCCCAGGTGTTCCCTTGCCCGTCGACGCCGGGCCCTGACTCGTCGACCCATGCTTTCGGGTACCATCGTCACCCCATGCGGGTCGCGATTCTCGATGACTATCAGGACTGCGTTCGCACGCTGACGTGCTTCGAGAAGCTGCGCGGGCATGACGTGCAGGTGCACACGAAAGGCTTCGCCGACGAGCGCGCGTTGGCCGCCGCGCTGCACGACCGCGAGGCGTTGGTGCTCACTCGCGAGCGCACCAGGGTGACGCGCTCACTGCTCGCGCTGCTGCCGAACCTCGAGCTCATCAGCCAGACGGGGCGACCCGGCAATCACCTCGACGCGGCGGCCTGCGCCGAGCGCCGCATCGTGGTGACGGAAGGGAAGGGCTCTCCCAACGCGCCGGCCGAGCTCACCTTCGCGCTGATGCTCGCCGCCAGTCGTCGCGTGGTGACCGAAGCGAACGCGCTCAAGGACGGCGTGTGGCAGACCACGCTGGGCACCACGCTGCGCAACCGCACCCTGGGCATTCAGGGCTACGGCGCCATCGGCGCGCTGGTGACCCACTTCGCGCGGGCCTTCGGCATGAACGTCATCGCGACCGGGCGGGAAGGCTCGGCGAGTCGTGCGAAGGCCGACGGGGTGCCCGTCGTCGACCGTTCGACGCTCTACGCGACCAGCGACGTGGTCTCGCTGCACGTGAAGTTGAACGCCCAGACCCGCGGGCTGGTCACGCTCGCCGACCTTCAGTCGATGAAGCCCGGAGCACTCTTCGTGAACACCAGCCGCGCCGAGTTGCTCGCTCCAGGCGCGCTGTTCGCCTCGCTCGAGTCGGGTCGCCCGGGCTTTGCCGCCCTCGACGTCTTCGAGCAGGAACCGACCACCACCGACCCACTCCTCCATCACCCGCGGGTGCTCGCCACGCCGCACCTGGGCTACGTCGAGAAGGACAGCTACGAGCTGTATTTCAGCGTGGCGTTCGACAACGTGGTCGCCTTCGCCGCAGGTCACCCGCAGAACGTCGTCGAGGCCTCATGACTTCCCATTCCACGTCCCGAGTGCTCGCGGCCACGCCGCCCGAGATCTTCGCCGCCTTCAGCGACCCGCAGCGGCTCGCGCGCTGGTGGGGCCCTGCGGGGTTCACCAACGCGAACCACCGCTGTGACTTCGTGCCAGGCGGCCAATGGCTGCTCACCATGCACGCGCCGACGGGCACGAGCTTTCCCAACGAGTACCGCTTCCTCGAGATCGAACCGCCCACCACGCTGGTGCTCGAGCACCTCGCCGTGCCGCGCTTTCGGCTGCGCATCACGCTCGCGCCTGGGCCCACCGGTACCATCGTCTCGTGGGTGCAGACCTTCGAAGACGCCGAGACCGCCCGCCGCCTGGCGCCCGTCGTGGTGCCAGCCAACGAGCAGAACCTGGACCGTTTGAGCGCGGAGGTTCTTCGCACGAAGGCCTGACAACCGCGGCGGCACCCAGCATGATGGGCGCATGAGCGTTCGCAGCAAGGTGTCCGATGCCGAGTGGAAGGTCCGCGTCGATCTCGCAGCCGCGTACCAGTTGGTCGAGCACTTCGGGTGGGACGACCTGGTCTTCACCCACCTCTCGGCGCGCGTGCCCGAAACCGACCACCACTTCCTCATCAACCCCTACGGCCTGCTCTTCGGCGAAATCACGGCGTCCAGCCTGGTGAAGATCGACCTCGAGGGAAACATCCTCCTCGACACCGGCCACCCGGTGAACGCCGCGGGCTTCACCATTCACTCCGCGGTGCACCTGGCGCGCGAGAACGCGCACTGCGTGATGCACCTGCACACCGTCGACGGCACCGCGGTCGCCACTTCGACCGAGGGGCTGCTGCCGCTCAACCAGACCGCGCACCTGGTGCTCGGCGACCTCGCGTACCACGACTACGAAGGGGTGGCCTTCGACGAGGCCGAGCGCCCGCGCCTGCAGAAGGACCTCGGCGCGCATTCCACCATGCTGCTGCGCAACCACGGCACGCTCACCGTCGGTGAGTCGGTCGGCGAGGCCTTCACCCGCATGTACTTCCTCGAGCGCGCGTGCTCGATGCAGGTGCGCACCCTGGCGTCGACCACCAAGACGTACGCCGTCGAGCCTTCCGTCATCGAGAAGAACGCGATGTTAGGGCAGTTCGCGGCCGGCGCGAGCGCGGGGCTGGTGTGGCCGGCGCTGCTGCGACGGCTCGACCGGATGAAGTCGGACTACGCGACCTGATCGGCGCTCGGCTCAACCAGGCGCCGGCGTTGACGTCACGTGCGCGGCGCACCGGAGCTGGCTAAGAGTGCTCTCTCGTGCGGTCGCTTTCGTTCCTCTTCGTGCTGCTCCCCGCCCTGGCCTTCGCCCAGGCCGACGGTGGCGTGCTGACGAAAGCGCCAACCCTGCTCAAGCAGGTCGAGGCGGTCTTCCCGCCCGAGCTGCTCGACGGCGGCGTTGGCGGGACGGTGGTGATGGAAATCGACCTCGGCGCCGACGGCCTGGTGACCGACGCCCGGGTGGTGAAGAGCGCGGGTCAGGCGTTCGACGACTCGGCGCTCACCGCGCTGCGCCAGTTCGTCTTCACCCCCGCCGAGGTCGACGGCAAGCCGACCGCGGTGCGCCTCAACTACAGCTACGAGTTCTTCTTCCGCCCGCAGGTGGTCGAGACGGCGCTGACGCCCGACGCCGGGCCGCAGGTCAACTTCACCGGCCGCATCGTCGAGCGCGGCACGCGCAACCCCATCGGCGGCGCGCAGGTGGTGGTGGGGGAGGGCGCCACCGCGCTCGACACCGTCTCGGCCGACGACGGCTCGTTCTCCTTCACCGACGTACCGCCGGGTGAGCTCACCGTCACCGTGGCCAGCGGCGACTACAACACCTACGTGGTGAAGGAGACGTTCACCGCGGGCAAGCGCACCGAGGCCACCTACTTCATTCGCAAGAAGGTCCTCGGCTCGTACGAGACGGTGGTGCGCACCACCAAGGAGCGCAAGGAAGTCGCCCAGGTCACCATCAAGCAGGAAGAGATTCGGCTCATTCCCGGCACCGCCGGTGACGCCTTCCGCGTGGTGCAGAACCTGCCCGGCGTGGCCCGCGCGCCCTTCGGCATCGGTCTGTTGGTGGTGCGCGGCGGCAAGACCTGGGACACCAAGACCTTCGTCGACGAAGCCAACGTGCCGCTGCTCTTCCACTTCGGTGGGCTCTTCTCGACCTTCAACGCGAACCTGCTGCAGGACCTGAGCTTCCAGGCCGGCAACTTCAACGCCACCTACGGCCGTGCCATCGGCGGCCTGGTCACCGCCGAGGCCCGCACGCCGTCGAAGAAGGGTATTCACGGCTACGTCGACATCAACGTGGTCGACGCCTCGGCGCTCGTCGAAGCGCCGCTCACCGACGAATGGTCGTTCGCCGTCTCGGGGCGCCGCAGCTACATCGACGTGCTGCTGCCCAGCGTGCTCAACCTCATTCCCGGCGCGAACAACGCGGTGCGCTTCACGCTCGCGCCGCGCTACTTCGATTACCAGGCCCGGCTGGAATGGCGCCCGAAGAAGGGCAAGGCCCGCTTCTTCGTGACCGTCTTCGGCAGCAGCGACGAGCTCATCGCCACGCTGCCCGACCCCGCACTCGTCGACCCCGAAGGCCGCGCCGACTTCGGCACCAGCATCGCCTACCACCGGCTGCTGGTCGGCCTCGACCTGCCCGTCACCGGGCGCGTCGACTTCCGCACCCGCACCTCGTTCGGCTTCGACGTGCTGGGCTTCACCATCGGCAAGGACCTGTACGCGAAGAGCAACGAGTACCCGATGCTCTCGCGCAATACCTTCACCATCGCGCTGCCCGAGGTGCGCTCGACGCTCGCCGCCGGGCTCGATTTCCAGGTGCTGCCGTACTCGGTCGACGTGCAGGGCGCGCTGTTGCCCAAGCTCAACGAAGTGCCCGACCCGTTCCTCTCGCACCAGCTCCTCAGCGAGCACACCTTCGTCTGGCAGGCCGAGCCCGCGCTCTTCACCGAGGCCGTCATCAAGCCCGTCGACTCGCTCAAGCTCATTCCCGGCGCGCGCGGCGACTACAATTCGCAGATGAACAAGGCCTGGTTCGACCCGCGCCTGTCGGTGCTCTGGCAGGTGAACGACCGGTTGCTGCTCAAGGGCGGCATCGGGCTCTACCACCAGCCTCCCGACTACCGGCAGGGCGCGTTGAGCAAGGTCTTCGGCAACCCCAACTTGAAGCCCGAGGGCGCGCGGCAGTACATGGTCGGCGCCGAGGTGCAGTTCACCGACGCCATCAACCTCGACGTGCAGGGCTACTACAAGGACCTCTTCGACCAGGTGCGCTCGACGCTCGCAGACACCTCGGGCACCACCACCTCGAGCTCGCCCACCGACGTGCGCTACACCAACGTCGGCGTCGGTCGCAGCTATGGCCTCGAGGTGTTGCTGCGCCACGCGCTGACCCGCAACTTCTTCGGGTGGGTCAGCTATTCGCTCTCGCGCACCGAGCGCGACTTCTTCGGCGGCACGAAGTGGGGGCTCTCGCCCTTCGACCAGCCCCACAACCTGGTGGTGCTGGCCAGCTACAAGCTGCCGTACGACTTCATCATCGGCGCCAAGCTTCGCTACACCAGCGGCCCGCTGAATCAGCCCGTCGTCGGCACCATCTACGACGCCAACGCGAACTACTACTACCCGATTCAGGACCCGACGTACTCGCAGCGGCTGCCCGACTTCTTCCAGGTGGACGTGCGCCTCGACAAGCGCTTCGTGTTCCAGGACTGGACGCTCGCGCTTTACCTCGACGTGCAGAACGCGACGTACCACAAGAACGTCGAGTCGGTGCTCTACAGCTACGACTACAGCCAGCAGGCGTACCTCACGGGCCTGCCGATTCTGCCGGTGCTCGGCGTGCGAGGTGAGTGGTGAAGAAGCTCGTGCTGCTGCTCGCGCTCGCCGCCTGTGACAACGGCTTTCGCCCCGAGACGCGGGTGGTCGACCTGCGCATTCTGGGCGAGCGCTCGACGCCGGCCGACCTCGCGCCCGGAGAGACCGCGCGGCTCGACGCGCTGCTGGTCGACCCGTCGATGAGCACGCCGCCCAGCCTGCTGTGGATCGGCTGCGACCCCGACCCGTACAACCAGAACCGCTCGCCCTGCGCCGACTCGAACGTGCTGGCCGACCCCACCGCGCTCACCGGCACCTCGGGCACGCTGCCGCCTGGCGTGTCCATCATCGGCTTCGACGACCAGGCCAGCTACGCGGTGAGCGCGCACCTCTTCGACCCGCTGGCGGCCGACGACCCCATTCGCCAGACCGGCACCATTGGCCTGGTGCTGGGGTTCGCGGTGGCCGAGACCGTCTCGCCGACCGCCACGCCCGACGAGCTTCAGGCGGTGTTCGCGCGCGCGCAGGCGAAGACCATCAAGAGCATCATCTCGCTCTTCCGCATTCACATTTCCGAGAGCCCCGAGCGCAACCACAACCCGGTGCCCGTGGCGCTGCTGGTCGACGGCGTCGCCTGGCCCGCCAACGCGTTCGTGGGCGTGCTGCCCGGCAGCGTGCACACCTTCGACGTGACGGCCACGCCCGACTCGTTCGAGCCGTACACGCAAATCACCCCTGCCGGGCCCGTGGCGCAGACCGAGAAGATTCAAATCGCCTGGTATTCCACCGCGGGGTTGCTCTCGCAGACCGACACCCAGTTGGACTCGAACGTGAAGCCCGACTTCACCGCGCCGAGCGCCAACGACGCCAAGAACCCGCTGCCCGACAAGCCGGCCATCACCCTGTGGACCACGCTGCGCGACTCGCGCGGAGGCCAGAGCTGGAAGTCGTGGAAGGCCTGGCTGTGCGACCCCACCTTGCCTTCTCCCGTCGTCATCGGCGTCGACTGGCCCGCCACCGCCACCGACCCGGTGGTGCTGCACGGCGAACACCTCGAGAACGTGCTCGACTTCATCGTCGACGGCGCGGCGCTCGAGCACGGCGCCTTCAGCCCCGGCAATGGCACCTGGGAAGGCACGCTGCCCGCCGGCACGCCCGTGGGCAGCTCGCGTGGCGTGCCGACCTCGAAGAACTGCGCGCCGACGCGGTGAGGGTCGCGACCTTCGCCCGAACACCTCACGACGCGAATGGATGTTGTGGGCTTCGGCCCTTGAGCCCACGCCACACACACGTCATACGGGCCGCCGCCCGTGAAGACCCCACGCCCCCTGACGCTGATGCTGGCCGTGTCGCTCGGTGCCTGCGCGCCCGCGACGCCGCCGCCGACCCGCGAACTCATCGACGTGAAGGGCTCGGCCTACGAACGCGGCCTGTCCCACGGCACGCAGCTCAGGTCGAAGATTCACAGCTTCTACACCACGCTGCTGACCAACGCGTTGTTCCCCTACCTTTCGCGCGAGCAGCCCGACATCGCCTCGTTCCTGCCGGTGTACGCGGGAGAGCGCTTCCAGAACGGGCAGTTCGCCTACCAGTTGCTGCTCGACTCGGCTCACGCCATCGAGAAGTCGCTGCCCCGCGCGGTGCACGAAGAATTGCAGGGCGTCGCCGATGGCAGCGGGCTGTCGTACGACGAAGTGCTGGTGCTCAACACCTTCGTCGACACGGTGATGGCCGTGCGCGGCGTGGCCCTGGCCATTCGGCTGACCCGCGCGCCCCAGGTCGAGTCGATCGAATTCGTGGGCGTCGACCACGACGGCGTCGACAACGACGGCGATGGCGTCGTCGACCAGCCGGGTGAGGGCACCTTCTCGCCGTGGGTGCCGGCGCTCGCCGGGCAACTGGTCGAGGTGCCGACCACCACCACCATTCGCATGGTGCTGACGGACGCCGATGGCGTCGACCCGGCCTCGCTGCGCGTCTCGCTGGGCGACTCGCTCTTCACCCAGGGAAGCGACGGGCTCACCATCACCTCGCTGAGCGCGACCCGCCTCGAGGTGGTGCTCGCCACGCCGCTCGACGCCGCCAGCATCGACACCCTGGTCATTTCGGCCGGAGACCTGGCGCTGCGCCAGCAACCGCCCCCGGTGCACGAGAGCTTCATGCGCACCGAAGAGCTGGTCTTCACCACCTCGGGCGCAGGCCTGGCTCCGCGCGACGTCCTGCGGCCCGCACTGAACGACGGGCGCACCCGGCCACCGGGCTTCGCGGTGGGGGTGCGGCGCTCGGCCACCCAGGGCGCGGCTGCGTTTCTGGCCACCGACTTCGCGCTGCTCGACGCCAACACCTCGCACAAGCACACCGCCATCGTTCGCCATCAGCCCGACAGCGGCCCGGCCTTCGCCACCGTGGGGTGGGCCGGCATGGTCATCGGCCTGAGCGGCATGAATGCCAACGGCGTGGCCTACGCGTGCTCGCCCAGCGACACGCTCGACAACTCGGTGGTCGGCTCGGTGTTCGCGCAGGTCGCCGACCTCACCACCGCCACCCTCACCGCCAAGGGCACGCCCATCGGCTTCGCGGGCCGCAAGGTGCTCGAGACGGCCACCGACACCGCCAGCGCGGTCGCGGTGATGAAGTCGCTCAAGCACGTGTACGGCTGGGCCTGCACCATCGAAGACGCGGCTGGCGGCCTCGCTGCGGTCGAGACCGATTCCGACATCTTCAACGACGGGTCGGGCGGCGTGTTCCCCTACGCGCCCGAAGACCGCGATGCCACCGGCCATACGTATTCCAGCGTGGGCGCCGACGACCTCATCACCGGCTCGAGCTTCACGAAGAACGTGCCCGACAGCCCCACGCTGATGATCGCCGGCCAGCGCCTGGTGCCGCAGCGCAGTTGGTCGGGCTTCTTCTTCCGCAGCCGCCGGGTGATGGACGCCGTCGCCCGCAAGCTGACGGCCCAGTACGGGTCGGTCACCGCCGATTCGCTGCAGACCCTGCTGAGCGACCCCGAAGTGGTCGACCACAGCGACAGCATGAACGAGGTGGTCTTCGACCTGGGCCGCCGGGAAATTCGGGCCGCCATGGGCACCGAGCCCACCAGCGATTCGCCCTTCGAAATCACGCCGGTGTCGCCATGAGATTCGCGCTCTGTGTACTGTTGGTCGCCTCGGTCGCTCGGGCCACCGAGACCCAGACCCTGCCCACCGGCACCTTCTCGCTGGACGTCAGCTACCTCTCGTCGAGCCTCGACAAGCAATGGAGCGGCGACCGCAAGGCCATCTCGCTCATCGACGACTCGCCTCGCTATGAGCCAGGCGCGGGGTTGCAGGGCATTCTGCGAGCGCGCCCCCGGGCCGAGCTGAGCATCGCGCTGCTGCAGATTCTGTACGGCGTCACCGACTGGCTCACCGTCGGCTTGTACGTGCCCATCGTGCTGCAGGCGAAGGTGACCACCAACCTCTCGTGGCAGCCGGGCGACTACCAGAGCTCGGTCGGGCGGGTGTATTCGTTCGACGACTTCTGGGCCTGGGCGGCGTCGCTGGGGCAGCCGCGCGTTCCCGACCAGTGGACCGGCAATCAAGGCAAGTTGAGCGACCTGGTGCTGGGCGGCCGCGTGCTGCTGCCGCGCGTGGGCTTCATGGAAAAGTCGCACTTCCGGTGGGCGGGCACGCTCTCGGTCGCGCTGCCGACGGGCACCAACTTCGACCCCGAGGCGGCCGTGAGCGTGGGCACCAACCTGTGGGAACTCAACGCCACCGGTGACGTCGAGACCCACCTCGCCGCCGACCAGCCGCTCTTCCTCGACGACGACGGCGTGGCGCGGGTGAACCTGGGCGCCGACGTGTTCGGCTCGTTCTTCTACCCGCAGCGCTACGTCGCCGGCACCGGCAAGGTGAACCCGTTGCTCGACAACATCGCGCCCTACGTCGGCTCGACCTACACCGTGAACCCCGGCTCGTGGCTGGGCGCCAGCTTCAACCTCGAGGTCTCGCCCATCATCGGGCCCTCGCGCGCGTCCATCGTGTCCGGTGGCGATGCGGCGAAGGCTCGCGCACTGCCCGCGTTGCTCACGCTCTCGGCGGGCATCACCCACGTGCGCACCGCGCAGACCTATTGGCACAGCGAGTCGCCGACCTGGGACTGGGACCACGAGAAGTACTGGCAGCCCGGAGACAAGACCACCGTGCGCGTGGGCGTGACCGTGTCGTTCCTGCGGCTGGGCGTTCCCCTGCAGCTCTACGCGAACTACCGCACGCAGAGCCTGGTTCCCGGGCGGTACACCCGCGCGGCCGACGTGTTCGCGGTCGGCGCCCGCACCGTGCTCAAGTTCTGGTGAACGGCTGCAGCCTCGAGCCGTAAGCTCGCATCGGCGAGGTTCCTGGGTCAGGGGGCGGACATGCGTGGAAGCCGTCGAATCGGGTTGGCGCTGCTGGTCGTGACGTTCGGCCTGGGCTGCAACACCGCGCCGACCTGTGACTCCATCAAGGTCGGCTACCAGGTCGAGCAGGACACGAGCCCGATGCATCAGTGCTTCGCCGGGTCCAGCCTGGGCGAAAACCTGACCGGTCAATGCGCCCCGACCGGCACGTGGGAATGTGCCGTCGCGAGCCCCGCGCACGACGTCTACGGCTCGACGTGTACCGGCCAGTACCAATGCTTCGTGCAGCTCGATGCGGCGGGGAAGGTCCTCTGCGTCAGGCACTTCTGTGAAGACTGAACGGTCGCCGCACGACGTTCGCTTGTTCGCCTTCCCGTTCCGCGCTTTCTTGAGCGGTACCGTGCGGGCTCTCGCGTTCACCCCTTCACTTTCCCCCAGTCGATGACCGAGCGCCTGTCGCTGCAGCCAGGTCACCGAATTCGCGCAGGGCAGGGCCTCGATTCGCTCGACGTTCGGGCCACTGGTCGCGGGCTGTTGCTCGGCGCGGCCGGTCTTCGCTGGGTCTGGGGGCGCTGGCAGGGCGTGGTCTTCCGCCGGTTCCGCACCGGCTCGGCGTGGGCGCTCTTCGTGGGACTGCATGGCGTCGCGTTCGCCCGTGCGCAGTTGGGGCCCGTGGTGACCGTGCGCGTGCCGCCCGACCGCGCGAAGCCGCCTCGAGTTCCCGGCGCCGCGAGCTCGCCACGCGCGCTGCCGCCCGACGTGCCGGGCCCCTTCCCCGTTCCTGACCTCGTCCCCACGCCGGAGCCTGAATGACCAACGACGACCTGCACCTGGGCCTGCCCCAGCCCACGCGCGCCAGCCTGCTCAGCCGCGCGCTCTGGTTCTGCGCCGGCGCCGACGCGTCGCTGCTGGTGCGCTGCCCGAACTCCGACCAGGTGAAGTACCAGGGCATCGGCGGCACCGTGCTCGCGACCGCGGTGCTCGCGTTCAGCTCGGGCAGCTACGCCTTCTACACCGTGTTCTGCCCCAAGGCCGACACCGCGCTCAGCCAGGCGGTCGACGTGCCGACCGTGGTGCAGGCGGTGCTCGCGGGCCTGGTCTGGTCGCTCATCATCTTCAACATCGACCGGTTCATCGTCTCGTCGACGGGCAAGGGCGACGGCACCGACGCCATCACCTGGGGCGAGTTCACCAAGGCCATTCCCCGCATCATCATGGCGCTCATCATCGGCGTGTGCATCTCGGCGCCGCTCGAGATTCGGGTGCTCAAGCCGGAAATCGACGCCCAGCTCGAGCTCGAGCAGAACGAGTACCTGGGCCGGTTGAACGCGCACAGTGACCGCATGATCGAGGCCCGCCGGCAGGAACTGCGCAAGCGCACCGCCGAGGCCCAGCAGCGGCTCGACGATCGCGGCAGCTACTTCGAGAAGCGCCGCCTCGAGATCAAGGAACAGCGCCGGCTGCTCGAGCTCGAGGCCGAAGGCCTGACCAGCACCCACCACGCCGGTCGCGGCCCCGCCTGGCAGGACAAGAAGGAGACCCTCGACAAGATGGAACAGGAGCTGGTCGCCGACCGCGCCCACGACAAGGAAAAGCAGGCCCCACTCGAGCAGGACCAGGCCACCTGGAAGCACGAGCTCGAAGCGCTCGACCAGGAGCTCGCCGCCGCGCGCGCCAGCAACCTGAAGCAGGCCCGCCACCTCGACGGCCTGCTCAAGCGCATTCAAATCAGCCATGAGATCGGCGGCGGCGTGCCGTGGTGGATCATGCTGCTGCTGCTGGCCATCGAGACCGGCCCCATCTTCTTCAAGATGATGCTGGTGCGCGGCGCCTACGACTACCTCGACGAGAACGTGAAGCGGCTGGCCTCGGCGCGCACCGGCGTGCAGGCCCTGGGCTACGTGTTCACCACCGACGGCAACCTCGAGCTGCAGGACGACCGCTTCCACCAGGCCGAGGCCGCGCTCGCCCACGAGCTCGAGCGGCTCAAGGTGCAGTCGGAATTGACGCGCGAAGTGCACCAGCGCTTCCAGACCCAGGCCAAGGCCGACATCGCCGCCCACCCCGAGAAGTACGTGCAGCCAGGCGACGGGCGCGGCCAGTCGTGACGCCGAGGGTGGCCAGCTGGTTGGGGTACGACCCACGCGCCGTCGGGGCGCTGTCGGCGGGGCACGCGCGCGCCCTGGCGGTGGTGTCGCTCTCGGCGCTGCCCGGCCTCGTGATGACCATGCTCTCGGCGGGCTACGGCGCCTGGCTCGCCAGTGGGCTCGTGCCGCTCGGCGTAGCGGTGGGCGTGGGGGCGGGGCTCTACCTCTTCAACCTGCTGCGGCTCTCCATCGCGGGTGGTGGCGTCGCGCCGCACCAGCCGGTGAAGGACATTCGCGCCTGGTCTCCTCGCGTGGTGCCGCTGGTGATGCTCGGCGTGGTGGGCGTGTTCCTCGCGCAGCCGCTCTTGCTGTGGGGCTTGCGACCGCGCCACGACCCCACCATCGCCGCGCTGCGCACCTCGCTGCGCACGCTCCACGAGGCCGCCGTGCTGGGCCCCGTGCAGCGCGCGCTCGCCGACGAGATCCGCCGGCTCGGCCTGCTCGAAGAACGCCGCGCCCTGCTGGCCTCGAAGCTCGCGCTCGCGATGAAGG
The DNA here is from genome assembly GCA_903911905.1 of uncultured Myxococcales bacterium. Classification (GTDB taxonomy): domain Bacteria; phylum Myxococcota; class Myxococcia; order Myxococcales; family Myxococcaceae; genus Xiheilimnobacterium; species Xiheilimnobacterium phototrophicum. The sequence goes on from CAIWFK010000805.1 coordinate 14,968, forward strand.
ATCGGTTGGGCGTGGAAGACGCGCAGGCCGCGCTCACCGTGGTCGACGCCGAGGTGGCGGCGGTCAACGCCGGCCTCGAGGTGCTGCGCCTCGAGCAGACCACCCTCGAGACCGGGGAGCTCGCGGTCTACGCCGCCCACCTCGAGCGGTCGCACTTCCTCTTGCGGCGGCTGCAGCTGACCTGGGCCGACCCGTTCATGACGCTGACCGGCTCGGTGCTGATGCTGGTGCTGCTGGTCTTGCCCTGGGTGACGTCGGGCGTGGTGGTGCGCGCGCAGCGCGCGTACGAGCTGCAGCGCTGGGCCGCGACGCGCGCGCTGGTCGAGGTGGCGTGGGCCCGCGCGCGGGAGCTCGAGAACGCGGCGCTGAAGGCCTGGCCCACCTTCACCGAACCCCGGTTGGACCTCTTCACCGACGCGCCATGGAACCAGGTCCGTCGCAAGCCGGGGTCGCGCCATGGCTGACCTCTGGATGACCGGCACGCTCGTGGCGCCGTGCCGAGGCACCTCGGTGCGCGGCCCTGGTGGCAGCGGCCTGGCGAAGTGGTGGTCGCTGTCCATCGCCAACGCGACCATTCGCGGGTGGACCCCCGTCGCCGCGCCCCCCGACCCGGCGACCGCCAGCAAGGCGCCGTTCACCCAGGCCACGCTGGACGGCGTGGTGAAGGGCGCGACGCCGTCCGCTCCCGACCTGGCGGTGAAGCTGACCGACGTGCAGGTGTGGAACTGGCGGCTCGAGCCCTCGGCCGATGGCGACGCCTCGGACCGGGGCGTGCTCACCGGCACCGTCTACGCGCGCGTGGCCTCGAAGGTGCCGCTGCGGCGTGGCGCGACTGACGACGCCGACCGCGTCAACCGCTGGGGCTGCCTGGCGGTGCTGCTGGGGCTGCTGGTGTTCTCGTGGTTGTGGTTCAGCTGCGGGCCCTTCACCGCGATGACCTGGGTCGTCGTCGTGCTCGCCTCCGAGCTGGCGTCGCGGGTGCGTCGCCGCGGCCGGCAGCCGCTGACCACGCCGATGCTCGTCTTGCACGCCCTCGCGGGGCTCTTGCTCATCGTCGGCGCGGCCGGCTCGGTGCTGGGCCTGGCCGACCCCGCGACGCTGGCCAGCTGTGACGCGCAGCAGGTGTGGCCGGTGCTGACCGTGCTCGCCGCCGTCGTCGGTGGCTCGCTGTTGCTCATCGGCTGGCCGCTGCGCTGGCTGTGGTTGGCGTGGACCGGGGTGATGCTCTTGTGGTGCGGCCGCACCGGCACCGACTGCGCCGAGGCTTGGGCGCACAAGGGGGTCGAGGCGGTACGGGCCCTCACGCCACGCGCGTTGGGCGGCGGCTTTGGCGCGGCGCCCCGGACCTCGGGCGGAGCAGCTGGTGAGGGTGCCGGGTTCGGCGACGACCAGCCCTCCAGCGGCAGGGGAGGGCGGGGTCGGGTCGGGAACGCAGCCCGCTCGGGTGACGGCGCGGGTGGCCTGGGTGGCGATGGCAGTGGCCTCGGCCAGGGCGGCGCAGCGGACGGGCAGGGCACTGGCACCGACGTCACGCGCGGTGGCTCCCGACCAAGTGGGGTGCCCAGGGGCTCGCGTCGCCGTGGCGCTGATGGCCTCAGCCTCGACGAGGCCGACGGAGGGCCGAGCCCACCGGGGCCCGACCCGAGGGGGCTCGAACCCCACCGCCTTCAGCAGGGCGAACCGGGCGCGAGCCTCGAAGGTGGCTCGCTGCCCAGAGAAGAGCCCCCTGGACCCGTCCCCAGCAGCTCGCTCGACGAGGCGCTCCGCGACCCGCGTGGGTTCTTCTCGGGTGAGCGGCTGGTGCGGCTCGAGGGCGATCTGCTCTTCCAGTTCGACGAAGCCCAGCTGCAGCCGCGTGCCGAGGTGCCGCTGCGCCAGCTCGCCAAGCTGCTGCGCCTGCAGCCGGGGCAGCGCGTGCTGGTCGAAGGGCACGCCGACACCATCGGCGGTGATGCGTACAACCAGACGCTGAGCGAAGAGCGCGCCGCGGCGGTGCGCACCTGGCTCATCGACGTCGCGCACATCAACCCGGGCCAGCTCGACTTCGTGGGGTTCGGCAACAGCCAGCCGCTGGTGCCGGCGTCGAAGAGCCCCGCCCAGCAGGCGCCCAACCGTCGCGTCGAGGTGCGCGTGCTGCCCTGAGGGTGGCTTCAGGGGCGGAAGAGGTCGACGTCGTCGGGGTGCACGACCGAACCCTCGAGGCCGAGGCGGGGCGCGGGCGTCTGGTACCCCTGCAACAGCGTTGGCGGAAGCGGAAGTGGAGGTGCGTCGCAGGCCGCCAGCACGTACGCCGCCAGCCTGGTGTGGCCGGGTGACCCGAACAGGAACGACGGGATCGCCCCCAGCGTCTCGCGGAGCTGCGCGCCGAGGTCGCCTGTCAGCCGCACCCGCGCGCCATCGAGCCGTTCGACCGTGATTGCGTAACCCATGGGTGCTCTTCACGTGTGACCCCTGAGCCCCTCATGAGGTGAAGTTTTTTGGGCGAATCAGGTGCTGCTGGCCAGCACCAGCCGAACGCGGGTCGACCCGTTGCTCTGCGGAAACGTGAGGCCCTGCGCGCGCCGCTCGAGGCAGGCCGCGGTCGGCGCGCTGGCCGGGGTCGCCACCGAACCGCGCGTGGCCCCGCGCGCGTCGATCTCGAAGCGCAGCGAGA
>CAIWFK010000806.1 GCA_903911905.1 uncultured Myxococcales bacterium
AGCCCCGCGAGATGAACGCGGTACTCTCTAGACGCCGACGTGATGCGCGGGTTGCCCTTGTAGCGGGGCAGGTCGTCGGGGTACCACTTTACGACGCTGCGTCCGAGGGGCGCATGGTCGAGCGGGCGCAGAACTGTGAACCCAAGGTACGAGGCCTCCATCCGCGCCTGTTCGACCGCTGAACCATTGAGCGCTGCCCTCAGGTTCTGGGCGGTGAGATCTTGGTCAAAGAAATGAAGGCGGCGGCAGTGATTTGTGGTCGGACGAGCCACACGCGAATAGTACGCGGCGAACTCATCGAGGTAGTCGCGGTCGAAGTAGTGAGGCTCCTCGATGACCGACTTCGCGTCCAGGTCCGAGAGGTAGCACCGGAGGTACTGCGCTTGCGGAAGGTCGTCGAATGCCGCGAGCGGATCGTTGCTCCCAAACTGATGAAGAAGCATTGCTACCCGATTTTTCGGGCGAGGGCGTCCGAGCGAACGGGCGCGCTCAGGGCATCAAGTCGAGCGCGGACCGAATTCTCCGCCGCGGCTACCCGCTTCGCGGTCGTGGGGACTTTCGACAGGCGAATCCCCGCGACGAGTTCTCGCGTAGACGCGATCGTGGCGGACCAGAGCGTCAACGGTTCGCTGGCCACTGCGCGAGCGCCCTTCGAGCTCTTCTTCTTCTGCGTCCCAGACATGGGCCGCATCTAGGAACGGTGTGGGCCCTGTGTCAACCACGGCCCTGTACTTCGGCGGTTCGCTCCGTCGGTCGAAGCGACTTGCTGCCCTGCGACATTCCTAACCGGCTTGTTCTTCATACCGGCGCCTCGAGGTACGGCCGTGTCAGGACATCGCCTGCCTTCTGAGCCTCCTGCAGTTCCACGGACTCACTACCGAGGCCCCTCACGCAGTCTGGAGGATGATCGACCGGCATAAGCGAGCCCCTCGCATCCCGTCCAAGCTTGAGGTCGTGCGGGCGAGCGGCCTGGCACAACACGGCGTCGACCTGAGGACCGTCGAAGGCGTGTCGCTCCGGCTGACGTCGCCAGCGAAAACGGTCGCCGATTGGTTCCGGTGCCGAAGGCACGTCGGACTCGAGGTGTCGCTGGCAGCGCTTGAGCGCCTTTCGATGGCGAGCAAAGCCGCAGCTGGCCGGGCCCCACTATACTGGGGCCCACACCCTCGGTCTCCGAGATGACTTCGACGCCGGCCTCCTATGCGCATTTCCAGAGAGCAGCTCTTCGAAGAGGTCTGGGCCGAGCCGATGACGACGGTCGCCGCGCGCTACGGGCGCTCGTCGGTCGCGTTGACCAAGACCTGCAGGCGCCTGAAGATTCCGCATCCGCCACGAGGGTATTGGCAACGACGTCAGGTCGGAGTCGACGACCCGAAGCCAGCGTTGCCTGAGCCCGGTCCCGGAGATCCGCTCGACTGGGTACCCTATGGAGGCGACGAGGCCCGGACAGCTCCGCTCGCGATTCCAGAGGCCCCGAAGCATGCAGCCCAACGCAGTGACCGACCGGAGCGAGCAGTCGAGCACCCGCTCATAGTCGCCACGCGGCCTCGTTTCGATTCGGCGCCGAAGGGCGCCGAGACTGACTATCTCCGAGCTCAATGGACCGTCGATGTCTACGCCACGCGTGAGCTTCAT
>CAIWFK010000807.1 GCA_903911905.1 uncultured Myxococcales bacterium
GATGCTGGTCGGCGGCATGACCCGCATGCCGCTCATTCGAAGGCTGGTCAGCCAGTTCTTCGAGCGCACTCCCGTCTCGGGCATCAACCCCGACGAGGCCGTCGCCCTCGGCGCTGCCGTGCACGCGGCCGAGCTGGCGTCGAAGGCCGGTCAGACCCTGCTCATCGACGTGGCGACCCACTCGCTGTCGGTGGGGGTGCTGGGCGGTACCGTGCGCAAGCTCATCGCCCGCAATTCGGCGGTGCCGGCCTCGGCCAAGAGCGTCTTTCTGCCCAACCGTGCCGGCCAGACCACGGTGCGCCTGCCCATCTTCCAGGGCGAGAGCGAATGGGCCGACGAATGCACGCGCCTGGGGGAACTGGTGCTCGCCGAGCTCAACGTCGAGCGCCGCGCCGACGTGCCCATCGAGGTCACCTTCGAGCTGTCGAACGAAGGCATGCTGTCGGTTCGCGCGGTCGACACCACCACCGGCATGGCCGAGTCGATTCGCATCGACGCCCGCACCACCCTCGCTCCCCAGGAAGTCGAGAAGCTGTCGGCCGAGCAGGCCCAGTACGCGCAGGCCCAGTCCGAAAAGGACAAGCAGCTGGCCATCGCCTCGTTCCCCCGCGTGCTGGACAAGGCCGAGCGCCTGGCCCGACTGCTCGAGAAGAGTGCCGAAGAGAACCCCAGCCCCGAGGCCGACGAGGTGGTGGGGCAGGTCAAGGCCTTGCTCGCCCAGGGCCGCATCGCGGTGAAGCTGGGAGACACCACCCGCATGGCCGAGGTCACCCGCACCCTCGAGCAGTTGCTGACCCTGGGCTGAAGGCCAGCGCCCTCAGCGCACCGTCAGCGTCGAGGTCAGCGCCGGCCGAGCGTCGAGCCCGGCCCGCAGCGCTTCGAGCACCCGAGCGGCGTACCGGTTGGCCGTCACGCTCAGCGTCGTCACCCCCCAGGTCGAGCAGCGCGTCGAGGTGCGCGCCCACGCCCTCGAACGCATAGCCGGTGTCGAGCCGGGCCTTGCTCCACGCCGCGCCCTGCCGCTCGAGCGTCAGGGAGAGAAAGGGCGAGCGCAGGTGCAGGGTCAGCGAGCGCAGCGTCGCGGGCGCCGAGGCCAGGGTCTGCGGGGTCGGCAGCCCGCGGGGAAACGAGAGCTCGAGCGCCTCGAGCGTGCGCAGCGTCGGTAGCGAGAAGGCCTCGCGCAGCACGAAGGCCAGCGGCTCTCCTTCGCGGGGCAGTTGCAGTCCCACCGTGGTGAGCGGTCGCGGCAACCGGGCCAGCAGCTCGCGGGTCACCGTCCATTCGGGGCCCCGGGTCCACAGTTGCGTCGTGGCGTGCTCGAGCCGTGGCGCGCGCGCCATCACCTCGGCCAGCACCTCGAGGGCCAGGTCGCGGGCGGTATGCAGCCGGTCGAGCGCGCCGTCGAAGCTCGAGTGTCGGCCGAACGACACGTCTTCGAGCAGCCGGCACGCCGGGTCGCGTGGGAGCGTCTGGCGAAGCGTGGCCCGCGCCAGGAACCCGCGGTCGAAGCGCAGCCCGCTCAAGGTCACCCGGTTCGCGAACCGCCCCAGGAAGGCCACGCGGTGCTGTTGCAGCAGTTCGGCCTCGCGACGTCGGGCCTCGGCGCTGACCCGACCGGCGGCCCGCGCGCACTGGAGCGCGATGAATTCTCCGCGCGGGTCGCCGTGCTCGGTCAGC
>CAIWFK010000808.1 GCA_903911905.1 uncultured Myxococcales bacterium
GAAGAGCTGCAGAGCACCAACGAAGAGTTGCAGTCGGTCAACGAAGAGCTCAACACCGTCAACGCCGAGCACCAGGCGAAGATCCGCGAGCTCACCCAGGTCAACGCCGATCTCGACAACCTGTTCGACGCCACCACGGTGGGCACGGTGTTCGTCGACGAAGACCTGCGCATCAGGCGCTTCACCCGCGCGGTGACCGAGCAGTTCTCGCTGCTCGAGCGCGACCTCGGTCGCCCCATCGAGCACATCACCCACCACTTCCGCGACCTGAAGCTGGCCGAAGACCTGCGGCAGGCCCAGGCCACCGGCGCGTCGGTCGAGCGCGAGGTCAGCACCGTCAACGACCGCCGCTACCTGCTGCGCGTCAGCCCCTACCTCACCGAGAACAAGCAGGTGCGCGGCGGCGTCGCCACCTTCGTCGACGTGACCCAGTTGCGCAGCGAACAGGCGCATCGCACGCACCTGCAGGGCGTCATCGATTCCCTGCCGGCGCAGGTGGCGGTGGTCAGCCGCGACGGCACCATTCAGCTCGTCAACCGGGCCTGGAGCCAGTCGGCTCGCGACGTGGGCGGCAGCGCGCTCGAGGCCCGAGTGGGCGTGGGCACCAGCTACCTCGAGGTCTGCCGCGCGGTACCCGAGCTGCGCGCCTCGCTCGAGGGGCTGCTGCAGGGCAACTCCGACAGCTTCTCGCACACCTACCCCTGCCACGGGCCCGAGCAGCAGCGCTGGTTCATGATGCACGTGGGCCGGCTGAGCGATGGCTCGGGCGCAGTCATCAGCCACGTCGACATCACCGCCGAGTACCTGCTCGAGGGCGCCAAGGGCGCACGCCCGCCCAGCCCGAGGGCCGACGGGGAGCAGACGTCATGAAGAGCCCGCGCATGGACCACCTGCGGCAGCGCGCGCTCGCGCTGCTGGCCTCGCGGCAGGAAGGCTCGCGCGAAGGCGCCGCGGCCATCATGCACGACATGGAGGTGCTGCAGGCCGAGCTCGAGGTGCAGCAGGACGAGCTGGTCGAATCGCAGAAGCGCGCGTCGGACCTCGCCGCGTACTACCGGCAGCTCTTCTTCGACACCCCGCTCGCGCTCATTCTGCTGGGCGAGCAGAACGTGATTCGAGAGGTCAACGCCCGCGCGGCCGCGCTGCTGTGCCTGACGCCGCAGCGGGTGACGGGGGGGTTCGACCAGTACGTGGCGAGCGAAGACCTCATCGCCTGGGCCACCCTGACGGCCCACGTGGGCACCACCGCCGAGCCGCTGACCGCCGAGCTGCGGGTGCGGCGACTGGGCGGCGAGCGCCGCCGCTGCGTGGTGACGCTCACCCGTCACGCCGAAGGCCTGCTGCTCTCGCTCGAAGACGTGACCGAGCTGCGCGCGGCCGAGGCCGATCGCCGCATCGCCGACCTGCGCCTGGCCCGCGTGCTGCGTGACTCGCGCGACGGCGTGCTCTTCGCCGACGCGAACACCGGCCTCGTCACCGAGGTCAACGGCGCGCTCGCCAAGGCGCTCGAGTTCGACCCCGGCGAAGTGGTGGGGCGCCCGCTGGTCGAGCTGTTCCACGGGGCGAGCGCCGTGCGCCAGGAAGTCGAGCTGCGCCAGCGCTCGCGGGCGGGGCCGGGGCCGCTCGAGACGGCACCCATCGAGCTGACCTTCGCCACCCGCTCTGGAAACCCACTGCCCACCGAAGCGACGGTCGGCACGCTCGAAGAAGGGCCGCGGCGCTTCGTCACGTTGTTGCTGCGCGACATCAGCGAGCGGCTGCGGCTGGCCAGCGAGCGCGAAGAACTCGCGCGGAGCATGCAGCAGTCACAGAAGCTCGAGGCACTGGGAGCGCTGTCGGCCGGTGTGGCGCACGACATCAACAACATGCTGACGGTGATTCTGGGCTGCGCGTCGTCGATCTGCCCCGACACCTCGGCTTCCGAGATGCGCGAGGTGCTCGAAGAGATTCGCGCCGCCGCCCGGCGCGGGCGCGACGTGACCGCGCGGTTGAGTGCGCTGGCTCGCCGGCAGCCGCTGCGCGCCACCACCTTCGAGCTGGGCTCCACGCTGCGCGAACTGACCACGCTCTTGCGCCACACCCTGCCGGCGAACGTCGAGGTCGAGCTCGATCTCAGCGCGGGCAGCACGCTGGTGGCCGGCGACCCGGGCGAATGGCACCACGCGCTGCTCAACCTCGCCATCAATGCGCGCGACGCCATGGCCGCGGGAGGACGGCTGACTTTTTCCACCCGACGCACGGCGCGCGGGCTCGAGGTCTCGGTGCGCGACACGGGTGCCGGCATGGCTCCCGACGTCTTGAGGCGCGCCTTCGAGCCGTTCTTCACCACCAAGCCCGAAGGGCTGGGCACCGGCCTGGGCCTGGCGCACGTGCACGCCGTCGCCCGGGCGCACCACGTGACGCTCGACTGCCAGTCGGTCGTGGGCCAGGGCACCACGTTCACGCTCTGCTTCCCGCTCGACGCGGTCGCCGAACTGGCCCGCAAGAGCACCAGCGTCGAACTGCGCGCCACCAACGCCCGCGTGCTGCTGGTCGACGACGACGAACATGCGCGCCGCGCCACCAAGCGGGTGCTGGCCCAGCTCGGGCTCGACCCCGTCGACGTGCCGTCGGGTACCCGCGCACTCGAGTTGCTCGAGTCGAATCAGAAGTTCGACCTGGTGCTGTCGGACCTCTCGATGCCGGGCATGGACGGAGGCGTGCTCGTGCAACGGGTGAAGGGGCAATGGCCCGACCTGCCCGTGGCCATCATCACCGGCGACGTGCGGGATACCAGGCGCATCGAACTGCTGTCGGCCGGGGTGTGCGAGGTGCTGCACAAGCCGTTCGAGCGGGAGGAGCTGGGGGCGTTGGTGGCGAGGGCGCTGCGGTAGGTGTTCGGTCGAAGCGCCTGAATGGGGGCGGTGACGACCGGGTGCGGTGGCCGTGGTGGCTTCGCCGACCAGCTCCTCGGCACGACGACTTGAGGAACTTAGCGCTTCTGTGTAAATTCATCGGCCCACGGGGGTCGGTCAAATTACACAGAAAGCACCACGGACAGGTTGGGGCGCGGTGGCGACGCTCGCTCGGGCCCAGCAGGGTCTGGTGCGGCGAGAGGAGGTCCTCGAGGCCGGTGTCTCTGCTCCGCAGATCATCAAGCGCGTCGAAGCGGACACGCGCCTCGCGACATCGAGGTCATCGTGCCGTTCACGGGCCCCGGCACGAGCCGGCTGGCCACGGTGCACCGGAGCCGAACGTTGGACCCCAGCCACGCCTCGAAGCGAGGCGGCATACCGCGCACCAACCTCGCGCGGACCATCATCGACCTCTCGCAGGTACTCGAGCCGAAGGCGCTGGAGTTGGCGTTCGACTCGGCCCTTCGGCAGCAGGCAGACCTGCGCAGCTGGGTGTCGCGTCTGCTGAAGGGCTGGCCGGGCAAGGGCCATCAGGGCATCGCGGGGCTGCGTGCTCTGCTCGCCGAACGAGACGCGGCGCTGGACTCGGCGCTCGAGGTGAAGGTGCGGCGACTGATTCGGAGCGCGGGGCTGCCGACGCCGATTGCGGGCGTAGACGTGGTCGATGGTACCCAGCACGTCGCGAAGCTCGACTTCGCGTGGCCCGACAACAGGCCGCGCGTGGCGCTGATGGCGCACGGCGCGAAGTTTCACGGCAACACGCCACGATGGATTCGGGACCTCGAGCAGACTTCCGAACTCAATGGGCTTGGCTGGCGAGTGGTGCAGACCACGTGGGACGAGGTGACGAATCGGCCCGAGCGTCTGGTGCGCAAGCTGCGGCGCGCGCTCGCCGGCTTCGATCCGCAGGTCACGGTCGGCCGCGTCATCGAGCATGAGTAGGCGTCATGCCGCTCCTGGAGTGACGGTCGCCACTTCACGTGGACCCCGCCTCACGCAGGAGGAGCTGGTCGTCTTCGAGCAGGGCCTCGGCCCCTCACCCCTGACCGCCACCCCATGGAGGCGTTCCTCCGGCGATTGCCCGACGGTGTTCCCTCCTCACCCCCGCAGCGCCGCATCGAGGAAGGCCCGCAGCTCGTACATCTGCTCCGAACCGATGCCCTGCCCGACGTACGCAGCGCCATACGAGAACCCGCCGCCGAAGAGCATCGCCGCCAGGGCCACGACGGCGGTCAGCACGTCGCGCCCCAGCATCACCATGCTGGTCACCCACACCGCCGCGCCGATGGACAGCAGCGCAAAGAGCAACTGCAGCGCCACGAAGCTGGTCCAGATTTGCGGGTGCGGCGCGAACATCGCGTAGACCCGCGTGCCCGTGGGCGTCTCGTCCAACTGCACGTCGAGGTGCGGCGACCAGAAGTGCGTCTCTTCGGGGCACACGGTCAGCGACACCGTGCGTCGATGCACCGAGCCGGTCACCTTGCCGGCACACGACTCGAGCTGCCGCCGCACCCGCGCACAGACCTCTTCCGGATCGAAGGCCACGTCGAGCACGAAGCGCGGCCTGGCGCGGGGTCGTCGAAGGCGGGCCATGAACGTTCAGCAGATGCGCGGCAACTGCTCTCCGGCCAGCCAGTCGAGAATTCGCGCCCCGCCGAACGTGGTGTCGATCTGCACGAAGCATTCGGGGTCTTCGACCACCTCGCCCACGATGGCCGCGTCGCGACCCAGGGGGTGCTCCTTCATCGCCTCGAGCAGCTTCTTCGCATCACCCGGCGCGCACACCACCAGCAGCTTCCCTTCGTTGGCGGCGTAGAGCGGGTCGAGCCCGAGCAGCTCACACGCCGCATGCACCTGCGGCTTCACCGGCACGTCCTTCTCGCGCAGCCGCACGCCGACCCCCACGTGGTGGGTCAGTTCGTTGAGCGTCGTCGCCAGGCCGCCGCGCGTCGGGTCGCGAAGCACGTGCAGGTCGGGCACCGCCCGGTACATCAGTTCGACCAGCGAATTGAGCGCGGCGCTGTCACTGAGCAGCTCGGACTCGAACGACAGGCTCTCGCGGGTACTCAGAATCGACACCCCGTGGTCGCCCATGGTGCCCGACACCAGCACCACGTCACCCGGCCGCATGCGCTCGGCCGACGGTGCCACCCGACCCGCAGGCAGCATACCGACGCCCGTGGTGTTGATGAACACGCCGTCGCCCTTGCCGCGCTCGACCACCTTGGTGTCGCCGGTGACGATGGGCACGCCCGCCGCCTTCGCCGCCGCGGCCATCGAGGCCACGATTCGCGCCAGGTCCTTGAGCGGAAAGCCCTCTTCGAGAATGAAGCCGACCGTCAGCGCCAGGGGCCGCGCACCGCCCATCGCGACGTCATTCACCGTGCCGTGCACCGCCAGCGAGCCGATGTCGCCGCCGGGGAAGAACAGGGGCGAGACCACGTAGCTGTCGGTGCTGACCACCAACTGGCCCGCGCCGACCTCGAGCAGGGCCCCGTCGTTGCGTGCTCGCAGTTCCTTCGAATCGAAGGCCGGCAGGAACAACTCTTCGACCAACTGCGCCATCACCTTGCCGCCGGTGCCATGCGTGGCTTCCACCACGCCGTTCGCGAGGTCGAGCTTGCGGAAGAAGGTCTTCGCCCTGGTGCTCATGATGCCCGCTCCTGCGGCGCGCTCTGCCGGCCACGCCCATAGAGGAAATACGCACTGCACGAGCCTTCGGGAGACACCATGCACGCGCCCATCGGGTGGTCGGGCGTGCACGCGGTCGCGAAGATCTTGCAGTCGGTCGGCCGCTTCACCCCGCGCAGAATGTCGCCGCACGCACAGGCCGGGTGGTCCTTCACCACCTGGTCCTCGAGCGAGAACTTCACCTCGGCGTCCCACGCGGCGAAGGCAGGCCGCACCTTCAACGCGCTCGCGGCGATGGCCCCCAGCCCGCGCCATTCGAACGAGTCGCGCAGCATCAGGGTCTCGTCGACCAGCTTCTGGGCCAGCACGTTGCCTTCGCGATTCACCGCCCGGGTGAACTGGTTTTCGACCTCGTGCCGCCCCTCGTTCACCTGCCGCACCAGCATGAGAATCGAGGCCAGCAAATCGATGGGCTCGAAGCCCGCGATGACGATGGGCAGGTGGTGCTCGGTGCCGAAGCGCTCATAGGGCGCCGAGCCGATGATGGTGCTCACGTGCCCCGGCCCCACCACCCCGTCGACCTTCACCTGGTCGCTGGCCAGAATCGCCGAGAGCGCCGAGGGCGTCAGCACGTGGTTGCAGAGCACCGAGAAGTTCGTCATTCCCCCGTCGCGCGCCGCGCGCAGCGCCACCGCCGTCGTGGGCGTGGTGGTCTCGAAGCCGATGGCGAAGAACACGACTTCCTTCGTCGGGTTCTCGCGGGCGATGCGCAGGGCCTCTCCGCTGCCCAGCACCAACTTCACCGCCGCCCCACGGGCCTTGGCCGACAACAGGCTCTGCCGGTCCTTTCCCGGCACGCGCATCAGGTCGCCGTACGCACACAGAATGACGTTCGGCTTCATCGCCAGGTCGATGGCCTGCTGCAGCCGCCCCATGGGCAACACGCACACCGGACAGCCCGGGCCGTGCACCATGCGCACGTGCCGGGGCAACAGTTCCATCAACCCATAGCGACACAGGGCGTGGGTGTGACCGCCACAGAATTCCATGAAGTGGTACTCGCGATCGCTGCGCGCCTCACGCGCGATGTCGGCGGCCAGCTTGCGCGCCAGCACGCCGTCGCGAAACTCGTCGATGAGCGGCAACCCGGCCAACTGGCTCATGACGCGGCCCTCAGCACTTCGAGGGTGCGCGCGGCCTCGTGCGCGTCGAGCCGGGTCAGCGCGTAGCCCACGTGCACGATGACGAAGTCACCGACCTGCACGCCTTCGAGCAGTGCCAACGACACGCGCTGTCTGACCGTGCCGACCTCGGCCACCGCCATGCCTCCGTCTCTGAGTTCGACGATGCGAGCAGGAATTCCCAGGCACATGGTTGTCAGCTCCTCAGGTGTTGCAGGGCGACCCACGCCTGACCGAGCGCGAGGCCACCGTCGTTGGGCGGGTGTCGAAGGGCGCGCACCAGCGTCACCCCTTCCCGCTCGAAGCCTTCGCGCAGGGCCCGCACCAGCACGCCGTTGAGCGCGCAGCCGCCGCTGAGCGCGACCTTCCCGCCCACCACGTGCGGCAACGTCAGCGCCACCAGCCCTGCGGCCAGCGTGCCGTGGAAGAGCTCGGCTCCCTCACGCGGGTCACGGTCGAGCAGCGCGTCGAAGAGCGGCGCCAGCGACAACCCCGCGGGCGTGAGCGCGAAGCCACCAGGCAACACCCGCGCCGCTCGCACCAGTTGTTCGAGCTTGAGCGGCGCCTCGGCCTCGAAGCCAGCGTGCGTCAGCAGCCCCAGCAGCCCGGCGGCAGCGTCGAA
>CAIWFK010000809.1 GCA_903911905.1 uncultured Myxococcales bacterium
GATGACACGCGTGAAGCCGTCGGTGCTGCGCACCGCACACACCTGGCTCCACACGGCATTCAGGCGGTTCGTGAAGCCCTCGAGCGGCTCGGGCGCATGCACCGTTCCCACGTCGACCAGCACGTCGGGGTACTCATGCTCGAGGAACGCGTAGCGAATGGCGACGGGCAGGCACCGCGCCTTCGAGGTCTTCGCCATCACTTCGACGCCGCGGCGCAGTGGCCCCAGCGGCCCCTGCCCGGCCCGCAGCTCGCCTTCGGGAAAGATGAAGACCGCCGAGTTGGGCCGCGCCAGCACCTGCCTGGTGTAGCGCGTCGATTCCAGGGCCTGCTCGCGGCTGACCGAGAAGGCGCCGATGCGGGTGTGAAACGGGTAGGTGCGCAGGTTGGCTTCTTCCATCATCGCGTAGCCGTCCCACCCGGCGACCTTGCCCAGTTGCTGAATGACGAAGCCGTCCCAGAAGCTCGAATGGTTCGCGTACACCAGCAGCCCGCCCTCGGCCGAAGGCAGCGTGCCCCGCACCCACACGCCGCGGAACGCACGGCGCACCTTGTGACCGACGTACCAGTCGATCACCTTCGCGAAGAGCCCACCTTTGGCTTCGCGAATCACGAGCTCTGCACCTCGGCATCGGGCCCGGTCGGCACCATCTGCCCGCCCAGCCCCAGTGAAAAACGCCGCCCGCGCCACATCACGGTACGGCCGATGCGCAGGGCTTCGAACCACGAGGCCAGCAGCAACACTTCGCCCAGCACCCACTCGAAGCGCCAGCCGATGCGCCGGTCGAGCACGTTGGCCAGCGTGGTGCGCATGGCCACGTGCACCAGCAGCGCCGCCGCCGCCGCCGGGGTGTGCACCAACGCGGCACCCAGCACGAGCAACGGGGTCGGCGCGAAGAACAGCGGCACGGTGGGGAAGAGCAGCCCGCGGTGCGCGCGCAGCACCTGCATCCACCTGGTGAAGCGGTCCATCGCCACGCGGGTGCGCAGCGTCGGGCTCTGCGGCGCGTGCGCGGGCACGTCGGTCATGGCCACCGCGAGGCCTCGCTCGTGCATCACCATCGCCAGCTCGAGGTCTTCGCCGATGCAGTGACCCAGCTTCGCCAATTCGACCTGCGCCTCGGGCCCCAGCGCCAGCGCCTTGCCGCACACCGCCTTGGCGCCCACGCTCATCACGTCCAGCACCCGGAAGCTGTGGTGCGACTGCACCAGCAGGCCCCGCACCGCCCGGCCCGCGAAGGTCTCCAGCACCGAGGGCTGCGGCGCGGCGCTGGCCAGGGCGGCACCGTTTCGCAGCGCCTCGACCAGCGAGGTGACCAGCGCGCCGTCGACCCGCACGTCGGCGTCGACGCAGAGCACCACGGTGTTCGGCTCGCGGGGCAGCACGGCCAGCGCGTAGGTCAGGTGACCGACCTTGCGGTTGGTGGTCAACGGGTCCGACGGCAGCCAGCGCACGTTGGCCGACTGCAGCCGAGGGCGGAAGGGCGAGACCACCACGTGCGTCAGTTCCCCCGGGTAGTCGATGGGCGCGGCGAAGTTCTCGAGCTCGAGCGCCGTGGGGCCGTCGCAGGGTCGCAGCAACACCACGTGCGGGCGGCGGCGAACGCGGGTCGCGGTGGCGCGCGGCGGCGCCCGGGTCAGCCGAAGCACGGCCGCCAGCGTGAAGATGGTGGTGAGCACCGCCCAGGTGACGACCAGCCAGCTCATGTCGCATCTCCCGACCGGGTGCGGAAGTTCGCCATCCACCGCACCGAGCGGCTGTGGAAGCGCGCGAAGTCGGCCACCTCGCCCAGCGCGTGGTGCGAGCCTTCACGGGCCTCGAGCCGCGCGTAGAAGGGCGACGATTCGATGAGCGTGGGCAGCCCGGTCACGCCCAGGGTCGAGGGCACGCGCAGGCCCCAGGTGCTCCGCACGGTGGGTACGGGGTCGGCGGTCGACACCGAGGCCGCGGCGCGCGTCGCGTCGACCCGCACGTGGTGCGAGGGCGCGTCGGCCCAGGGCCGGTAGGCGATGGTGGTGGCGTCGGGAGACTGGGTGCGCGCCCAGTCCCACCCGCGCAGGTCGGACCCCAGCGGCACCTGGCCGTGGTTGCCGTCGTGGTAGGCGTGGCCGGTGAACTCGAGCTGGTGACTCTTCACCCGCACGGTGGCCTTCGAGCGCGCGGCGATGGGGCGCCAGCGGTGGCTCAGCCCCGGCACCAGCACCACCTCGTCGTGCGAGGGGCCTTCGGGGGTCAGTTCGAGCTCGACGTGGGTGGGCTCTCCCCACTGGGTCATCAGGAAGGGCGTGGTCTTGTCGCGAATGATCGCGGTCAGCGTGTTCGCGCCGTACGTGAGCTCGGAGTTGCCGATCTGCAGCGTCTTCGAATCAGGCGTCTTCACCGTGCCGTACTCGGTGAGCACCCACATGGTGCGCACGCCCTTCTCGTAGAGCGCGAAGTTCACCGCCGCGTGCTCGCGCGGCAGGCCGCCCTTCTTGAGCGCCATCGAGTAGCGCGCCGAGAAGATGGAGCCGACCATGAAGATGAAGACCGCGGTGAAGTCGCCCGACGAGACGTCGACGTAGTACCAGCGGTACGCCCCCGAGGTGGTGGGCAGCTCGATGTGATTCACGAGGCCCTCTCGGTGGTGGTGGCTGGCAGCGCAGGCAGGCTGGGGTTGGGCGTGAAGAGCACCTGCAGGCCCAGCGCCAGCTTCCCGGGCAGCCCCACCCGCGCGCGCGAGCGGAACACGTCGTACCCGCGCGACTCGATGACGTTGAGAATGCGCCCGTAGGTCAGCCCCATCAGCCGCGCCACCCGCTGCGACCCGAAGCCAGCCAGGCCCGGCACGCCCAGGTGCGCGCGCTCGTACAGCCCGCGGGCGCGGTCGATCTGGAATTTCATGAACGCCACCCAGCGCTCGTCGACGGTGCCGGCCGCCAGCGCGGCCTCGGTGACGCCGAAACGCGCCAGCTCGTCTGCGGGCAGGTACACGCGGCCGCGCGCCAGGTCTTCCTTCACGTCGCGAAGAATGTTGGTCAACTGCATCGCCACGCCCAGGTCAGCGGCGTAGGGCAGGCAGCGCTCGTCGGAAGAGCCGAGCACCGGGGTCATCATCAGCCCCACCACGCCGGCCACCCGGTGGCAGTAGAGCGCCAGCTCGTCGAAGGTCGCGTAGCGTGTCTTCGCGAGGTCCATTTCCATGCCGTTGATCAGCTCCTGGAAGGGCAGCTCGGGAATGTGGGCGCGCTCGACGGTGTCGCGAAACGCAGCGAGCTCGGTCGCGTTCCAGGGCAACACCGGCGGCATGGGCGAGCGCCCGTAGATGGCGGCCACCACCTGCCGGCACTGCTCGAGCCGCGCGCGCACGTCACCCTCGGGAGCGACCACCGTGCCGCGACCGTCGTTGTCACCGTCGACGAGATCGTCGAGCCGCCGGCAGAACGCGTAGAGCGCGAAGGCCGAGCGGCGGCGCGCACCGAAGAGGCCCAGCGAGGCGAAGTAGAACGACTTCGAGTGCTGGCGGGTCAACACCCTGGCCCGCGCGTAGCCTTCGTCGATGGGCGTCACGCGACGCCTCCTGCCGCCACGCGAGGCGCGAGGGCCAGCGACGAGGGGAAGGTCGCGCGCTGCTCGATGGCCTTCACCATCAGGTCGGCCGAGATCATCACCGTGGGCACGCCCGTGCCGGGCTGAACCGACGCGCCGCAATAGAAGAGGTTGCCGATGCGGTCGTCCCACACCTTGGGGCGGAAGGGGCCGATCTGGAACATGTTCTGCGCCAGGCCGAAGTTCGAGCCGCGCTCGAGGTTGAGCTGGCTGGCCCAGTCATCGGGCGTGATGATGCGCTCGACCACCAGGTCCTTCTCGAGGTCGGGCAGGCCGCGCTCGGCCAGCCGGGCCAGCACCTTGGCGCGCACCTTCGGGCCCTCGACCTTCCAGTCGATCTTGTCGGTGGTGTGGGGCACCGGCACCAGCACGTACAACGCGTCTTTCCCCGCGGGCGCCATCGAGGGGTCGAGGTGCGCGGGCGCGTTGACGTAGAAGCTGGGGTCCTCGGGCACCTTCAGGTCGTCGAAGATGTCGCTGAACGAGCCCTTGAAGTCGCGGCCGAAGAAGACGTTGTGGTGCAGCAGCTCGTCGTAGCGGCGCTTGACGCCCCAATAGAGCATGTAGCCCGACGAGGTGTAGCGGCGCTTCTCGAGCTCGGGGTGGCTCGACACGTTCTGGTCGATGAGGTGCTTGGCGGCCCACGGGTAGTCGGCGTTGCAGACCACCACGTCGGCGCGGCGCACCTCGCCGTCGTCCAATTCGACGCCCACCGCGCGCCCGCCCTCGAGCACCACGCGCTTGACCGACGAGCCGAAGCGCAGGTCGACCTGTTCTTCTCGGCACACCTTCTCGAGCGCCCGGCCGATTTCGCCCATGCCGCCCATCGGGTACCACACGCCCACCGCCAGTTCGGTGTACGGAAGCAGCGAGAACACCGAGGGCGCCTCGTAGGGAGAGACGCCCAGGTACATGGTCTGGAAGCTCATCGCCTGCTGCAGGCGAGGGTCGCTGAAGACGCGCTTGACGTGCTCGAACAGGGTGCGGTGCGCGCCCACGCGGAAGATGTCGGGCACGTTCGAAGGCGCGAGGAACTGGGCGAGCGAATCGAAGTGCCGCCCCACGAAGCGCTCGAGTGAGACGTCGTGCTGCACCTGCCCCTTGGCCAGGAAGCGCAGGTAGCGCTCGAAGCTGCCTGGCTCGACCCGCTCGAGCTCTTCGCGCATGCGGGTCAGCTCGCTGGTGAGCGTGAGCGTGGTGTCGTCGCGAAAGGTGATGCGGTAGTTCGGGTCGCACCGCACCAGCGTCAGGTAGTCGGACAGCTTGCGACCGACCGAGGCGAAGGTGCGCTCGAAGATGAAGGGCATCAGCATGATGGTGGGGCCCAGGTCCCACCGGAAGCCGTCGGCTTCGATTCGCCCGCACCGCCCGCCGGGCACCTTCAGTCGCTCGTGCAGCTCGACGCTCCAGCCCTGGTGGGCGAGCTTCATGGCCGCGGTCAACCCGCCGACCCCGGCGCCAATGACGATCGCCGAACGGCGGGTGGAGGTCATGCGGTCCTCTTCTCGAGCTTCACCATCAGCACGTCGAGCAGGAGTCTGGCACCAATCGGCGCCTCGAGCCCGCTCAACGTCTTGCGAGCCGCTCGCGTCAGTCGATCGATGACGCGCTCGGTCGCGCGACGGCCGCCCCAGGTGTCGACCAGCGTTCGCGCCCAGGCGAGCGAGGCGGGCGTCTTGTCGGCCTGGTCCCACGACGCCTCGAGCTGCGCGCGGCCCTGGTCGTCGGCGCGGGTCCACGCCGCGATGACCGGGAAGGTGCGCTTGCCCTCGAAGTAGTCGCCGCCGCCGTCCTTGCCGGCCACCCGGTCGTCGCCGAACAGGCCGATCAGGTCGTCGCGCAACTGGAAGGCCAGGCCCATCTGCCGCCCCACCCGCTCGAGCGACTCGAGCAGTTCCGGCGACCCACCACCCAGCATGGCCCCAGCGACCAGCGGAGCCACGAAGCCGTACTTCGCGGTCTTCAAGTGCGCGACCTTGAGCGCCTGGAAGAGCGTCACCTGGTCGAGCGGGGTTCGGCTCAGGTCGAGGTCGAGGAACTGGCCGGCCGCGGTGTGGCGCGAAATGGCCATCAGGTAGCGGGTCGCTTCGCCGGCGCGCGGCAGCCCGCTGCCCAACATGGTCTCGACCGAGAGCGCGTACAGGTGGTCGCCCAACACCACCGCCGCGTCGTCGCCCGCGCGACCGCCACCGAGCAGCTTGTGGAGCGAGGGCCCCCCGCGCCGGGTCGCCGCGCGATCAGCCACGTCGTCGTGCACCAGCATGAAGGTGTGCAGCAGCTCGAGGCCCGCCGCGAAGGTCTTCACGCCCGCGGGCAGCTCGTGCGCGCCCGTGGCCAGGGCCCAGCCCGCCGCCAGCAGCGTGGGGCGAACCCGCTTGGCCGGCCGCAGCGCGAAGCTGCGCAGCTCGACCAGCGCGCGCGACCACCGGGGGTCGATGCCCTGCTCGTCCTTCAGCTCGAGCCGGGACTCGAGGGTGCGCTCGAGCTCGAGCGTGAACGCGGCCAGCATCGCTTCGACGCCCAGGGTCGGGGTCACGGGGTGAATCACGGTCATGGGTGTCACGCCTTTCGCGACCTACGATGTTGGAGAACGGACTGCGTTGCAGGGTTTGTTCACCCTTTGTATATCTTTTGCTCAGGGTCTGTGCAACCTCGTGAATTCTCGCGCATCGAAGGAGCT
Organism: uncultured Myxococcales bacterium; assembly: GCA_903911905.1. Classification (GTDB taxonomy): domain Bacteria; phylum Myxococcota; class Myxococcia; order Myxococcales; family Myxococcaceae; genus Xiheilimnobacterium; species Xiheilimnobacterium phototrophicum. The sequence goes on from CAIWFK010000809.1 coordinate 6,269, forward strand.
TCGATGAACCTTCTGGCGCTGATCACCCTCGTGGCCCTCTCGGCCGATGGAGCCCCCGTGCTGGACGCCCCCCTCGAGACCTCGACCGGCCGGAAGGTGACCCTGGCCTCGCTGTGGGGCAAGCCGGCGGTGTTCTTCTACGAGGACAAGGACTCGGTGCTGCTCAACTTGAAGTTGAAGCAGGACCTGGCCGCGCGCGCCGGAGACCGCGGGTGGACCGACAAGCTCTCAGTCATCGCGGTGGCCAACGTGTCGTCGTGGAACTGGTTTCCGGCCAAGGGCTTCGTGCTCTCGGCGGTGCGCGACGCCGAGAAGAAGACCCACGTGCCGGTGTACCTGGACTTCGAGGGCAGCATCACCCGACCGCCCTGGAGGTTGTCGGGCAACGGCTCGACGGTCATGGTGTTCGACGCCCACGGCACGCCGCTGAGAACCTGGTCGGGCAAGTTGAACGACGCCGACTTCGAAGCGCTCAGTGGGGTGCTCGAACCGCTGATCCGCTGATCAGGCAGCCGCCCGCCACGACACCCTTGACCTGACCGCGCGTTCAGCGCCATAGACCGAAGTCGCCGCATCACCCAACGAGGAACCCCCGCCATGGCCGAACCCGAGTTCATCTCCGTCCGCGGAGCGCGCGAGCACAACCTCAAGGGCGTGACCATCGACATTCCCAAGAAGCAGTTGGTGGTGTTCACCGGCGTCTCGGGGTCGGGCAAGAGCTCGCTGGCGTTCGACACGCTCTACGCCGAAGGGCAGCGCCGGTACGTCGAGTCGTTGTCGGCCTACGCGCGGCAGTTCCTGGGGCAGATGGAAAAGCCCAAGTACGACACCATTCGCGGGCTCTCGCCGACCATTTCCATCGAGCAGAAGGCGGCCTCGAACAACCCGCGCTCGACGGTGGGCACGGTGACCGAGGTGCACGACTACCTGCGCGTGCTCTACGCGAACATCGGCGTGCAGCACTGCAGCAACTGCGGGCGCAAGGTGGGCAAGCAGAGCGCGCAGCAGATCGTCGACGAGATCATGAAGTCGCCCATGGGCACCAAGGTGCAGTTGCTGGCGCCGATCGTCGTCAACCGCAAGGGTGAGCACAAGGACCTGCTGGTCGACGCGCAGAAGCGCGGGTTCTCGCGCGCACGCATCGACGGCAAGGTGCGCTCGCTGGAAGAGAAGATCGAGCTCGACAAGAAGTCGAAGCACGACGTCGAGCTGATCATCGACCGGCTGGTGCTCAAGGCCGACCTGCGCGCGCGACTGACGGACTCGGTCGAGCAGGCGCTCAAGGAAGGCAAGGGCGTGCTGATCGTCACCGACGAGAATGCCGCTGCCGCAGCCGACCGCACCATGAGCGAGCTCAACGCCTGCCATCACTGCGGCCTGTCGTTCCCCGACCTGACGCCCGCCAGCTTCTCGTTCAACAACCCGCTGGGCATGTGCCAGGCGTGCAGCGGCCTGGGCACCAAGGCCGAGATGGACCCCGACCTCATCGTGCCCGACAAGACGCGCTCGATTCGCGAAGGCGCGGTCGAGGTGTGGGCCAGCGGCATGGCGCGCGGTGAAGGGTGGACCAGCGATCTGGTCGACGCGCTGACCCGGGTCTTCAGCCTGGACCTCGACACGCCCTGGGAAAAACTGCCCAAGAAGCAGACCGACGTCATCCTCTACGGGCTCGAGGGCAAGGACGTCACCATGAAGTGGGGCGAGGCCAAGTGGAAGATGGAATGGGAGGGCCTGGTCAACAAGCTGTGGCGCTCGTTCAATTCCACGACCTCGGAATCGATGAAGCAGTACTACATGAAGTTCCTGTCCGACAAACCGTGCCCCACCTGTCAGGGCGAGCGGCTCAAGCCCGAGTCGCGGGCGGTGAAGATTCACGGGCAGACCATCGTGCAGATTTCCCGCCTGACCATCGAAGGGGCGATGAAGTTCTTCGCCGAGATGCCGCTGACGAAGAACGAGGCGACCATCGCCGAAGAGCTGCTCAAGGAAATCAATTCGCGCCTCTCGTTCCTGGCCGACGTGGGCCTGACCTACCTCTCGCTCGATCGCGCGGCCTCGACGCTGTCGGGTGGTGAGAGCCAGCGCATTCGCCTGGCCTCGCAGATGGGCAGCGAGCTGACCGGCGTGATCTACATTCTCGACGAGCCGTCGATCGGCCTGCACCAGCGCGACAA
>CAIWFK010000810.1 GCA_903911905.1 uncultured Myxococcales bacterium
CGGCGCGGGTGCGGGTGTGGGCCGACTGGCTGCTCGAGCGCGGCGACCCGCTGGGCGAGCACCTGTTGGCCCAGACGCCCGACGCGACCGTGCTCGAGGGGCTGCTGCCGCTGGTGAAGGCGGGGCAGCTCGAGCTGGAATGGCGCAGCGGGCTGCTGGTGGCCGCGCGGGTCCGGTGCGTGGACGACGCGACCTGGCGCACGGTCGAGCTGGTGGCACGGCTGCTCTCGCTGCGGGTCTCGCGCTGGCTGCGCTCGCTCACCGTCGACGTGTCGACCTGGGTGATTCCCTCGAGCGCCCGGCTCCAGTTGGAGTTCACGGCCATGGCCCGCGGGCTGTGCAACGGCCCCGCCCTGCCCTGCCTGCGCGAGGTGTCGTTCGGGTACGTCACCCAGCCCTTCGAGCGTTCGCACTTTCTGGACGCGTTGCTCGCGCGCCTGAAGGCCCGCTACCCGCTGCTCGAGACCACGCCCGATCAGCTGACGCAGGTGCATCGCCACGCCTGGCTCGACGTCGAGCGGCTGCCCCAGGGCCTCGACTTCCACCACGCCAACGGCGACCAGCGGCACCTGAACGTCGACTCGGGCCTGTGGGTGGGCGCGTCGTCGCCGGGCCAGGTGCGGGCGGTCGCTCCCGGGGTGCACCGCACCAGCGCGCACGAGTGCTTCGTGGTGCGACAGCAAGCGCCGCTGTGGTGCCTCACGCCGGTGGAAAGCGGGCTGTTGCTCAACGGGCGCCGGGCCATCGCCACCCGGTTGTTGCCGGGCGACGTGCTCGAAGATGCGCGGGGGGTGCAGTACCGCTTTCGCCTGGGGTGAGGTCACCGGCAGGCGTTCGCGCGGGCGCTTCGAGTCTGGTACGCGGGCGGCGTGACGCCGTGCCTCGACGAGAACGTGTTGCTCGAGCTGACCGAGGGCACGCTCGACGAGCAGGCGCTGGCCCAGGTCGAACTGCACGTCGACGGGTGTGATCGCTGCCGCCAACTGGTCGCGGCGTTGATTCGGGTCGACGCTCCGCCGGGGGCCTCGTCGTTCCGGCGGGTCGACCCCTCGCAGTACGAGGCCACCCGCGAGCTGGCGCGCGGCGGCATGGGGCGCATCAGGCTGGCGCGCGATCAGCACCTCGATCGCGACGTGGCGCTCAAGGAAATGCTGCCGGGCGCCACCGATCGCCGGCGCTTCGAGCGGGAAGCACGACTGACCGCCCGGTTGCAGCACCCGTCGATCGTCAAGGTGCTAGCAGCCGGGCGGTGGCCCTCGGGCGAGCCCTTCTACGCCATGCCCCACGTCAGGGGCCGTTCGCTCGAGAAGGTGATCGCCGAGGCCCCGACGCTCGAGCTGCGGCTGGCCCTGCTGCCGCACGTGATCGCCGTGGCCGACGCCATGGCCTCGGCCCATGCCGAGGGCATCATTCACCGCGACGTGAAGCCCTCGAACGTTCTGGTGGGCAGCTTCGGCGAGACGGTGGTCATCGACTGGGGGCTGGCGAAGGACCTGCGCGCGCCACCCGAACCCGACGAGCCGGTGGCGAACGGCCCCCGCACCGCCGACCAGACCGACGCGGGCACGGTGGTGGGCACGCCGGCCTACATGCCGCCCGAACAGGCGCTCGGCCAGCCGGTCGACGCGCGGGCCGACGTGTACGCGCTGGGGGCGATGCTCGATCACCTGCTCTCGGGGCGCCGGGCGTACGGCGGCGATGGCCTCGACACGCTCGAGCAGGTCAAGCGCGGGCCCCCGCCTCCGCTCGCCACCCGCGCGCCCGGAGCTCCAGGCGAACTGGTGGCCATCGCCGAGCGCGCCATGGCCCGCGCCCCCGAGGCCCGCTACGCCAGCGCCCAGGAGTTCGCGGCCGACCTGCGCCGCTACCTCACGGGCCAACTGGTCGGGGCGCACCCGTACTCGTTCGGGCAGTTGCTCCGGCGCTGGGTGCGTCGCCATCGCGTCGAAGTCGGCGTCACGGCCGTCGCCGTGCTGGTGTCGGTGGTGCTCGGGGCGGTGGCGCTCAGCCGCGTGGTGCGCGCCGAGCAGCGTGCCCAGCAGAGCCGCGCGAAGACCGAGGACCTGCTCGACTTCATCCTCAAAGACCTGCACGGAAAGCTGGCCACGCTCGGCCGGCTCGACCTGATGGAGGACGCGGCGCAGCGAGCCGTGCGCCGCAGTGATTCGACGGAGGCCGACGCCTCGGCCACCGAGCTGGTGCGGGCCTCGCTCGCGCGGCAACACCTGGGTGAGGTCTTCGCGGCGCAGGGAAAGCTGGACCTCGCGTTGAATGAACTGCACCGGGCGGTGGAGCTCGGCGAGCGGGCGGCCGCCTTCCCCGGGGGCACCGACACGCCTGCGCTGACCCTGGCGGCGGCCCGAATCGCCCTGGGGAAGGTGCTCGAGTCGCGGGGAGAGCGCCCCCTGGCCGAGGCTGAATTCCGCCACGCCCTCGACCTGCAGCAGGCCCTGGCTGCGCGAGCGACTGACGACGCGCGCGTGCTGACCTCGCTCGCCGAGACCCACGAGTACCTCGGCAATTCGGTCTTCAAGGCCAACCAGGTCGACGCCGCCCTGGTCGAGTACCGGAAGGCGCTCGAGCTGCGCGAAGCGGCCGCGGCGACCGCTCCAGCCGAGCCCGACCGCCAGAACGCCCTGGCCAAAGCGCGGAGCCTGGTGGCCGACGTGCTCCAGGACCTGGGGCGGAACGACGAGGCCTTGACCATCTACCAGTCGGCCCGCGAGGTCACTTCGGCGTTGGTCCAGGCCAACCCGCAGAACGTGAAGTTCCGGCAGACGCTGGCCCGGCAGAACGAGCGGCTGGGCGACCTGTTGCTGGCGGTCGGCCGGCCTGGGGCGGCTGGCGAGGCGTTCGAGCGAAGTCGGGCCCTGAATCAGGCGCTGGTGGAGCAGGACGGGTCGAACCTCGAATGGCTGCACGATCTCGCCTACGCGCACGACGGGCTGGGCGACGTGCTGCGCGCCACCTCGACTCCCGCGGCGGCGCTGGAGCACTACCGGAAGGCCGAGGTGCTGCGCTCGCGCATCGCGGTGCTCGACCCCTCGAACGCCTGGCGCCAGCGTGACCTGTCGATGAGCCTGGAGCTGTTGGGCGAGACCCTGTCGCTGCTGGGCGATCAGCAGGGCGCGCTCGCCCAGTTCGAGCAGTCGCTCGTGGTCCGGCAGGCGCTGGTGGCGACCGACCCCACCAACGATCTCTGGGCCCACGACGTGATGGCCAGCCGCGATCACCTGGGGTCCACCCTGATCGCCCTGCGCCAACTGGACCGGGCCGCCGCCCAGTACGAGCAGGAGCACGGCTTCTGCCGCTCGGTGTTCGAGCACGCACCGACCTCGACCGAGGCCCGCTCGGACCTGGTGACCAGCGTGCTCAACCTGGGCGACCTGGCCCACGCTCGCGGCGACGAGCAGGCCGCGCTGGGTCGCTACGCCGAGGCCCTGGCCTTGATTCCTGCCCCCACCACCGACGACTGGCGCCAGCAGCGCTCGCAGATCTTCGAAAAGCAGGGCCAGTCGCTGCTGGCCCTGGGTGACCGGCGCAAGGCCCACGCCGCCTTCGAGCAGGCCCTGGCCAACGACGAGGCGTGGGCGCGCACCCGCCCCGAGGACCCGGTGGCCAGGCGTCGCCTCGAGCAGTCGTCGCACACCCTGCGCACCTGCTGCCGCGTGCCCTGATCGCCCCCGAGCCCCCCGGGCTATGCTCCCCACCGGCCCATGCGCGCTCCCAGTTCGGTGATCACAGCGCTCTGCGCCTTGCACCCCTCGATCGACGAGCCCCAGCGGCAGGCCCTGGCGACGAAGCTGGAGCCGCTGATCACCCGCTACGAGCGAATCGACGCCGTGTCGCTGGCCGAGGCGCTGGCCCGGCGGGTGAAACACCCCGGGGAACTCGAGGCCCTGCGCGTCGACGACGTCCTCTGGGCCGAGGCCTGCCTCGACGGGGACCCCGAGGCCTTGCGCGAGCTCGAGGTCTGTCTGGCCACCGCCAGCCGCGGCGTGGCCCGTCGGGCGTCGGTGAGCGAGCGCGACGAACTGCAGCAACGGCTGCGCATTCGCCTGCTGGTGGCCGAGGACGGCGCGGGCCCCAAGCTGGCCCAGTACGCCGGTCGCGGCGCGCTCGCGGGCTACGTGAAGGTGGTGGCGATGAACCTGTTGCTGCGGGTGCAGGCGCCCCGCCCGCCCTCGTCGGACAGCGGGCTGACGGCGCTCCCCGACGCCCTCGACTGGGAATCGGGCGTGCTGCGGGTGGACCAGCAGGTGAAGTTCCGCGAGGCGTTTCGCAAGGCGGTCTCGTTGCTGACCGTGCGACAGCGCGCGCTGCTGCGGCTGAACCTGCTCGACGGCCTGACCATCGACGAGCTCGCTCCGCTGTACGGGGCCCATCGCTCGTCGGTGGCGCGCTGGCTGGCCGAGGCCAAGGGGGCGCTGGAGTCCGAGACCCGACGCCAGACGGCCGAGCTGCTCCGCCTGGAGCCCGCCGAGGTCGAGCGGCTGCTGTCCAGGGCCCAGCAGGGCTTCGAATTGAGCCTGACCCGGGCCCTGCGCGAGAGCCTGGTTTCGCCGGGCTGACCAGGCGCCCGTGCATTTCCCGTAAGACTGACCGACCCCTCGTTGTGTCCGAGCTTCAGCGGGCCTTCTCGAGGCCCGCGCTTGGCCTTTCACGCGCGGGAGTTCCCATGTCTTTGCGGTCGGTTGTGTTGGTGATCAGCGCCCTGGCGCTCAGTTCGTGCTCGTTCGTGCTCGATCAATCGAGCCGGCAATGCAGCGTCGACGCCGATTGCGTGCACTTCGACGCCCTGTCGACCTGCCAGAACTTCCTGTGCAGCGAGCCTCCGATTCTGTTGGGGCAGTCGGCGCCGGCGACGGGGTCCAACCAGGCGCTGGGGCTGGAAATGAACCGGGGCCTGCAGTTGGCCTTCGACGCCATCAACGGCCAGGGCGGCGTGAATGGCCGGCAGATCACGCTGCAGTTCCTGGACGATCAGTACGACCCCACGCTGGCGGAGAGCAACGCCCGAACGCTGACCGACGCCCAGCCCTCGACCGACGCGCCGCGCTGCCCGACCACGGCGACGCCTCCGGCCGGTGGCATGCCCTTCTCGCAGACCGCGCTCAACGCAGGCTCGGCGGCGGTGCTGGCCATGGTGGGCTCGGTGGGCACCCCGACCATGGTGCGGGCGGCGCCGGTGACGGTCGAGACCGGCCGGCTCTATTTCGGGGCCTTCACCGGAGCGACGACCATGCTGCGCAACACCGCGGCGGGCCCGTGCGCGAAGTACATCTTCAACATGCGCGCCAGCTACGCGCAGGAAGCGATGGCCACCCTGCAGTACTTCCTGGTGCTCAAGGTGCCCGACGACACGCACCTCATCAGCTTCGACCAGAACGACACGTTCGGAGACGCCGGGTACAACGGGCTGGTCGCGGCGTACCAGGCCATCAAGATGGTCACGCCCACCATTCAGCGTTTTCGCTACACCCGCAGCGACGTGAGCAGCGTGCCGGCGCAGGTGGCGGCGACCACCGCGTACCTGGCGCAGTTGCTCTCGGCCGACAACGCGAACCACGTGGTCGGCGTGATGATGACCGACACCTACGGCCCGGGCGCCACGTACATCAAGGGCCTCAAGGACTGGCTGTACGCCGCGGACGCGCAGCAGACCTCGCTCCACAAGGCCGCGCGGCTGACCGTGTACTTCAGCAACGTGTCGTTCGTGGGGCCAGACGCGCTCGCCGACCAGCTCCACGCGCTGGGCACGGTGACCAGGCCCGACGGCTCGAGTGAGCCGTACCTCGACAAGGTCTTCGTCTCGCAGGTGGTGCCCAACTACGCGACCGACGCCAACGACGTGATCGTCGAGTACCGGCGGCTGCTCGCGGCTGCGGGGGCCAAGCCCACCTTCACCTCGCTCGAGGGCTACCTGGCGGGCCGGCTGTTCATCGAAGGGCTCAAGAACACCAAGGGCGCGGTGACCCCGGACAACCTGATCACCGCCTTCGAGACGATGCCCTCGGTCAACCTGGCGCTGGGTGCGTCGGCGGCCTTCAGCCCCACCAACCACCAGTACTCGCAGTCGGTGTGGGGCACCGGCTTCAAGGCCGACGGCACCTTCACCAACACCTACTTCTACAGCAACGGCACGTTGCAGCTCTTCCAGTGAGCGAGGGGCGCCTTCGATGAGTGAGACGCTCTTCGGGAAGTACCGATTGTTGGCCGAACTTGGCCGCGGCGGCATGGCCGACGTGTACCTGGCCGCGTCGAACGGGCTGGGCGGGTTCCAGAAGCTGGTGGTGCTGAAGGTCTCGCGCGTGAGCGACGACCCGGCCTTCGCGCAGATGTTCCTCGACGAGGCGCGGTTGTCGGCGCGGCTCTCGCACGTGAACGTGGTGCAGACCTACGAGGTCGGCGAAGAGAACGGGCGCCAGTACATCGTGATGGAGTACCTGGACGGGCCCTCGCTCTATCGGCTCAACCGCCTGGCCTCGTCGTCGGGCGGCGTTCCGCTGCGCCTGATGGTGCAGATTCTGGCCAACGTGCTGGGCGGGCTGCACTACGCGCACACGCTCAAGGACTTCGATGGCACGCCGCTGGCCGTGGTGCACCGCGATCTCTCGCCCCAGAACCTGATGGTGACCTCGCAGGGAGCTTGCAAGCTGCTCGACTTCGGCATCGCCAAGACGACCGACAGCCGCACGCAGACCCACGCCGGCTTCAACCGAGGGAAGATCACCTACATGGCGCCAGAGCAGGCGCTGGGCCAGCCGGTCGACGCGCGCGCCGACGTGTTCTCGGTCGGGGTCCTGCTGGCCGAAGCCATCACCCGCAAGCCCTTCTGGGGCGACGCTACCACCGCGGTGATTTCGTCGCGGCTGCTCTCGGGCGACATTCCCGACATCGGCCAGGCCGGCATCGACCCGGTGCTCGAGGAGATCGGCCAGAACGCCCTGGCTGCCGACCGCGAGCAGCGCATCACCAGCGCGCAGGAGTTCAAGGACGAGCTCGACTGGTACCTGGGGACGATTGGCGGCCCGGTCAGCGCCGAAGGACTCGCGGCCTGGCTGGCACCGGTGATTGCCGAGGACCGGCGCAAGGTCAACGCGCTCATCGATCAGCAGCTCAAGCAGGGCGCCTCGCCCGTGCCGTTCAACCTGAACATCGCCCAGTCGCGAACGCCGGCGGTGGGTTCCTTCGCTTCGGTCAGCGGGCCGTCGGCCGTCTCGGCGCCGACGCGCGGCAGCGGGTACACGCCGCTCTCGCACCCGGTGGCGCCGATGGCCGTCGCGACGCCCGTCAAGCGCGCCACCGCCGACTCGGAGCTGTCGATTGACGTGGTGATGTCGAGCGACCCCTCGCTGCCACCGGTGCGCCCGGTTCGCAGCGCCCTCCGCCCAGCCGATCGACGCGACACGACCACCCGCCTGATCATCGGGCTGGTGGCCGCGGGCTTCGCGGTGCTGGTGGGGCTGGTGATCTGGCTGGTCGGCCGCACCACCGCCCCGCCGGTGCGACCGGTCGCCGAGGCCGTGGCGGTGGTCGCCGCTCCCGTCGAGACGCCGGCTCCAGCGCCGGCCCCCACGCCCACCCCTCGGCCCGCGACCATCGACCTGAGCGTGCTGCCCACCGAGGCCACGCTCGAGCTCGACGGGGTCAAGGTGACCAACCCGTATTCCGCCACCGCGAGCGATTCGAAGGTGCATCGACTCACCGCGCGCGCCGACGGCTTCGAGCCGCTGACCCGCGACGTGCCGTTCGATCACGATCTCACCCTGGCGATCCAACTGCGCGCGACGCCGGCGCCCATCGCGGTGGCCGCGCCCCGACCCGCGCCCGAGCCAGCGAAGGTGACCGCAATGGCGCACAAGCCGGCACCTCGCCCCACGCCTGCCCCCGTGCGGCCGCCCGCAGCCCCTGCGGCGAGCACCGAGCCCCCACCGATTCAGGAACTGACGCCCCGCCCCAAGCCGACCGCAGGCAAGCGCGCCATCGACACCGAAGTATTCGACGACACCCGAAAAGATCTCGACCGGAGCAACCCATGGGACAACTGAGCCGCCTCACCGTCGCCTCGTCGCTGCTGCTGGCGACCCTGGCCTTCGCCGACAAGAGCGTCGACGACGCCCGGCAGCGCTTCAAGCGCGGCACCGAGCTGTACGACGAAGGCAACTACCGCGGGGCGTTGGTGGAGTTCGAGCGCGCCCACCAGGCGTTGCCCAACTACAAGATGCTCTACAACATCGGCCAGGTGCACCTGCAGTTGCTCGACTACGCGCACGCGCAGGAAGCCTTCACCCGGTACCTGAAGGAAGGCGGCTCGGACCTCGGCTCGAGTCGGCGCGACGAGGTCAACCGCGAGCTCGAGCGGCTGAAGTCGCGAGTGGGCCGCATCGCGGTGGTGACCGCCGACGGCGCCGAGGTGCTGATCGACGACGAGCTGGTGGGCGTCGCGCCGCTCCCGGGTTCGCTGGCGGCCAACACCGGTCGGCACAAGGTGACGGTGAACCCGCCTGTCCGTGCGCCGGTCTCGCGGGTGATCGACGTGGCCGGCCTCGAGACCAGCTCGGTGACGCTGGGGCGTGACGAGCCGGTCGCGCCGAAGCTCGCGGCGACCCTCGCGACTCCCGAAGTCGTCGCCAGCGCACGCGCTCACGAGCCGAAGTCGCGGTTGCCGATGATCATCGGGTGGACCGCGACCGGCGTGCTGGCCGTCACCTCGGGCGTGATGGCCGGGCTGGCGTTCTCGAGCGAGAGCGGGCTGACCCGCGCCAGGGCCACCCCTGGGCGTCAGCCAGGACACGTTGACTGCCGCGTCGAAGCGGGTGGGCAGCTTCAGCGCCGCCGCCGACGTGCTGGGGCTGGCCGCCATCGTCGCGGGCGGGGTGTCGCTGTACCTGACCATTGCCCTCCACTCGACCGACGACGTCCACGTCGCGGTGGGCCCCGGCGGCGTTTCGGTCTTCGCGCAGTTCTAGAAGCCCGGGTCGACCTTCAGCTGGCCAGCGCCTGGGTGAGCCCTTCGATGGTCGCGGCCATCGGCTCGGCGTGCGCGGGCCTGGCGAGCAACTCGCCCAGCGCGGCAGGAGGCGGCACGGCGCGCCCCACCAGCGGCTCGACGATGGTGTCGAACTTCGCGGGGTGCGCGGTGGCGGCGACCAGGAAGTCACCCTTCACGCCCTCGGCGCGCAGCCGGTGCAGCACCTCGACGCCACACGCCGTGTGCGGGCAGATCACTTCACCGAAGGTCTCGAAGGTCCGTCGAATGCAGCCCCGAATGGCCTCGTCAGAGACCCAGTCGGCCCGCACCGCGCCCGCTACGTCGGGAAAGAGCGCGCGCAGCCGCTCGACGTTGCTCGGGGCGCCGACGTCCATCGCGTTGGCCAGGGTGGCGACGCTGGGCTGGGCTTCGTACCGGCCGGTCGCCAGGAAATCGGGCAGCACCCGGTTGGCGTTGGTGGCCAGCACCACGCGATCGATCGGCGCCCCCATGGCCCGGGCCATCAGGCAGGCCACCGCGTTGCCCAGGTTGCCGGTGGGCACCACGAACGACGGCGAGGCGCGACCCGCGGCCAGGGCCTCGAGCGACGCATGGGCGTAGTACGCCATCTGCGGCAACAGGCGCCCCAGGCTGATGCTGTTGGCCGACACCAGCGCCTGGCGCGCGCGCAGGTCGGACGAGAAGGCCTGCTTCACCAGCCGCTGGCAGTCGTCGAAGGTACCCGCGACCCGGAAGGCGCGCACGTTGTCGCCGAAGGCGCCCAGTTGATGGGCCTGGCGCTGCGACACGCGACCGTCGGGGTACAGGATGACGACGCGAAAGCCCGGCCGTCGATGAAACGCCGCTGCGACCGCGGCCCCGGTATCGCCCGAGGTCGCGACCAGCACCGTGGTCTGGCTCGCCCGCGGCAGGCGCGACATCGTCTCGCCCAGGAAGCGCGCCCCGAAGTCCTTGAACGCCGCCGTCGGTCCATGGAACAGCTCGAGCAGCCCGGTGTCGGCGCTCAACCACCTCGTGGTCGCAGGGAACGAGAAGGCGCCCGCGCAGATGGCCTCGAGCTGTGGCGCAAGCACGTCCCCTTCGAACAGCGGAGCGAGCAGGGACACCGCGCGACGCACCAGGGTCTCGCCCTCCACGGCCACGTGGGGCAACCGCTCGGGCAGGAACAGCCCGCCGTCGTGCGCCAGCCCGGTGGCGATGGCGTCGCTCAACGAGCCCGAGTCAGCCCCGCGCGTGCTCACACAACGCATGCTTCGACCCTCGCTCCCGGGGCATCGACCCGGCTGACCAGCCGCTCGCTGCCCAGGCCCACGGCGGCGAAGGCCTTCGCCATCTCGAGGGTGGCAGCCTCGGCGGCAGCCTTCGACTCGAACCACCCGAACACGCTGGGGCCCGCGCCCGAGATGCTGGCCCCGAGCGCGCCTGCGTCGAGCGCGGCCTGCTTCACCGCTGCGAACCCGGGAATGAGCGAGGCCCGGCGCGGCTCGACCAGCACGTCCTTCAAGCCCCGGCGCAGCAGCGACGCGTCGCCCTGGAAGCAGCCGGCCAGGACCAGGGCCAGCCCCTCGCTCTGGTGCACGAACTCGCTGAGCGCCCACGGTCCGCCCAGGGCCGCGCGCGCCACCTTCGTCTCGAGCACGAAGTGCGGGTGCACCAGACCAAGGTGCAGCCATTCGGGCACCGGCACCTTCACCGGGCCACCCTCAGTGGGGCAGATGACGAGGCCGCCCAGCAGCATGGGGCCCACGTTGTCGCCGTGGCGGCTGCCGGCCGAGGCCGACTCGCCGTCCATCGCCAGGTGGTAGATGACGTCGGGGGGCAGCGGCTTGCGCAGCGCGGCGTTGGCCGCGACCAGCGCCGCGACGGCCGAGGCCGCCGAACCGCCCATGCCCGAGCCGAGCGCGAGGCCCTTCTCGAGCTCGAGATCGAAGCCCAGCCCCTTCGGCACGTGGGCCAACATCGCGATCAGCGCGCGCCCAGCGGTGTTGCGCTCGGGCTCCAGCGGCAGCCCGTCGACGACCCCGCGAATCGAGCGAATGCGAACCGCTCCGGTCTGGTTGAGCGTGACCGTCGCGCGGTCGCCCGGCCCTTCGAGCGCGTGCCCCAGCACGTCGAAGCCCACCGCGACGTTGCCCACCGAGGCGGGCGCGAAGGCGGTGGCCTTCACGAGTCGGCTCCCGTCGAGGCCGCCACTCGAAGCAGGTCGGCGAAGACGCCAGCGGCCGTGACCTCAGGGCCTGCCCCGGGGCCCTGCACGACGAGCGGGTTGTCGCGGTACCGGCTGGTGGTGAACTGCACCACGTTGTCGGTCAGCCTGATGTGCGCGAAGGCGTGATCGCCGGGCAGCTCGGCCAGGCCCACGCTCGCGGTTCCCGAGGCGTCGAGCCGGGCCACGTAGCGCAGCACCCTCCCCTTCTTTCGCGCCGCTTCGAGCTTCTCGAGAAGCGGCTGATCGAGCTCTTCGAGCCGGGTCAGGAAGGTCGCCACGTCGACCCCGCGCAGCGCGGGCGGCACCAGGCTCTCGAGGGCGATCTGCTCGAGCGTGGCCTTCCACCCGTTCTCGCGCGCGAGGATCACGAGCTTGCGGGCCACGTCGAGCCCCGAGAGGTCGTCGCGGGGGTCGGGCTCGGTGTAGCCGTGGGCCTTCGCGTCGCGCACCAGGGCCGAGAACGGCGTCGAGCCGTCGAAGCGGTTGAAGAGGTACGCCAGGGTGCCCGAGAAGATGCCCTCGATCGAGATCACCTGGTCGCCGGTGTCGATGAGATCGCGCAGGGTGGTAATCACCGGCAGGCCCGCGCCCACCGTCGACTCGTAGCGGAACTGCGCACGGCGCGACTTGAGGCGCGTGTACCGCTCGAGCGGGCCCGAGCCGGCGTGCTTGTTGGGGGTGATGACGTCGATGCCGCGCTCGAGCCAGCCGTCGTACCGCTCGGCGACCTCGCCGCTGGCCGAGCAGTCGATGATCACCCCGTGGGGCAGGTGCACGGCCTGCACGTGCTGGGCGAAGGCCTCGAGGTCGGTGGGCACGCCGCGCGCGAGCAGCCCGGGCACGTCGTCGAGGGCAAACAGCCCCATAACGTTCCCAAAGTAGTGAATGCGTGCAGCGGCCTCTGCGTGGAGGGCAGGGAGCGA
>CAIWFK010000811.1 GCA_903911905.1 uncultured Myxococcales bacterium
CCGGAAGCGAGGGCCTGAGGTGAACCTCGGAGACTGCGAGTACATCCGCACCACGGTGAAGAAGCTCGTGGACGCTGCTGTGAAGAGCAAAGAGTGGAAGACGCAGAACCTGTCGCCCTACGTGTACGCCTTCATGCTCTGGCTGTCGCGCTCCAAGTGCTGGTCCAAGTCATCCGCCAACTGGCCCAAGGGGTCCACCAGCGTGCTCTCGTACTGCGTCGAGATCGACGTGCACGAGGGGCTCGTCACGCGCTCCTGGCGCCGCTGGGCCCGCATGATTCTTCGCGCCGGCGAGGGCGACCGGCGCCGCGCGGCCATCCTCGCGTCCTACGCGACCGTGGTGCGCCCCGTCGTGGCGCCGCCGACCGTCGTGGCGCCGGTCGTGACGCCGGACACGGTGCATTCGGCGGCCCTCGTCGCGCCGGAGCTGGCGCGCAAGCTTTTCGAGTGATGCAACGGGGCGGGGCAGGGGCAAGGGGGGCAGGGGGCCGGCGCAATGAGTGTCTAAGCGGTGGAATAGCTGGTGCTGCGCGGGAGTAGGTGGGTGGCACCCGTGCGGAAAAGATGAAGACTGCTAATTGCAACGTAAAGCTACGACCGGGTCCCTCGAGGTGAGGCGATGGCCGTGGGCCGGGTCACCGCGCGCCAACCAGGGCATAGGGCGTACACCGAGGAGCGCAGTGCGAACGTGCGCAAGTGCCGCGGCAGGCAAAGTGCGCTTCTTGTCGGCGCGCCTGGTAGGAAAGTCACGTGCCACGTGCCAGTGCGTCGTGACCCTGTACCTAGAGGTGCCGTGTCCCCAATGTGCAGGAGCACGCGAAGCTCGAAGCATCTGAGCGTTGAGCGTTAAGACGGTTCTTAGGCTCGTGTGCCGTGCAGCCGCCGGCGCGCGTCTCATGCGGCATGACGTGATGTAGCAAGTTCGGAGGTACAAGTCCTTCAAAACGTCCTGGAAGCGCGAATAGCGCGCCAAAACGTGCGAACCACATCGAAAACAGACTTCGCGCGTCTCTGCAGGTGAGCTCTTGCGAAATTCTTCCTAGGTTCTTGTGAGAAGGGTGTGTGGGACTTCTTATGTGAGCGAGTGTGTAGGTCTTCGGAGCTGAAGTCTCCTCGAAAGAAAACAGTCTGAAATGGCCGCAGGCCGCGTCCGGTTCTCCTCTCCGCTGAAGCGGCCGCGCAAGCAAACTGCGGGCGAGTGGCTCGCGGCCGCGGAAAGCGACGCGCGCCTCGCGTACTTCCGCGCGCGCGCGATGCTCGCTTACGACCCTGCCTTCGGTGACGATGACGATGCGGACGAGCGGCAGGCTCACGCGGACCACATCGACACGGACGACATCGCGTCCGCGGTCGACCTGTTGCGCGAGACGCGCGTGCGTGTGCGGCACCTCGACGCGTCTGCAGAGACGTTTCCGGACGACGCGCAGGCGGCTCACCTGCGCGAAATGGCGCGCGCGCTCGAGCTCGAGGCCGACGACCTCGACAGACGCATCGTCGCCTTCGGGCGCGTTGCGCTCGCCGTTGCTGACGACCTTAGCGCCGACGACATGACCGCGGAGCAGGCCGCCGTGGTCGAGAATCCGCCTGTGCTGCGCGAGATGTGGCGCAGCGACCGGCGAGGGGTGCCCTACATGGGCCTCGACCAGGCAGATGTCGAGCTGCTGTACGTCATGTGGGTCGACTGGCGGTGGCCGCAGGCGCGCATTGCGGAGCTGCTGCACTGCTCGACGCGCAAGCTGCGCGAGCTCATGTCGTCGCTCGACATCAGCCGGCGCTCGGACGAGGTGGCCATCGAGGCCGCGGTCGTCGGCAACATGAACACCGGCGCTGACGGCATCGGCGTCCGGAAGATCATGGGCGAGCTCCGCGCCCTGGGCGTGCCGCACTCTCGCGAGGCCGTCGCGCGCATTCTGCGCGAGACGGACCCGACCGGCAGAGACCAGCGGTACCGGCACCGCGTGCCTCGCGTCGTCTACAACAACTTTACCGTGAACCGACTCTGGCACTTTGACGGTTACGAGCACCTGGTACACTGGGGAATCTACTTCCACGGCGTCGTCTGCGGCGCCTCGCGCCGCATGGTCGCCCTGAACGCGACTGATAACAAGTATGCTGGCCCTGTCGCAGCCTTCATGCTCACTGCTTTCATGGAGAACGGCGTGCCGCGCATGGTGCGGTGCGACAAGGGCTCCGAGAACGTTGGCGTCGCGCGGCTCGTCAGCCTTCTGCGTGAGCTCGGCTACAAGACCCAGATCATCTACGGGCCGAGCACGCGCAACCAGCGCATCGAGCGCTGGTGGGGCGACTTCTGCCCGTACATTTCGCCCATCGCCTCGGTGCTGCAAGACATGGGCAATGACGGCGTGCTCAACATGAACGACGCCGTGCACGTCGTGGCCCTGCACCTCGTACTCCTGCCCTACGTGCAGTCCACTGCCGACACTGCCGTTGCTGCATGGAACAACCACCGCGTTTGCACGCCGGGCATGCAGTGCACGCCGCAACACAAATGTAAGTTGACCTCCGCGACCAGAACGTGCGCGCCACATCACCCTGACCCGTGTCTTGTCCTTTGTGCGGAACTCTCCCTGCCCGCCCACGTTATCGTAGACGACGTCGGAGTTAGGCAGCAGGAACGCACCGGCCGCTTCCAGCGCCTCGCTTTCACGGCCGAGGGCTGCGTGGCGGCAGCACCCCGCCTCGCGGGCGTGGTGCGCGCGGACGGCGAGGAGGACGGTGGCGCTGTGGGTGCTGGCGGCGAACCGAGTCCCGAGTTGCGCGGCATCGATGATCTCGCCACGTGCGTCGTGCGCGACCCTGACCGCAGCGAGACGTGGCGCGCGCCAGCGCGTGAGCTGAACCTCGAGGCATCGCCCGTGCCGTGGATGACGACGAACGTGCGCCTAGCGATTCAGGAGGCTCTCACACCAATTATTCGGGGAGCGCGGCCACTGCGCGGTGAAATGGAAGCGCGCTTCTTTCGCGCGCACACTTTCTGCACCACCCTCGGCGCCGCTTACGCGCGTGGCGATGAGCCCACGGCCGAGACTGTAGCTGAGCTCGTGCGTGCGGGCGTTTAGATTGTAAACATTGACTTCGTGCGGTGCGGTTGGGCCGGATACGTTCTGCCGTGAAATGAATGCGACACGAAGACTCACACGTATAAAAACAAAACAAAAACAGCGCAGATTACTTCCTCGCCTTCTTCAACACACGCCTTGGCTCCTTCTTGCGCGACTGCTTCCTCTTTCCCTTGCCCTTTCGCCGGCCGCCCGCCTCGCTGCTCGAGTCCTCGTCGTCGTCGTCTGACGACGACTCAGACGACGACTCGGACGACGACTCGGAACCCCCCTCGTCGCCGTTCCGCTCGCCGCCGCTGTTGCTGTCACTGTTGTCATCGTCGGACGTGCTGGCCGCGGCCCGAGCGGAGCGCTTGCGCATGGCGGATGCCTCGTCAAGCGGCGCGTCGAGCCCGAGGCGATCGCGCACAGCGGTGCACGTGTCCCGCAGCGTAGAGCCCCGGTCAACACCGAGAACAGCTGCTACGCTCGCGTCCTCGATTGTGCTCGTCATGGAGCGTGGGTGAGTAACACCCGCGAGTTGGAAGACGACAGCGACGACGATCTGCACGCGGCGCGTTCCGAAGGCTGCCGCCGTGACTGCGTCGTCATCGACGTCCTCGTAGTCGAGCACGGGGTCGGAGCGGAAGATGCTCTCAAGGGCGAGGTCGTGCTTGCCGGCGGCCGCGTCGTCGAGGAAGCGTTTCAGCGAAGTTCCCTCGGGAAGCGAGGCCGCCAAGTCCTTTGCCGCGTTCGCGGTCGCGAGGCGCAGCGCGTACGCGGCTTTGCCCCGCGAGTAGCGGTGC
>CAIWFK010000812.1 GCA_903911905.1 uncultured Myxococcales bacterium
CCTTCGTGTTGGCTGTCGACTTCGTCGTCCGTCGTCGTGACATGCGTCCTCCTCGACGAGCGTCAGATCATCCCCTCCGTCTCTTGTCGATCCCCCCGGACTTCCTGCGGCTTCCCCAATCTGGGCGTGCACTCGTCGCCCACCTCGCGCAGTGACTTGTCGGATCGACCCGCTACAGTGCCCTGGTCATGAAGCTGGTGGTGGTGCCCGATTCAGACCGCGTCGAACAATGGCTCATCGACTCAGCGTCGACGGGCCGCGGCGACTTCATCGACCTTCGGCAGGTGTGCACGCTCGGGCAACTGGTCGACCGCTGTGAGCCGGCGCGCTGGTCGGGCCTGGCGCCTGCCGAACCGTTGCTCGTGCGCCTGGTGCTGGCCTCCCATGCGCCACTGGCCGAGCGCGCCTTCGGTCCGGTCGCGCGGACGCCTGACTTCGCCGGCCACGTGCACGAGGTGCTCTCGCATCTGAGGGCCCAAAACGTCACGCCTCGAGCGCTCATGCTCGCGGCCGAGGGCGTCGACGAGCGCCTCGCGGCCCGCGCGCAGGCCCTCGCGGCGATGTGGAACGCGCTCGACGCCACGCTCAAGAACCGGGGCCTCGTCGACCGCGCCGAGTTGGTGCGGGTGGCCGCGCGTCGGCTGCGCGCAGAGGGGTTGCCCTCTCGCCTGCGTGGCTTTCACGAGGTCGAGGTGCGGCACGTGCACGACCTCTTCCCCGCGCGGCTCGAATTGCTCGAGGCCTTCGCCACCGCCTGTCACGAGGCCGGCGTCGGGCTGCAGTTGTGGTGGCCGTCGACTGGCCGACAGCAGGCCGACCTCTTCGTGCTCGACGCGGTGCGGGCCATCGAAGCGCGGTGGCAGACGCTGTCGGCCGAGGCCTTCGCCGACCTCTCGGACGCGCCGCTCTCGTGGGTCGTGCCGTCGGCCTTTGCCGACTCGCCCACGCCGCGCCCGGCGCCCGAGCTGACCGCCTTCTCGGCCCCCACCCCGCGCGACGAGGCCCGCCACATCGCCTCGCGCGTGAAGTCGCTGGTGAGCGCCGGGGTGCCGCCCGAGCGCATCGCGGTCGCCTTCCGCGATCTCGCCGACGACACCGAGGCCCTGGTCGAAGCGCTGGCCGACCTCGACGTGCCGGCCCGCGCGCGACTCGGGGTGCCCTTGCCCGCGAGCGCTCCGGGGCGGCTGGCGCTGAGCCTCTTCGACCTGGTCGAGGACGCCTTTCCCGCCGACGAGCTCGCCGCGCTGCTCGAGTCGCGCATCGTCTCGGTGCTTCCGGCCGAGGCGGCGGCGCCACGGCGCGCGTTTCTCGAGGCGGGGCTGCGGGACGATCTGGTCGGGGCCACGGCCAGTGCAGGGGCCTACGAGGTGCGGCTCGAGTCACTCGAGCGCCGCGCGGAAAGTCGCGAGCCGATCGCCATTCTTCGCGCCACCGTCAGAGACGTACTGCGCCTGCTGCGGCAGATTCCCGACGAGGCCCGCGCCCTCGAGCTGCTCGAGGCCTGGTGGGACGCCTTGACCCGACTGGGGGTCTTCGCCAGCCTCTCGTCCCGCCCCGACCCGTTGCCCGCGCGAGCGCCCTTGCTCACCCGCGAGCTCGATCGCGCGCTCGCCCGTGACCAGGCGGCGGGAGACGCGTTGCTCGGGCTGCTCGCCTCGCTCAAGCAGTCCCTGCACGCCAGCGGGCTGGGGGAGCGCCGCATGAAGCGCCGCGACTTCGCCCGCCACGTGCGCCGCGCCGCGCAGGACCTGAACCTGAATGCCCGTGGGCCCCGTACCGGCGCCGTGTGGCTGCTCGACGCGCGTGAGCTGGCGGGCCGCTCGTTCGACGTGGTGTTCCTGGGGGGGCTGGTCGACGGCAGAATGCCGGGCCGCACGCCGCCGCTGCCGCTGCTCACCGAAGACGATCGCGCCGCGCTCAACGCCTCGGGCAAGGCCTCGCTCTTCCGCCTGTCGGTCGCAGACTCGGGGCTGCGGCTGTCGGTGAAGCTGGCCGAGGACCGCTTGCTGCTCCACCTCGCCCTGTGCGCGGGTCGACGCGTGGTGGTCAGCCGGTCCCGCCTCGATGCCGCCGGGCGGGAGTTGCTGGCCTCTGCGTTTCGCGATGCGCTCGCACGAGCGGTGGAAGGGTTTCGGGAAGTCGCGGTCGCTCGCATCGCCGCGCCGCCGCTCGACCTCGTGCAGAGCGAAGGCGAACTTCGCACCCGGGCCGCGCTCGAGCTGGTCTGCCCCCCCGGCACGCGACAGACCGCGCAGGACCCTCGCCTGCCGGGGCTCACCGAGTTGCTCGGAGCCGAGGCCTGGCTCGTCGAAGCGCGACACACCTCGGCCATGGAGGTCGAGCGCCTGCGCTTCTTCGGCGACCCCACCCGCGAGAGCGGTCGTTTCTCGGGGCACCTCGAGCCCTCGGTGATGGGGCCGCTGCTCGAGCAGCTTCGCTTCGGTGCCGAGCGCCCCGTCTCGGCGGCGCAGTTCAACGTCTGGGCCCGGTGCGCGTTCCAGGGCCTCTCGCGGTACCTGCTGGGGCTCGACGCACTCGAGCCTGCTGGCGAGGAGGCCGATGCGCGGGTGCGAGGTACGTTCTGGCACGCCGTGCTGCGCACGCTGGTGCCGGTGCTTGATCGCCAGGGGTTGCTGGGGCGCAACGATGCGCCGCTCACCCAGGTGCACGCCGCCATAGACGAGGCCGTCGCGACCGCGGCCGCCGAAGCCGAAGCCCAGAGCCCGGTGGGCCACCCCGCCTTGTGGGAATTGACCCGGCTGCGAACCGCGACCGTGATGCGACGGCTGGTCGCGTCCGACGTCATCGCGCCGTTCCCCCATGCCCGCGTGCTCGAGGTCGAGGCCGAGTTTGGAACCTCGCGCGCGACGGTGCCGGCGCTGCGGGAAGTGAAGGTGCCCGCGGTGCGACCGGGCGAGCGCGACGTCTACCTCCGCGGACAAATCGACCGCGTCGACCAGGGCGAGGGCGTGGCCGGCATCATCGACTACAAGACCAGCCTGCCGGGCCGCGGCGAGGCGCAGGGCGCGGTGCTCACCAGTGACTTTCAGTTGCCGTTCTACTTGTTGGCGGTGGCCACCTGGTTTCCCGAGGCCCAGTTGCAGGCGCTGTGGCTCGACCTGCGCCGCCGCGAAGTGCGCAAGGCCGAAGAGGTGGTCACGGGGCAGACGTTGCGCTCGCTGGTCGCGACCGATGCCGCCACGCGCGACAAGCTCGAGCTCGAAGGTCGGCCCAATCTCGCCAATCGCGTGCACCAGGTGCTCGGCGCGTTGCGCGAGGGTGACTTCGGCGCGCGGCCGGTCGACTGCACGTTCTGCAAGATGCGGCCGGTGTGTCGCATTTCCAGCAAGCGAATGGGCGGTGGGTGATGGCGGCCCGTCGCAAGTCGGGGAAGGGGCGTGACGACGGCCAGCTCGGCTTCGAGGCGCTGTGGGGTGGGGTGCCCGCGGTGCCGCTGGCCGAGTCGACGGCGTCGGCCGCTCCCGAGCCGGAGGTGCCCGAGTGCGACGTCGAGGACGGCGGTGCTCAGTTCGCCCCTCGTTCTGCCCAGACCATCACGCAGGACTCGTCGCCAGACGGTGACGCGGACACCACGGTCGCGGCGAGTCCCCCTTCGCGCGAACACGCTGCGGACGCGCTCGTCGCCGAAGCCCGGGACGCGGCCTCCGATGCTCCACCGGCCTCGGCTCCGCTGGCCCCCGTCATCGACCTCGCCTCGCGTCGCAGGTCAGCGACGGTTGCCGCGGTTCCACCGCCGTCGGCTCCGCGGGCGAGCCCGGTGCGCCCTCCACGGACCACCCGCGCTTCCGACGAAGTGCCGCTGCCGCGCGGCCTTCGCCTCGAGAAGAACCTCGCCCTGCTCGCCGGCGCCGGTGCCGGCAAGACCTACAGCCTCGTCACCATGTGCCTGCACCTGCTCGGTGGAGCGCGCGCCGACCGCGAGCCCATCGCGCCCTCGGACCTGGGCCTGATGACCTTCACCGAGAAGGCCGCCGCCGAAATGCGTGGCCGCCTGCGTGAGCGCCTCGAAGCCCTGGCCGACGGCCGCGACGCCGAGGTCGAGCTGCGCGAGAGCTACGCGGCGATCGGTCGCCCCATGCCCGAGCGGAAGTTCTGGCGCACGCTGCTCGACGAACTGGGCGGCGCCACCATCGGCACCTTCCATTCGCTGTGCACGCAGTTGCTGCGTCGCGCTCCGCAGGGCTCGGGCGTGAACCCCGACTTCGAGCTGCTCGAAGAACGCGATTCGCGACGGCTCATTCGCCAGACCATCGAGCGGGTGTTGCTGCGGCGCGTGCAGGCCAACGATCGCCACGTTCGCCACCTGGTCAGTGAGCTGGGCTTCAGCGGCGGAGCGAGGTCCAGCGGCCTGGTCGACGCGCTGGTACCCGTCTACACCCGCATTCGCGAAGAGGGGCTCTCAGCGCAGTACGTGCAGGTCGGTGACGCGGCTTCGTTGCGTCGGCAGTTCGACGCCGCGCTCGCGCACCTTCGCGCGCGCACCGTGCAGGCCTTCGTCGGCCTCATCAAGCACAAGGACCGGCTCGAGCGCTTCCAGCGCATCTTGCAGGACACCACCTTCGAGACCATTCCCGAGCAGTTGCCGCGTCTGCGCGCCGAGCTCGCCTCGACCCGGTCCGAGCCGTTCACCAGCCTCAAGCCGTTCGTGAAGAAGTTCGACCGCAAGGACGGCGACGACGGCACCTCGAACCTGGGCCTGCTGCACGGTGCGTGCGTGATGGCGCCGCACGAAGAGGCGGTGCGCGAGGTGCTCACCGAGGTCGCCGACCTGCACCGCCGCCAGCTCGACGAGCTGCGCGCGCTCGACTTCACCGGGCTGCTGGTGGGCGCCCGCGACCTGCTGCGCGATTACCCGCAGGC
This sequence comes from uncultured Myxococcales bacterium, assembly GCA_903911905.1. Lineage (GTDB taxonomy): Bacteria > Myxococcota > Myxococcia > Myxococcales > Myxococcaceae > Xiheilimnobacterium > Xiheilimnobacterium phototrophicum. The sequence goes on from CAIWFK010000812.1 coordinate 4,882, forward strand.
GCGGCGCGACGCCCAGGCCCGCTTCGAGGCCCTGCTGGTCGACGAGTTCCAGGACACCAACCGCCTGCAGTTGGAGATCGTGCTCTTGCTGGCCGAGCGGCGGGCCGGCGCGCCGCGACCCATCTCCACTGCGTTCGAATCGCAGCACCTCGAAATCATCCAGCTGCCGCTCGAGCCCGCGTTCCTGGCAGTGGTGGGCGATCGCAAGCAGGCCATCTACGAGTTTCGCGGCGCCGACGTCAGCGTCTTCGAGCTGATGGCCACCTGCATCGAACGCCACGGCGGCGGGCGCGCGTACCTGCGCTCGTCACGGCGCTCGACGCCCCGCCTGGTGCAGACGCTCAATCGGGTGATGGCTCGCGTACTGGGCAGCGACAAGTACCGCAGCCCGCCGCGCGACTTCGAGGTGGTCTTCGTGCCGGAGCACGACGACCTGGTGCCCGTACGCACGAAGCAGGTCGACGCGCCGCCGCTGGTGCGCTTGACCCGCGCCGACGAAGGGCCACTGTCTGCCGACGCGTTTCGCGAGGCCGACGCCGACGCCGTCGCGCGCTGGGTCGCTCAGTTGGTGCAGCAGCGCACCTGGCCCGTGATCTCGCGTCGTGAGGCCGACCCGCCCCGACCCGTTCGCGGCGGTGACGTGGCCATGCTCTTTCAGCGCTTCACCCAGCTCGAGGCCTACCGCCAGGCGCTGGTGCGTCACGGCGTGCGCCACCGCGTCATTCGGGGCCGGGGCTTCTTCGGCGCGCAAGAGGTGGTCGACGTGGCCTGCCTGCTGGCCCTGCTCGCCCAACCCGACGACGCGCTGTCGTTCGCCGCGGTGTTGCGCAGCCCCTTCGTGGGCCTGTCCGACAGCGCGTTGGTCGAGCTGGCCTCGCCGGGGGGGCGTTGGCCCCGGGGCCTTCGCCCGCGAGACGTGCTGGTCGAAGGGCGTCGGCCCACGCTGCTCGACGCGGTGGAAGCGGTGCGGCTCGAGCGCTTCGTCGCCACCTGGCATTCCCTGGAGCACGAGCACGACCGCCTGGGGCTGCGCTCGTTGCTGCGCGTCATCATCGACGGCTCGGGGTACCGGGTGTCGGTCGCCGCGTCGCCCTTCGGTGAGCAGGCCCTGGCCAACCTCGACAAGCTGCTCGAGCTGGCGACTTCGCGTGAACGGTCGGGCGAGAGCGTGGCGGCCTTCGCGCGCGAGCTGCTCGAGCTGGCCGACTCCGAGCCGTCGGAAGCGCAGGGCGAGGTCGTCGACGAGCTCGATTCCGACGCCATCACGCTGTGCACCGTGCACCAGGCCAAGGGGTTGGAATGGCCCATCGTGGTGTTGCCCGACCTCACCGCCGCAGGGCGCGACCAGGGCACCGCGGTGCGCTTCGATCGCGTGGCCGGCCTGGGGCTCAAGCCTCCCTCGTCGGACGAAGGCGAAATGCAGTCGTTGTCGGTCGAGCGCATCGCCGAGATTCGCCACGCCCGCACCACCGCCGAGCGGCTGCGCCTGCTGTACGTGGCGATGACCCGCGCGCGCGATCGCGTGGTGCTCGGGCTGTTGCCCGGTGCGCCGCGCCAGGGGTCGTGGGCGGCCGACCTCGCGCCGGTGCTCGCCTGGGCCGACGTGCGGGAACAGACCGAAGAGGTCGACGTGGCCTCGTTGCCCGACGGCGTGCTGCCGCGCGACCAGGTGCTGGCGTTGCCCGAGGCGCTCGCCGCGACCAGGGACACGCTCGCCCGGGTTCGCCACGCACCTGCCGCCACCGCCCGCACCGCCGTGCTGCCGGTGACCGCCCTGCAGGACTTCGTCGGTTGCCCCCGGCGCTACCACTACGCCCACCAGGTCGGCTTGTCCGAACGGCCGCACCTCGACGTGTGGCGCGACGACGGCGAAGCCACCGACGTGCGCGAGCGCGGCACCGCAGCGCACCGGCTCATCGAACTGACCCCACTCGACGCCGTGAAGGACTCGCTGAGCACCACGCTCCTCTCGCTGCGGCGTGCCGAAGGGCTCGACGACGTCGCCGGCCCCGACGTGCTCGAGTGGGTCACCCGCTTCTGGCGCAGTCGCTTCGGCAGCGCCTTGCCGGCGTTGGGGGAAGCGAGCGTGCATCGCGAGCTGCCCTTCGTACTGGGCCTGCACGGTGACGACGGCTTCCAGTTGCTGTTGCGCGGGCAGATCGACCTGCTGGTGGAAGGCGAGGGCGAGCTGCTGGTGGTCGACTACAAGACCGCGGTGCAGCCGGCGGCCGGGCTCGAGCCCTACCGGTTTCAGTTGGGGTGCTACGCGCTGGCCGCTCGCCGCTTCGCCGGAAGGGACGTGAGGGTGCGCTCGGGCATCTCGTTCCTGCGCGAGACCGACGTCGAACCGCGGTGGCTCGACACGCTGCCCGACGACGTCACGCTCGAGCGCGAGCTGGTGGCGCACGCGCGAGAACTCACCCGTTCCCAGGTCGCGCAGGTCTGGGCGGGTCGTGAGCGACCACGGTGCGACGCCCTGCACTGTGGGTTCGTGTACCGCTGCCATCGCTGAGACGTGCTGCACCGTCGCCCCTGCGTGCTAAGGAAGCGTCATGCCAAACGTAGTCGTCGTCGGTGCGCAGTGGGGCGATGAGGGCAAGGGCAAGGTGGTCGACCTGCTGACCGAGCACGCCCAGGTGGTGGTGCGGTTCCAGGGCGGCAACAACGCCGGGCACACCCTGGTGGTCGGCGGCACCAAGACCGTGCTGCACCTGATTCCCTCGGGCATCCTCCACGGCGGCAAGACCTGCGTCATCGGCAACGGCTGCGTCATCGACCCCACGGTGTTGATGAAGGAAATCGACGGCCTGCGCGCCAAGAACCACCTGCAGGACCCCGGGCAGCTCATCATCAGCGAGCACGCCCACGTCATTCTGCCCTGGCACAAGCACCTCGACGGCCTGCGTGAAAAGGCCCGCGGCGGCAGCGCCATCGGCACCACTGGCCGCGGCATCGGCCCGGCCTACGAAGACAAGATCGAACGGCGCGGCGTGCGCGTGCGCGACCTGCTCGACGTCGAGCGCCTGCGTCGCCGCGTGAAGGACCGCCTGCCTTCCGTGCTCGAAGAGCTGGCCAACGTGGCCCGCGCCGCCAAGGCCGAAGAGCCGCTGCTCGACGCCGAGGCCATCGTGTCGGAATACGCGGTGCTGGGCTCGCGGTTGAAGGAATTCGTCGGCGACTCGTCGCTCTTCCTCGCCGAGCAGATTCGCAAGGGCGCCCGCATTCTCTTCGAAGGCGCGCAGGGCACGCTGCTGGACGTCGACCACGGCACCTACCCCTACGTCACCAGCAGCAACACCGTGGCTGGCAACGCGGCGGTCGGTTCGGGCATCGGCCCCACCGCCATCGATCGCGTCATGGGCATCACCAAGGCCTACACCACGCGCGTCGGCGGCGGCCCGTTCCCCACCGAACTGCACGAAGAAATCGGCGAGCGCCTGCGCAAGGTCGGCGACGAGTTCGGCGCCACCACCGGTCGGCCGCGCCGCTGCGGGTGGCTCGACACCGTGGTGCTGCGCTACGCCGCGCGCGTCAACGGCCTGTGGGGCCTGGCGCTCACCAAGATGGACGTGCTGTCGGGCCTGGCGACTCTTCAACTGTGCACCGGCTACGAACTCGACGGCAAGCAGGTCACCGAATTGCCCGGTGAGCTCGAAGATCTCTCGCGCGTCAAACCCATCTACGAAGAGATGCCCGGGTGGGACCAGAGCCTGGCCGGCGCCCGCACCCTCGAAGACCTGCCTGCCGCGGCGCTTCGCTACGTGCGCCGCGTCGAAGAGCTGGTCGGCGTGCCGGTGGTCTGCATCTCGGTCGGGGCCGAACGCGGTGAGACCATTCTCATCAGCAACCCCTTCCGCACCTGATCGGCCACCAGGGCTTGCCGGAGACCTCGAATAAGGTTATACAAACCTTGTACGAAGTCTCGACAAGGTAGCCCCATGCTCCGTCTGCAGCGCTCGCTGGTCGCCGTTCTCTTCGCCGTCGGCTGTGCGCGCTCCGGCTCGGCGCCCGTGCTCTCGACCCACGTCATCGGCCACTGCGCGTACACCGGCAACTTCAGCCACCTGCCCGAGTGCAAGGACTACGTCGGCACCTGGAAGGTCGAAGACGCCCAGAAGGACTGCACCGATCAGGGCAAGACCGCCGTCTTCGAGAGCGGCACCCTCTGCGCGCCGGCCGAGTCGCTCGGCGCGTGCCTGATCGCCAAAGAGCCCCAGACCCGCACCTACATCGCCAGCAACGACACCTCGAAGTGCGGCAGCGCGCGCACCGGCTGTGAAGTGTTCGGCGGCGGCTATTGGGACCCCTCGGCCCTCTGCGGCGGCGCCAACGACGAGCAGGTGGTGCTCGACCACGCCTTCGTCGAATACCGGCACCTGTGCTTCACGCCTGACGCCGGTGAAGCGCCCGGGCATTCCGACGGTGGCCAGGTCTGCGTGTGGGAAGGCATTCACGGCTCGACCGAGGAAGGCCGCTCGTTCCGAAATGACGTGAACTGCGACAACGCGCGCGGCCTGCGCCCGTACTACCCGAAGGACTACAACCCCCTCTACGATCAGCCCGACCCGCGGCGGAACGACCCCGCCTACCTGACGGAAGAGGCGTGGGTGAAGTCGCAGATCAACGCCTCGGCCTGCGTGTGCTGCCATGCGTCGACCGCGCCGCAGGGCGCCTCCATCTTCGACGTCGACCGCACCGGCAGCTTCGCCAACCAGCTCACCGACCGCGGCCTCGCGCACGGGTCGGGCCTGGTCAATTCGATTCCCCTGGGCGCCTTCCCCGCGGACGTGAACAACGGCTTCACCAAGTCCGACCTCGCGCACCCCGACTACTCGGTCTTCCCCAGCACCGACCCGATGCGCATGAAGGCCTTCTGGCAGAACGAACTCGACCACCGTGGGTTGACCGCCGCCAGCTTCGTGGGCGTGCCCGACGGCTTCGGCCCCCTGTCCGAGCAGTACTATTACGTGCCGACCGCCTGCACCGGCGGTGAGGCCATCGCCAGCGACGGCACCATCACCTGGGGCAACGGCCGCGCGCGCTACGTCTACGTGCTCGACGTGGGCACCCGCTCGCCTACCGTGTACCCGAACCTCGACCTGCCCGACGGCACGCTCTGGCGCATCGACCTGCCCGCCGACGGCACGCCGGTGAAGTCCGGCAGCGTGAAGTACGGCGTGGTGCCCGACACCATGAAGCAGCGCTTCCCCATGGCGGGTACGCCCACCGCGCTGGTCTCGGGCAAGCAGTATTACCTCTACGTCACCGCCGACCAGGCGCAGCCCATCACCCGCTGCCTCATCACCGCGCCGTAGAAGCTTCGCTTCCGACCGGTCGCCCGGCGTAGGCTTCGGAGTCGATGGACGACGCCCTCGACCCCGACACCTCCAGAATGCATCTGGGGCGCTTCGAGCTGATTCAACGGCTCGAGGTGGGCGGCATGGCCGAGATCTTCCTCGCGCTCGAACGGGGCCTGCACGACTTCGAGCGGGTGGTGGTCATCAAGCGGGCGCTGCCGCATCTGTCGCAGCGCGAGTCCTTCCGCGAGATGTTCCTGCAGGAAGCGCGGTGGGTGGCGCGGCTGAACCACCCGAACATCG
>CAIWFK010000813.1 GCA_903911905.1 uncultured Myxococcales bacterium
CCGGCTGATGGAGCCCTTGCGTGACGGCGAGGCCGACGTGGTGTTCGGCAGCCGCATGATGACCGCGTTCGGCGCACTGAAAGGGGGAATGCCGCTCTACAAGTACGTGGGCAATCGCATTCTCACCACCGCGCAGAACGCGCTGCTGGGCAGCCAGTTGTCCGAGTTCCACTCGGGCTACCGCATCTATTCGACCAGGGGCCTCTCGAAGCTGCAGTTCCTGCTCAACTCGAACGACTTCCACTTCGACACCGAAATCATCATTCAGTGTCTGAACGCGGGTCTTCGGGTGAAGGAACTCTCGATTCCGACGTACTACGGAGACGAGATCAGCCGCGTCAACGGCATGAAGTACGCGAAGGACGTGATGGTCTCGACCGTCAAGAACGTCTTTCACCGTACCGGCTTGCTCTGGCAGCGCCGCTTCGACCCCAAGAGCGAAGGCAACGCGCACTACGACCTGAAGCTCGGCTACACCAGCAGCCACCAGCTCGCGCTCGACGCGGTGCCGGAAGGCGCGAAGGTCATCGACATCGGGGCGGGCCCCGGCGGCATCGCGCAGAAGCTGGCCGAGAAGGGCTGCGACGTGACGGTGGTCGACCAGCACGCGCCGACCGAGCCCACCCAGGGCGTGAAGGTGGTGGTGCAGGACCTCGACCAGAAGCCCACCTTCGACGTGGGGCCGCACTCGCACCTGCTGATGCTCGACGTCATCGAGCACCTGAAGGACCCCGAAGGCTTCGTCGAAGACCTGCGCAGCCAGTTCACGCACGAGCCCAAGACGCTGGTGCTCTCGACGCCCAACATCGCCTTCGCGGTTCAGCGCCTGATGCTGCTGGCGGGGCAGTTCAACTACGGCAAGGCCGGCATTCTCGACCGCAGCCACACCCGGCTCTTCACCTTCCGCAGCTTGAAGCACCTGCTGCGTGACGCGGGCTTCAAGGTGAAGGAAGTGCGCGGCGTACCGGCGCCCTTCCCCAAGGTCTTCGGCGACAACGTGGTCGGCCGCGGCGCGGTGAAGCTGAACGAGGCGCTCATCGGCGTGTCGAAGACGCTCTTCAGCTACCAGATCTTCGTGGTCGCCGAGACCACCCCCGACACCCACTTCGTGGTGCGCCACACCACCCAGAAGAGCCACGAACTGGCCGCCAAGCTGCGCACGAGCGTGGCCGCGCCGCACCCGCACACGCCCAAGCGTGCGCGCAGGAGCGCTCGCAAGAGCTGAACCATGTCGTCGTGGAAGTCGCCTGCCGCCTGGGCGGTGTTCGCCGCCGGGCTCGGCCTGATGTTGCTGCGGCTGGTCGGCCTGGATGACGCACCGTTCATCAACGACGAGCCGCAGTTCCTCACCGCTGCCTGGGCGCAGTGGGCCGACGGCTTCGTCAGGGTCTCGCCACTGGTCGGCAGCACCGCGCACCATTACGGCCCGTCGGTGCTGTGGCTCTACGCGCTGACCCAGAAGCTGCTGGGGCGAAGTGCGTTGATGGCCATCGCCACCATGTGCACCATCGTCACCGCGTCGCAGGTGGTGTGCGCGTGGGGGTTGACGGTGCGACTGCTCGGGCTGGCTCGCGCCAGAGACGTGCTGTCGACCGACGTGGCGCGCGCCACCTTCGGCGCCCTGCTCTTGCTGACCGGTAGCTCGCCGCACCAGCACTTCTGGTCGCGCCTGGCGTGGGACCAACTGACGCTGGCCCTGCCGTTCCTGGTGGTTGGGCTGCTCGCATTCCCTGCGATGGGGAGGGAGCGGCGCTTCGCCATCGGCGCGCTGCTGGGCTTCGCCATTTCCTCGCACCCCATGGTGGTGATCTTCGCCGGGCTGGCCGCCACGGCCGCGACGCTGGTGGGTGAACGGCGGCCGGGGCAGTGGGCGATCAACGGCGCGCTGGTCGGCGTGCCGATGGTCCTGGTGAACGTGCCGTGGCTCTCGGTGTTCCTGAAGGAGCCCGACGGTCCGCCGGTGCAGCCGGTGGCGCTGACCGCCAGCGCCTGGCTCGAGGTCTTCCGCGCGCCGAGCGCCGCGCGCCTGGGGTACTTCTTCGACGCCGAATGGCCGACGGCGCACCTCACGCCGCTCGACGCGGTGGGAGACGAGTGGCTGCTCATTGGCATCGCGACCATCACCATCGGCGGGCTGCTGGTGGCCCTGCTGCGCGACGAGGCGCGGCTCTTCGCGTTGATGGGCGCGGCGGTGATCGTCGGCTACCCGGTCTTCTACGCCCGGCGCGCGCTGGTGCTGCAGCCGCACTACCAGTTCCCCACGGGCTGGGTGACGGTGGCCGCGGTGGCGGTGCTGCTGACCGCGTGGAAGTGGAGGCGCGATCGCCTGGGCGTGGGCCTGACGGCGCTCGGCGTGGCCACCGTGCTCGGCCTGGGCACCTTCCAGACCTCGGTGCTGCTGCGTTGGCGCGAGCTGATGCACGCCAACGGCGGCACCCGCGGCATCCACTACGCGTCGCTGCTCTCGGAGCAGTTGCAGGTCAGCGACCAACTCTGCGCCTTGCCGGCCGGGCAATGGGCCGTGTTCAGCCAGACCACGCTCTTTCCGGTGGCGCTCGAGTACCACCTGCGGCTCGACCCACGCTGTCAGGACAAGCACTTCACCGTGTGCGGGTATGGGCGAGGCTGCCAGCCCGCGCCCGGGTCGCAGGTGGCCAGCGTGTCGTGGGGCGAAGGCGCGCATCTGCGGGTGAATTCGCCCGGCCGTTGAGTACGGTGCCTGCCCGTGATCGACGCTGCCCAGCCCAGCGAACCGCAAGACCTCGCCGAGGCCACGCTGGCCGTGGTGCTCACCCAGGCCGCGACCTGGGGCGTGTACCTGGTGGCGACGTACTTCCTCACGTACCTCCTGCCCGGCTACCCCCGCACCGACTGGCTGTGCAACGGCGCGTGCACGGCGGCCGCCTTCAGGCCGGTGCTGGTGCCCTTTCTCTTCGTGGGCGCGGGCCAGTTGGCGATCTTCCTGGGGCTGCGCACCCTGCTGGGCCGTGACGCGGCGTGGGGCACGCTGTTGCTCTCGCTGGTGGGCCCCGGGGTGATCGTTCCGCTCATTTCCACCGACTGGGCCATCGCGTTCTTGATGATCGGCATTGACTTGGTGGTTGTGGTTTCTTTCCAATCCACAGCCAAAGCGTTATCAATGTCGTCTTGGTCAACGTCTTCGCCGCGCAA
>CAIWFK010000814.1 GCA_903911905.1 uncultured Myxococcales bacterium
GCACGGCGTTGGCGCTGGTGCTGGGGCTGGGCGACGCGGCCTGGCTCGACGCGCAGTTGGGGCCGGGCCGACTGGCGCTGGGAGAAATCGTGCTCATCAGCTACTCGGCGCCGCTCGACGCGCCGAAGGGCTCGACGCAGACCTGCGCGTACTTCCTGCCGCCCATCGCGAAGGCGCCGCTCTCGGGACCGCACGGGCCCAAGCTCGATGAACTGGCGAAGGTGCTCAGTCGGGGCGGGTTGGCCACGGCGGTGGTGCCCGACGCGCGGCGGCAGTCGAGACTCCCAGCCGCGGTGCTCTTCGCGCTGGTCTCGGCGCTCAAGCTGGTGGGTTGGCGCTTCTCGGCGCTGGGCCACGGCGACGCGTTGGCCCTCTGCCTTTCGGCCGCGAAGGAACGTGAGGCCGTGCTCGGCGCGGCGGGCGCGGGGCCCGGCTCGGCGATGCTGGGCGTCTTCACCCCGACCGTCATGCGGGTCGCGCTGTGGGGCGCTGCGCGCGTGCTGCCCTTGCCGCTCGAAGCCTACCTGCGGGTGCACTTCACCAAGGTCGACCAGCAGTTCGTCGAAGACCGGGCGCGGCTCATCGAATCAGCGAAGGCGCTGGGCGTGCCGACGCCGAACCTCGAGACGCTGCACGCCCGCCTGGGCTGAGCCTCACCGCAGCAGGCCGGTGCCGTCGTTGCGCAGGGTGCTCACGATGGCGCCGCTGCCGAAGAGGAGGTCGGTGGACCCGCCGGGCGAGGTCGTGAAGGGCAGCAACGTGTCGACGTACCCGCCGACCCCCACCCGCTGTCGCTCGACGTACGAGAGGCCCGACCACTCGAAGACGACCAGGGCATGGAGCTGGGAGGCCACCGACCCCACCAGCCGGGGCTCGTTCGCGCCGGGCACCAGCCGCGCGAAGGCCGCGAGCTCGACGGGCAGCGGCACCGGGCGCGCCTCGACGGCAAGAACGCCCGCAGGCGCCGAGAGAACCAACACCGAGATGGCGTTCGTCGCGTCGAACGCGAGCACGTACCGCCTGCCGTCGCCGGCCGAGGCCGGCAACAACTGCTGCACCACCAGGCCGGCCAGCGCTCCGGTCGGCTGCAGGGCCTGGACCCAGGGGCCGAACGCGAGGCTGGCGCCCGAACCGGTCTCGGTCGCGACGAAGAGCGTGAGCCGGGCCCCATCACCGCACACCGCCACCACCTCGTCACCCGGCGCGCCGTCCACGTTCATCGGCAGGTAGCTGCACTCAAACCCGGTGTACCCCGGGGGCACGGGCAGGAAGAGGCGAACCGCGGTGGTGGGCGAGAGGCGCGCCACCAGCATCGCGCTGTACACGCCGCTGAGCGGTTCGCGCGCGCGGGTCAGCAGGTCGGGCCCTGGCGCTGCGCCACCGAGGTCGATGGGCGTGAAGGCTTCGCTGATGGCCAGGTCGCTGGAGCCCGTGGGGTTGAGCACGGGCCGTGCGTTTCCGAAGGCCCCGGCCGGCCCCGCGCCAGGCGAGAACCACAGCGCCCCCTGGTCGTCTTCGAAGAACACGTCGGGGCGGTGGTCTCCGTCGAGGTCGTCGACGAACAACCAGGTGGGCGTGGCCGGCAGCCCCGAGCGCGGCCCGACCGCCAACTGCACCGAGCCCGCCACGCCCCACGAGGTCGCCAGGGCGCCGGGCACGCCGACCACCAGGTCACTGACGCCATCGCCGTCGAGGTCGGCCACCCCGGCGGTCACCGCGCTCGCCACGTCGAAGCGGGCTCGCCGGCCGAAGGTGCCGTCGCCGTCGGCCAGGAACACGTCGAGGTGGGTGCTGTACATGCTGGTGGTGAGCAGGTCGGCCTGCCCGTCCTGGTCGAAGTCTGCGAAGTGCGCAGCGGTGGTCGGCGCGTCGATCTGCAGCGTCTGCGTCACCAGCGCGCCGGCGTCGGGGTCGATGGTCATCAGGGGAACGGTGCCGGTGCGCGTGTCCCACGCCGCGAGCACGGTGCGCCCGTCGGTGGTGAGGGTGCTGGTCGCGCCTGCTGCAGGGAACGGGGTGGGAATCGGGCTCGAGACGAAGAGCGACCGCGGCCCGGTCGGGTCGATGCTCCACAGATGGGTGACGCCGGCGTCGACCTCGTCGACCAGCATCAGCAGCCGGTCGGCGCCCACCTGGGCCGGGTCGTCGAGAATGCTGGTGAAGCCATTGGCGGTGACGTTGATGCCGGTGACGCGCGAGCGCTCGGTGACGCGGTACCCAGCGGGCAGCGGCAGTTGGCCCAGGCGCGTGATGGCGCCGGTCGCGTCGAGGTAGCGGAACTGCATGGGCGACGACGCATGGAAGAGCTCGCCGGCGAGATGGGGGTCGGTGGTCAGCCACGACAGGTAGCTGGCCGAGGTCGCGGTGCTGCCGGCGAGGGCGAAGAGGCGACCGGTGCCCCCCACCAGACAGGTCTTCACCGGCGAGCTGACGAGCGAGGCCAGCGCCAGCTTCTCGACGCCGTTGCAGCCATCGGCGCGATATCGGTACAGCGAAGTGCCCACCACCGCCGCGCGCGAAGCGGGGTAGCTGGCCGCCCCCTCGAACGAGGTGAGCTGAAATTGCCTTCCGAAGGTCGAGTGCAGGTACTGCAGGCCCGAGAGGCTGGTCACCACCAGGTCGCTCACGCCGTCGGTGTCGACGTCGTAGGGCACCACCTGACAGGCGAAGTTCGTCAGCGCGACGAGGTCCTGGCGCACCTGCCCCAGCGGCTGGCCGGGGTCGAACACGGTCACCAGTTGGCCCTGGGAGTTGTTGAGCACCCCCAGGTCGCTCTGCCCGTCGCGGTCGAGCTGGGCGTCGATGAACTGCGAGCCGCCCAGCGGCACGGCGACTCGCTTCGAGCCGACCTCGAGCGCGGGCGCGAGCGCGACCGAACCGGTGACGTCGGTCACCTGAAGCAGGTCGATGGCGCCCGTGTTCGAGCCCGGCGTGTAGATGCCCAGCAGCGCGTCGATGGTGCCGTTGCTGCGGTTGCCGCGGTCCTGAAAGGCGAAGGTGTAGGGCGGGCGACCGCCAGTGGCCGTGAGCGTCACCGCCTCGCCCGGGTGTCCGCCGGTGCCGACCACCGACACGGTCAGCGGCGCGCCGACGTGCACCAGCCCGTGGGCGAGTTGACCGTTGGCATCGGTGACCACCACCTGGTCGGGCCGACCGGCGTCCTGATCATTCGAGCCAGCGACGTACACGCCCGTGGCCGGGTCGAGGCTGGGCATCACGGTGCCCGCCGAGCCCGGGTTCGGCGCCAGGCTGAAGGTGTAGGGCGGCTGACCGCCCAGCGCGACGAAGGTGAGCTTCTCGCGGGGCGCGAGCGCGGTCTGGGCCGGGTAGACGAGCAACCCGTTGCCGACGCTGACCTGCGCGGTGGCGAAGGCCACGGGGTCGTCGGTGGCATCGCGCAGGGTGACCACGTCGACGCGGTTTCCAGGCTCGGCCGCCGCGTACTCGCCGTTGGGCAGGTCGGTGCCGTCCTGCAGGGTGAAGCGCCAGGGCGGCAGGCCACCGGCTGCGACGAAGGTGATGCGGCCACCGGGCGCGACCGACGAGAGCGCAGGCGAGAGGCTGAGCGCCGGCCCCACC
>CAIWFK010000815.1 GCA_903911905.1 uncultured Myxococcales bacterium
CCGCGCTCCCCGGCAACCAGGACCTGGCCGACGTGCCGGCGAGACGCTTCGTCGGGCACGGCGGCACCGACGCCTGGGCCGATGGACTCGCACCGCTGCCGCCGTCCGTCCGTGCGCCGGCCACGCTGACCCGCCACCTGCGGTTCGGCGACGAGCAGGCCCCACGCGAGTCGCTCGCTTGGGCCGAGACGTGGGTGCACCTGGCGCCCGGCCTGGTCGAGCAGGTCGTCGCGCGGGTTCGCCGTTCGGGCGTGCAGGGCGCGTCGAACGCGGCGCGCAGCCGCTGGCCCGGCAGGTCGACGCCAGGGGCGAGCCCGAGCTGGCGGTGACCGACGACGACACCTTCTCGTCAGGGCACCGTCACCACGAACGACTGCGAGGTCACGCTGGGCAGCCCTACGTTCGGCGCCACGTCGGGCGACAGCTCGTTGGGCACCCGCCAGGTCTGGCCGGTCGACTGCACCACCGTCACCGCGTACGTGCCCGAGGGCAGCGTGGCCAGCACCTGCGGTGCCGACGGGTCGCTGGCATCGAGCGCGAGCGGCTTGAGGACCAGCGAGAGCGAAGTGACGGGCGTGGGCGTCTTCTTCACCTTGCCGTCGGCGTCGAGCAACTGCGGCAGCAGCGACGAGAAGTCGAAGCCCGCCGCCAGCACCACCAGGTCGGGCTTGCCGTCGGCAGGAATCACCTGCCCGGTCATCGGGTCGACGTGCGCGTAGTCGGCGAACCCGCTTCCGGTGTCGAGCACGCCGTTCTTGTCGAGGTCGTTCTCGTCGAGCAGTACCGACGCGCTCGACACCTTGCGCACGAAGACCCTGGGCCAGAAGTCGGGAACGCCGTCGCCGTTGGAGTCGTCGGGCACGCCGTCGCCATTGGCGTCGACCAGGCTGGCGAGGAAAACGGGCGCCCCTTCGTTGATGGCGCCTTCGGCGATGGGCTTGAGCGCCAGGTCGAACCGCACCGGGTTCGCGCCGAGCGAGACGGTGGCCGCGCTGGTTTCCCACACCGGCCGGTCGACCGGCACGCGCGCGGCGTCACCCACGCTCACCGGCACGCCGAGCGCAGGCACCGGCTGCTGGTCGGCGTCGAGCGCCACCTCGACCACCAGCAAAGCGCCCGTCGATGGGTCGATGGCCGCGCCTCCCACGTCACCGCGGTTCACGTCGCTCGTCACCCCGTACCAGGGAATGAAGTCGTCGTTGGCGTCGACGAAGCCGCGAATCAGGTACTTCCCCGCCGGCACCAACGGGAACGCATAGGGCGCACTGAAGGGCCCGGTCGAGCCGTCGGTCGCCGTCGCGAAGAGCGCATAGCGCGAGACGACGGTGAAGGTGACCGGGCGCCCCGTGCCCACCGGTGGAGGCGGCCGCGCAGCGTCATAGAGGAAGAGCACCACCCGACCGCGAGCCGCGCTCTGCACCACCACCGTGCCCTCGATGCGCCCCGACGCGGTGCTCTGCTGGTGGTCGGCGGTGGGAAAGACGGGCGGCGCGTCACAGGCCGCGAGCAGCAACGTCAGGAGCACGAGCGTCTTCATGGCTGCACCGAGATGGTCGCGAAGATTCGGCGGTTGATGTCGTTGCCGAACGGGTGCTCCTGGTGGTTGGCGCCCAACTGGCTGCCCACCACGGCCACCGTGAGCCGGTCGTCGAGGAAGCGGTAGGCCACGCGCGCGTTGATGACCGCGTAGGCCTGGAGCGGGTTCTGAAGGTTGACGATTTGCGTGGGGTCGGCGGCCGAGGGCTCGCGCTCGACCCACACCGTCGACGAGACGAACGACACGTCGGCGCTCAAGTCGAGGTTCACCGGGCTGTGGTACACCACGCCGCCGTTGAGCTTGAGCGCCGGGGCCTGCGTGCACGGCCCGCACACCGCGACCGGCGAGTTGGCCACCACCTGCTGCAGCGCGCCCGACAGGCGCAGGTCGAGGCCGGTGGTCGCGTTCCACGTCAGGCCGACCTCGGCTCCGCGCGCGGTATAGGTCTGCGGGTCGTTGATGAAGATGGAGCGACCGAGCAGGAAGGAATTCGACGCCGGGTCGAACGCCGCGCCTGCGCTGACCGGGGTGACGGCCGAGAGCCCGATGAGGTCGCTGACGATGTTCCAGTAGGCCGCCACGTCCCACGAGAGCCCCAGCCGCGCCGCTTCACCGCGGTAGCCCAGTTCGAAGCTGATGAGCCGCTCGGGCCGCAGCGCCAGGTTGCCCTGGGTGAGCACCGACGCGCCTTCGACGCCCGGCACGGGGGTGCGAATGTTCATGTAGCTCTCGAGGAAGGTCGGCTCGCGGAAGGCGGTGGCGAACGAGAAGCGGAAGGCCTGCGCCTCGAAGGGGCTGGCCACCAGCGAGACGCGCGGCGACTGGGCATAGCCGGGCTTGCCGTTGTCGAGCAGCGGGTGCCGGTCGATGCGGTAGCTGGCGATGAGCGAGAGCGGCTTGATGATGCGCCACTCGTCCTGCACGAAGGCCGCGGCGTGCAGTTCCTGCTGCAGGGGGCCGATGTAGCCCCACTTCACGCGCTTGAGTCGCCCCGACGCGCCGGCCGCGAACACGTGGGTGCCGCCCAGCTCGAACTGCTTCTGGAAGAGCAGCTCGGCGTCGAACACGTTGGAGTCGACGTTGGTGGCGAGGCTGCGTTGGCCGATGGGCTCGTACTGCGGGGTCGACGCGTAGCTGGCGGTGTTCCAGAAGAAGCGCAGCTTGACGGGGCCGCCGGTGAAGTCGGCCTTCGCGTACCCGCCCACGCCGTCGAGCAC
>CAIWFK010000816.1 GCA_903911905.1 uncultured Myxococcales bacterium
CCGTGCAGTGACGCCGACAGGCAGGCTAGAAGCCTGCGCATGGCCCGCACCCCGCGCCCGCCCCGCGAACGCATTCTCACCGCCGCCCTCGAGGCCTTCGCCGCGCACGGTGCGGCCGCCAGCAGCATTCAAGACGTGGCCGACGCCGCGGGCATGAGCAAGCAGGCGCTGCTCCACCACTTCCGCAACAAGGAGCTGCTGATCGAGGGCGTCTACGACCTGTTGGCCGCCCGGCTTCGCGACGAGCTGCCCGCCGCGGCCTCCGAGCTGGTCAGCCAGTCGCACCACCGGTACCGCGGGCTCATCGAGGTGGTGATCCGACGGTTCGCCGAGCACCGCGACATTTCCCGCTTCCTGGTCTTCGAGCTGCTCGAGCGCCCCGACGTGGTGCGCGCCTGGCTGGCCCGGGAAGCGGCCCCCTGGCTGGGGCTCATTCGCGGCGTGGTCGAGCAGTCTGGCGAATCGGAGGACGAGGTCGACCTCGAGGCCCACCTGGCCGTGCTGGCCACCATGATGCTGGCCCAGAGTGCGCTGGTGCCCGAGAGCGATCGCCGCTGGCGCAAGCGCACCACCGCCGCCACCCTGCGCATGATGGTGCTGGGGTCGGGCATTCGGTGACGTGCCGGGGCAGGTCGCCCCGACTTGCCGAAAGGTCACGGGCGACTTACCATTTGGAAAGTCGTCGACCGAATGGAGTCTCTGCCCGTGACCGCCACCGCTTCCCGCTCTGCGTTGCCCCGACCGCCCTCACCACCGGCCTGGCCGCTGCTGGGGCACCTGCCTGCCATTCGCAAGGCCGGTGGCATGCTCCAGTTCCTCGAGCAGGCCTGGCGCTCGCACGGCGACGTCTTCGGCATCGACGTGGGCTTTCGCGCGGTGGCGGTGGCGCACCCCGACGGCATCAAGCGGGTGCTGGCGGGCAACGCGAAGAACTACGTCAAGGGCAAGAGCTACGACGGGGTGCGCCGCATCATCGGCAATGGCGTGTTGGCGCTCGAAGGTGAGGCGTGGAAGTCGCGGCGCACGCTGCTGCAGCCAGCCTTCCACCGCTCGGCGTTGGCGGGGCTGACCCAGGCCATGGTGGACACCGGGCGCGCGCACTTCGACGGGCTGCTGGCGAAGCACGGGCGTGAGCCCTTCGAACTCGACGCGCACCGCGACATGGTGGAACTGACGCTCGACGTGGTGGTGGCCTCGCTCTTCGGGCCCGACCTGGGAACGGCGGCCGACGTCTCGTACGAAGCCCTGGGCGCGGCCATGGAGCTGGTCAGCGAGCGCGGGAACGGGGTGCCGATGCCGAAGTGGCTGCCCACGCCCGCCAACCGCCACTTCGCGCGCACCATGGACGAGGTCGAAGGCGCGGTCTTCCGGGTGATCGAGGCCGGTCGCCAGCGCCCGCCCAACGGGACCCTGCTCTCGATGCTGCTCGAGAGCCGTGACGCCGACACCGGCCAGCCGCTGACCAACCGCGACGTGCGCGACGAGGTCTTCACCATGTTCATCGCGGGGCACGAGACCACCGCGCTGACCCTGACCTGGCTCTTCACGCTGCTCGAAGGGCGGCCCGAGGTACTCGAGGCGATGGTCGCCGAGGTCGACCGGGTGCTGGGCGATCGCGACCCCGGCTTCGAGGACTACCCCAGGCTGACGTACCTGCGCCAGGTGGTCGACGAAGCGCTGCGCCTGCGGGGGCCGGTGGCGATGAATGCCCGCACCGCCGTGGCCGACGACGAATTGCTGGGCCACCGCGTGCGCGCGGGAGAGATCGTCATGCCCTTCTTCTACGGCGCCCACCGCCACCCCGACTTCTGGGACGCCCCCGAGCAGTTCGACCCTTCGCGCTTCTCGGCCGAGCGCAGCGCCAACCGCAACTCGTGGTCCTACGTGCCCTTCGCCGCGGGTCAGCGCCAGTGCATCGGCAACGTGTTCTCGCTGGTCGAGACCGTGGTGCTGCTGGCCCAGTTGTTGCGGCGCTTCCACCTGAGCATCGACCCCTCGGCCAGAGACGTGAAGCCGGTGGCCATCGTGACGGTGCGGCCCGATCGCCCGGTGAAGATCACCCTGCGCGCGCGCTGAGGGCCGGCGGGAAAAACGCCCGCGAGCGAAAATTCCCCGTGAATGTCTGACCGACCCCGGCACACACAGTCGCCGGTGTGGTTGGTGGTGGCCGGACGACGGCTCCACCACGAAGCTGGCCGGGCGCCGCGCCGCGGTAACGCTCATCAGACCGAGGGGAATTTCCAACATGCGACGTGTCTTCTGGAGCCGTGCGCTCCCGTGGTTGACGTGTGTCTTCTTCGCAGCGTGTTCCACCCGCCAGGCCGCTCAGGCCGTGCCGAAGCCCGCCAGTCTTCGCGCGGCGGTGGGCGGCGCAGGAACGCCAGGGCAGGGGACGGCGACCTTCGATGCCCCGGTGGTCGACCCCAACGCCTGGTCGGGCGCGCCCATCGGCACCGGCCGCTTCTCGGTGGGGCTCACGCC
>CAIWFK010000817.1 GCA_903911905.1 uncultured Myxococcales bacterium
ACCGGCGTGCTGGCCGGCGACGCGCTGGTGGAGGACGACGCGCGCTCGATGGTGGTCTCGGTGCCGCGCGAGCTCACGGCGTTGGTGGTCAACGGCGCGCCCAACCCGCAGAAGTACCGCGACGAGGCCTTCTTCTTCGACTCGGCGCTCGCCGCCACCGGCAGCCCGGTGCGCGCGGTGGTGCGTGACCCTGCCGCGGCGTGGCGCGAGAACCTGAGCGCGTACGACGTGGTGCTGCTGCTCAACGTCGAGGCACCGAGCGCAGACCAGGCCCGGGCGCTCGAGGCCTTCGTCGAGAATGGTGGCGGGCTCTTCTTCTCGGTCGGCGACCACGTCGACCCCGACGCCTGGAACGCGGTGGCCGCGAACCTGCTGCCACGCAAGCTGCGGGTCGTGAAGACGGCGGTCGAGCCCTCGGCACCAGACGCTGCCAGCCGCGCGGCCCGCCTGCAGAACGTGTCGCTCGAGCACCCGGTGTTCGCGCCCTTCACCGGCCGCGCGCGCGAGGGCCTGTTGAGCACGCGCTTCTTCCGTTACGCGCTGTTCGAAGGTGATTCGCCCGGGGTGGTCAGCGAGGTGCTGGCCACCATGGACGACGGGGCCCCGGTCTTCTTCACCGCGCGACGGGGCAAGGGCCGGGTGCTGGTCTACGCGTCGACGGTCGACCGCGACTGGAGCGACCTGCCCATTCGCACCGCCTTCCTGCCGCTCGCCCAGCGCATCGCGGCCTGGCTGACCGGTACGCTGGACGAGCGCGAGGAGGTGCGCGCGCGGGTGGGCGCCAGCGTCAGCCTGCAGCCCGACCCCGGCGCGTCGCTGGCCTTCGCGCGCTCGCCCGGCGGCCTCGACGTGCCGTTGACCACCGTGCCCCAGAGCACCGTGGTGACGGGCGGCCCCCTGCCCGAGCCCGGGCGGTACGTGGTGACCGACGCGAAGGGCAGGCGGTCGACGCGCTCTCGTTCGCCGCGGCGCTCGACCCGGCCGCCAGCGACTTGAGTCGACACGAGCCCGAGGCGCTCGCGGCCTGGTTCGGAGAAGACGCGGTGCGGACGTCGGGACCCTCGAGCGAGCGACACACTCCGGTGTAGACGTGGCTGCTGGTGGTGGCGGTGCTGGCGTTCTTCTTCGAGGGCCTCCTGCTGCGCAAGTGACGAGCCGCGACCTCGTACGTGGCCACCCTGACTTCGATGGGAGTTGATCGCCACCGCCGTTCCATCAGCCCGTGGGTCACCTCGTCTGGTGTCCTTTGCGCAGTTCTGACAGAAACGGCGCCATGAACGACCGCCGTCTGCTTCGTCTCCGTCAGCTCGCCCAGGGCGCCGCGCTCCTCGGCGCGGCCACCGTGCTCCCCTCGTGCGAGACCCCTCGCGCCGCCGCGCCCACTCCGCCCGCCGACACCGGCAAGCCGGTCGACGGCGCCCCGGCGCCCGACGCTGGAGAACCGCCCTTCCGGACGCCCGCGCAGCTCAACGCGCCCCGCCCGCGCGTGACGATGGATCCTCAGGAAGCGAAGGAGGCCGAGGCCGCGAAGGCTGCGGCTGCCGATGCGGGCGTCGCCGCCATGCCGCCTCAAACCGGCGTCATTCTCAACGCGCCGCCCAACTCCGCCCCCATCGAGCCGGTGCCGACGAAGGTGCACCTCAACGCGCCCCGCCGCCCCGACGCGGGCACGCCCAAGTGACGTGACGTGACTTTCGCGCTGTCCAGAACCAGCGGCGACCCGCTGCAGTTGACGCAGGAGCACGAGCTGCTCGTGCAACCCCGTCGCGGCGGCGAGGTCACCTGGTCGCTCGACGGCGTGACGCTGACCCCGGCCGAGCGCACGCGCGGCCTCGACGCCTGGGTGGGGCGCGCGACGACCGAAATGCACTCGCTGGCGCTCTTCACCCAGCTCGCCTCACAGATTCACCTGCTGGGCGCGCCGCTCGACTGGTCGGGCGCCTTCGCTCGCGTCATCGCCGACGAGGTGCGCCACACCGACCTGAGCCTGCGCATGAGCGCGCTGCTCGGTGGGCCGCACACGGTGACCTTCGACGAGCGCACCTTCCACCTGCCCGTCGGCGGCTCACTGCGCGCACACGTACGCCACACCATCATCGAGGCCTTCTGCATTGGTGAAACGCTCAGCGGGCGCATGTACCGGCACGCGCTCAAGGCCGCGACGGTGCCGGTGGCGAAGAAGGCCGTCACGGCCATTCTGGTCGACGAGACCTTCCACGCCGAGTTCGGGTGGGAAGTGGGCGCGCTGCTCATGCGACCCCACGAGGGGTTCGAGGCCGAGCGCGGCGAACTCGCACGCCACCTGCCGGGGATGTTCCAGAGCTTCGCCCGACAGAGTTGCGTGACGCGCGGCCCCGAGTGGACTGCGGCCCAGCCGATGGTCGAGTCGGGTGAGAACCTGGGCTCGCTCACCGACGAGGGCTACGCGCAGTGCTTCTACGCGGGCATGGAGGCCGACGTCGTGCCCGGGCTCGAGGCCATCGGTTTTCCCGAGGCGCGCGGCGCGTGGCAGGCGTTCCTCGCGGCGCACCCTGGCTGAAGAAGGGCTCGTGGAACCTCGCGCGTACGCCGGGCCCACTCGTGAGTCGGCACCACCTGCACGCGGGACCGTCGACTTCGGGCGACCCTGGCTGCCGGGCGCCACCTCATCCTCCGGTCTGCTCTGGCTGCCGTACCTCGATGAGCCGACGCTGGAGTGGCTGACGGACCCACGCGTTCGCTTTCACTGGCTGGTGCCCATCACCGCGCGCCAGCGTGGGTTCAAGAAGGCCCCTGGCACCGAAGCGTTGGAGCAGCGCTTCGAGTCGGCGAGGTTCGACTTCCTCGACCCTGTCGCTCGTTCTCACGTACGACGACGCGTCCTCCAGCGAGGCCGTGCAGCCAGCCCATTGACCCAGCGCACGGCGACGGTGAGCGCC
This sequence comes from uncultured Myxococcales bacterium, assembly GCA_903911905.1. Taxonomy (GTDB): domain Bacteria; phylum Myxococcota; class Myxococcia; order Myxococcales; family Myxococcaceae; genus Xiheilimnobacterium; species Xiheilimnobacterium phototrophicum. The sequence goes on from CAIWFK010000817.1 coordinate 2,919, forward strand.
CGCGCCCGATGCGGTACACCCCGGCCATGACTTTCCCCGCGCCGCACCCTCGTGCGCTGACGCTCCTGTCGTTCGCGCTGGCCTTCTGCCTCACCGGCTGCGTGCACCGCGTCGACCCGCCCACCCTCGCGCTCGAGCAGGCCGTGGGCCGCGCCAAGGCCGGCACCGCCGACGCGCACGAACTGGCGCTCGCCGGCTTCCACGCGCTGCTGGTCGGCTCGGACGCGGCACAGGCCCGCGCCTGGTTCGACGCCTCGCTCGCGAAGCAACCGGCCGAGCCCTGGGCGCTCACCGGCCAGGCCACACTGGGCCTGCGCGGCGCGAACCCGATGCAGGTGCTGACCGCTTCGCTCGACGTGTGCGAGCGCGCGCCGCACCACCCGCTCGCCGCCATCGCGGCCCGGCTCGCGCTCGACCTGGTCGGCCAGGCGAAGGTGCTCGACGACACCATTCGCACCCGCGTACCCGGCCTTCTCGCCAGAGGGCTCTCGCCCGACGCCGCCCACCTGCTGCGGGCCGCGCTGGTCAACGCGCACGCCGGCGCGCTCGACGTGAAGGCCCAGGCCGCCACCTTGTCGGACATGGGCATGCCCACCGTGGGCACGCTGGTCGGCCCCTTCTCGCCCTGGCACCAGTTGGGCATGGCCGAACCGACGGCGGTCGAAAAGACCGGTTCGCTCGAGCGCCTGGGCACCGGGCCCGCGGGCGCGTTGAACCCCCGCGAACTGCACTTCGCCGACGGCCGCTTCTCGCTGTCCGGCGAGCCCGGCGCGGCCGACGTGTACGTGCTCGCCGTCGACGTCACCGTCACCACCGGTGGCGCCTTCGTGCTGCGCACCGTCACCGCCATGGACCAGGTCACCTGGCTCGATGGCGCGAAGGTGGCCGAGCGGCTGACCTGGCAGCACCCCGCTTCCACCGTCACCGCGAAGCTGGTCCGCCTGGAGCCCGGCGTGCATCGGGTGCTGGTGCGCATGGCCCGCGAGAACCAGCAGGGCCACCTCTCGCTCGCGCTCCACCGCCTCGACGGCCAGCCGGCGCAGCTCACCTTCGCTCCGGCCCGCGGCCCGGCCCCCCGATGGAGCGGGCTGTCGGTGCGCGACGACGAGCAGTTGATGACCACTGCCAGCGCGCTGCACCAGGCCCTGCTCGAGGAAGGCGGTGACGCGCTCGCCCGCACCCTCGCCGCGCGCGACGCGATGACCCGCGACCACGACGGTGCCTCGGCGCTCGCCGACGGCCTGGGCCCCGAGCTGACGGGCGCGATGGTGAACCTGCTGCGCGCCGAGCTGGCCCTGCAGGACCGCGCCATTCCCGCGCGCGTCGGCCACGGCCGCGCCAACCGCGAGCTGGAGGCCGCGCTCACCAAGGACCCGGGGCTGGTGGTGGCCCAGTTGCTCTCGGCGCAGTTGGTGCTCGACGACGGGCGACAGCTCGAGGCGCTCGAGCAGGTCAAGCGTGCGAAGGCCGCCACCAAGGTCGTGCCCGGCACCCTGCTGGCGCTGCAGGCCCGCATCGAATTGGCGCTGGGCCTCGACGCGGCCGCGGCGCTCACCGCCCGTGACGCTGCCACCGCGCTGGGCAGCTCGTGCGACGCGTTGCTGCTCCAGTACGACCTCGCGCGCCGCCGTGACGCGGTGGCCGACGCCGACGCGCTGCTGCCCGCGACCTCGCACTGCCCCGGCTGGCTGGCCCGCTCGGCCACCACGCCCGCGCGCGGGGCCGCCTGCCCGACGCCGAAGCGGCCTTCACCACCCTGCTCGCGCAGGACGAGAGCCAGGCCCAGGTCGCCGCCACGCTCGCCGGGCTGCTCTCGGCGCAGCGCCGCTTCGACGACGCCGTGGCGCTGCTGCAGAAGACCCGCGCGCTGTGGCCTCGCAACACCCTGCTGCTCAAGGCCCTGGCCGACGTGCAGGAGCAGGCCGGCCGCCTACCCGAAGCCCTCGCCGCGCGGGAAGGGGCCCTGGCCATCGACGGCTCGGACCTGGTGCTGCGCCGCGCGGTGGAGCGCGCGAAGACCGGCCACGAGCTGCTCGACGACGAGGCCATCTCGACCGCCGAGGCGCTCAAGTCATGGGAAGCGGCGCCCGGCAGCGAAGACGCCACCAGCACCTTCGTGCTCGACGCCGCCGCCATTCGCGCCTTCCCCGACGGCTCGATGGTCGACCGGGTGCACGTCATTCAGAAGGCGCTCGACCAGCAGGGCGTGCAGGAAATCGCCGAGGTGCAGATTCCGCAGGACGCGGTGGTGCTGACGCTGCGCACGCTCAAGCCCGACGGCCGCACCCTCGAGCCCGAGGCCATCGAAGGCAAGGAAGGCGTCTCGCTGCCTGGCGTGCAGGTCGGCGACTTCGTCGAATACGAGTACCTGCTCGCCCACCCCTCGCGTGGCCCCGGTCAGCCGGGCTTCACCGCCAGCAACTTCTATTTCCAGATTGCACGCATGCCGAACGCGCGCAGCACCTACGTGGTGAAGGCCAACAGGGGCGCCGGCCTCGCGGTCGACGCGCACAACGTCAAGGCCCCCACCGTGACGGTGGAAGGCGACCTCGAGGTCTTCCGCCACGAGGAGCGACGGGTGCCGCCGTACATTCCCGAGCCGCTGGGGCCGCCGTCGGGCAACGAATGGCTGCCCTTCGTATCGGTGGGCGCGGGGCAGCAGGGCAACGGCGGCGTGCTGCAGGCCTATGCCGACGCCTTCGCCGATCGCGGCCTGGTCACCTGGGAAGTGGCGGCCTTCGCGAAGCGCGCAGTGGCTGGCGGCGCCGTGCCCGCGACGTCGACCCACGACGAGCCGACCCCGCGAGAGGTGGCCCGCCGGGTCTACGCCGCGGTGATGAAGAAGCTCTCGGGTCGCGACGCGGGCCTGGGCGTCTCGGCGGCGGCCAGCGTGGCGCAAGACCGGGGCAGCCGCACCTGGCTGTTGCTGGCCGCGCTGCGCGCGCTGGGCCTCGACGCGCGCCTGGCCGCGGTGCGCACCTTCACCGTCGACCCCGCTCCGTACGTCTTCCCCAACGAGGGGCTGCTCAACTACCTGTGCGTGCACGTCGCGCTGCCCCATGGCGAGGTACTGTGGCTCGACCCCCTGGTGCGCTACGCGCCCTTCGACGAGCTACCCGAGTTCGCCCTCGGTGGGCGCGAGGCCTGGCTACTGCCCGAGCCGGGGCGCGCGGCCGAGCAGGTGAAGACGCCGCCCGCGGGCGCCACCGTCAGCAAGCGGGTGGTGCTCACCATGAGCCTGGCCGAAGACGGCACGCTGACCGGCACCGGCCGCGAGGCCTATTCGGGCTTCGAGGCCGCGCAACTGGCCGAGGCGCTCGAGAGCATCTCGGCCGACCAGCGCGACCAGGCGCTGCAGTCGGGCCTGTCGCGGTATTTCGGCGGCGCCGACCTCTCGAACCTGAAGGTCGAGGCCGAGCGCGAGGTCGGCGGCACCGTCACCGTCTCGTACGCCTTCACCGCGCACCGCTTCGCGCACCCCGAAGGCGCGGGCCGACTGGTGGCCGGAGGTGGCATCACCTTCCCGCACCTGCTGGGCCGCCGCTTCCTCGCGTTGCCCTCGCGCAAGACGCCGCTCTTCATCGAAGGCACCGAG
>CAIWFK010000818.1 GCA_903911905.1 uncultured Myxococcales bacterium
CACCTGCTGCAGCACCTGGTCGACGAGGAGACCCGAGCGATGCTCGAGTTGGTCCTCGAGCACTCGACCGGAGGCACCTTCTTCGGCATGACCGACGATCGCTGGAACCAGACGATCTACCGCCTGCTCTTCCACGAATGGCTGCCCGAAGGTGACGGGTGGGTCATGTCGACGCAGTACTCGGGGTACGCGGGGCCGTGGGAAGAGACCTTCCACCTCTCGCTGATGCTCGAAGACGCCGACTACCCGTATTCCGAAGACGATCAGTCCGAGCTCTACCGACGCACCTTCTGGGGCGCGCCCAAGAAGCGCTACGGCCTGTCGACCCTGCTGTGCGGCGCGTGGGACCCGGTGCCCGCCTTCCCGCCCGACCAGGTACTCACCACCGAGGGCAACGGCATCTACGACCCACGCAACGGCATCGCCCGCGCCGACTGGGCCTGGCGGCCGATGATGACGGTGAATTCCTGGGCCGCGAAGTTGCCCAGCGCGCTCAACCGCCTGCTCGATCGCGAGGTCAAGCGACTGGCGCCGCTCGACCCGCCCGAACGCTTCGAGATTCTCGATTTCTGGCTCGGCCGCGTGAAGAGCCCGCCCGTGCTCGCGGTCAGCTTCTCGGGCCTGGGCCCCCGCGCCGTGGAATGGATTCGCGAGATCGGCGCCCTGGGGCAACTGGTGCGCATGGCCGCCGCCGAACAGAACGGGCTGACCGCCGTCATCAGCCGCGCCGGCCGCACGCTCGACAACCTGATGGACACCGACCGCTGAAGCTCAGCCCTTGAAGTAGAGCGCCCAGGCCGCGAGGCCCAGGAAGACCACGATGTCGGCCTGCAACGGGCGGTCGCTGAGCAGCACCTTCTCGGGCGCGCCACCCGCACCGCGCTTGTGCACCAGGAACAGGTAGCGGAACACCCCGTAGACCACCACCGGCACCGTGTACTTGAGCCGGTCGCTGCCCACGTGATCGACCGTCTCCTTCGACACCGTGTACAGGCCGTAGGCCAGAATGGTCGACGCCGCCGAGATGCTCATCATCTGGTCGAGCATCGGCACGGTGTAATCAGCCAGGTTCGCCCGGTGCGCGGTCGCGTTGTCTTCCAGGCTCGAGAGCTCGGCGCGCCGCTTGGCGAACCCCAGGAACACCGCCAGGAACAAGGTGCACAGGAACAGCCAGTTCGACACCACCACGTCGATGGCCACCGCGCCGGCGATCACCCGAAGAATGAAGCCCAGGGCGATGGCCATCACGTCCAGAATGACCAGTTGCTTCAGCCACCCGGTGTAGAGCACCTGCAACGCCAGGTAGCCGCCCAGCACCTCGAGGTAGGGCACGCCCAGCCGCCACCCCAGCCCGAGCGCGGTGGCCCAGCACACGCAGACCACCGCGAACGCGCCGAACCCGTCGAGGTGGCCGGCGGCGATGGGCCGCTTGCGCTTCTCGGGGTGCAGCCGGTCCTTCTCGCGGTCGAACCAGTCGTTGAGCACGTAGACGCCCGACGCCAGCAGGCTGAACGAAATCACCGCCAGGGCGGCGTTGATCAGTCGCCCCTGGTCCAGCATGCGCGCGAAGAGCAGCGGGAAGAGCAGCGCGCCGTTCTTCGGCCACTGTTTGACCCGCAGCGCACGGAAGGCCGCGATCAGCTTCGGTGGTCGGGGCTCGGAGGTGCTCATGCGCTTGGGGTAGGCTGTGTAGCCCACCCCCGGCCGCTTCGTCACCCCTGCGTCAACAGGGCGCGCAGCGTGTCTTCCCCGCGGAAGCCCTGGGTGCGCCCCACGTCGGCCAGCGGCGCCACCAGCAGCCGCTCGAGCACCTCGCGCACCGGGAACGAGACGTCGGGCACCAGCGTCGCCACCACGGTCGCGGTCTCGGGGAAGAGCCGCTCGACCAGCTTGAGCGCGGCCCACAGCGCCCGGTCCACCCCGAAGCCCTTCGCGCGCGAGTGCAGCACGGCCGCGTCGACCGGCCGCGAATAGACGCCGCCCAGCGACGGCGCGCCCAGCACCAGCTCTCGCAGGTCGACCAGCTCGATCATCGGCACCTCGAAGCCCGCCCGCGCCATCAGCACCACGTGGGTCAGGATCGAGTCCTCCAGGTCCAGCCGACGCACCGAGGGGCCGAAGACCTTCATCGGCAACGCCCTGGCCAGCAGCTCGCGGTCGCCCTCGGGGTTCGCCGCCAGCCGGCCGTGCAGGTACACGACGGTGCGGGTGTCGCTGAGCGTGCGTTCGGCCTTCGAAGCGTCGACGATCGACGGGTCGGGGCGGAACTGGCCGCGCTTCAAGAAGTTCGCGAAGCCGTCGAGGTCGCTCTCGGGCACCATCACCCGCACGTCGATCACCGGGCGGAAGGCGACGTGGGGGTACAGGCTCTCGACGAACGAGGCGGCGCCCAGCAACACGATGGTGCGACCTTCGAGTTCGTCGACCTGTTGCTTGAAGTTCACCAGCTTCATCACGTTGTCGTTGGCCGACCCCGCGTAGATCGACAGCAGGCGGTCGCGGGCCCATTCGGGCGCTCCGCACTGCCCCAACCGGTACTCGAGGTTGTAGGCGGCCAACGGCGCCAGGCCCTGCGAAATGGCCCAGTCGACGTAGGCGTCCCACGGGGCCTTCGAGAGATCGGCGCGAACCGGAGAGAACGACGAGAGGGTGCGGAAGACCTCGAGCATCGACGACATGGCGCAGCCTTAACGCACTACCGGGCCGGCCGCTTCAACCCCAGCCTGGCCATGCGGTAGACCACCGTGCGCCGCGGCATGCCCAGGCGCTGCGCGGTGGCGGTCACGTTCCAGCGGGTGCGGCCCAGGGCCTCGAGCAACAGCTCGCGCTCGGCCAGCCGCAGGGCGTCGCGCAGGTCTTCGGTGGGCCCCCGCTGGGCCAGGGGCGCCGGCAGCGCGTCGCGGCCCACCTCGTCGCGCACCGAGGCGCGGGCGGCCCGCACCATCACGTTCTTGAGCTCGCGCACGTTGCCTGGCCACGGCCAGAGCGAGAGCAACGCCAGGGCGTCGGGCGCCAGGTGCAGCCTGGGGCGGCCCACCACCGAGCGGGCCCGCGCGAGGAAGGCCTCGGCCAGGGCGCGCACCTCGAGTGGCCGCGCGCGCAGGGGAGGCACCTGCACCACCACGTCGAACCCCTCGAGCTCGACCTCGCTGGTCGCCAGCAGCCGCCCCTCGACCTCGGGGCGCCGGGCGACGTCAGGCGCGATGACGGTGCGCTGGTCGCCGGCCACGCGCAGCAGGTGCTGCAACAGCGTGCGTCGCCCCGACCCTGGCGGGCCGACCACCAGCACCGAGCGGTCGCCGTCGGCCAGCGACTCCATGACGTCGAAGAGCCGCACCATCACCGGGTCGACCACGATGGGTTCGACGGCGTCGAGCCCGTCACCGAGCACCTGGGCCCAGAGGCGCTCGAGCAGGCGATCGGGGGCGTCGGCCGAGACCAGGGTGGCGACCCGGGCGCGCGGGGCGACGGCGGCCAACCGGGCGAAGACCTGATCGCCGGCCGCGTCGGGCACGCAGCAGACCAACAGGTCGCTGGCCGCGGCTCCCCACCAGGCGATCTGGGCGACGCGAGCGACCTCGTCGATGACCCGGCGGGTGAGCGCCTGTCGCGCCGAAGCGTTGAGCGGCGGCATGGCGATGGCGCCCAGCGCGAGCGGTCGGCCACGCGCGCGGGTGACCTCGTCGGTCAGACGGCCCAGAAAGTCGTCGAAGCTCAGGGGGCTGACCCGGGCCGGCGGCTCGGCGGGCACGAAGCTGGCGACCAGCCGCACCTCGCCCAGGCGCACCTCGTCGCCAGCGTGCAATTGCGCGGTCCCCGAGACGGGGACGTCGTTGACCCGCACGTCCAGCGCGCCGCGAAGCACCTCGAGCAGCACGAAGCCCTCGCGCACCGACAGACCGACGTGGCGCTCGCTGACCGAGGGGTGGCCGACGTCGAGCGAGGCAGAACGCCCCCGGCCCACCACCGTCACCCGACCGGGGGGCAGCTCGACGGGCCAGGCCCGCGAAGGAGTCACCACGAGCAAGCTCCACCGCGCCATGACGTGCGCTTGTACTGCAGGCTGTGGCAAACTTGGTGAATGGAGCGGTTGGTGGCTCCGTAGGAGACTGCATGCACGCCCTCATCCTCCTCTTCACCCTCGCCGTGGTGCCCCACCCGGGCGCCAGTGGCCCGCCAGACGCCGGGCAGCGCAAGCCCGAGGCACCGAAGAAGAAGAAGAAGGACCACAAGGGCGACTCGAAGGACGAGGAGTTCCGGGCGTTCGACGGGCGGGAAGCAACCCGACATGGTCCCGGTGGAAACGCTGGGTGACGTGGGCCGACGCCCAGGCGTGGCTGCACGCGAGAGGCGTCCTGACCGTTGCCCGCCCACCCTTCAGGCAAGCCGGTACTCAGGTCACTTCTGGAAGAAGTCGACCTTGAGCACGGTGGTCTGCCCGGCAATCACCTTCGCCGAGGCCTTCTTCGTCTGCCCCAGTTGCGAGTTCTTGAGCGTGAAGCTCACCGGCCCGGCGGGCAATTCGATCGGCTCGAGCGGCGTGACGCCGAGCCGACGCCCCCCGACGAACACCTCAGCCCACGGGTTGACCCGCAGGGAAATCTTCCCGGTCTTCGGCTTCTTCGGCGGCAGCACCGGCGGCGGTGGTCGCTTCACCACCACCTTCGGCGTGCCCGCGTCTTCCACGACTGCCACCGACGGAACCGGAACGACCGGCGTCGGAACAGGGACCACAGGGGCCGGAGCCACCGGCGTAGGAATGGGCACCGTCACCACCACCGGCTCGGGCCTGGGCCACAGCGCCAGCACGGTCACGAACACCATCACCAGGGCCGTCACCACGCCCACGGCAATCAGCGGAATCAGCTGACGCGGAGGCACCGCCGCCGGTTGCGGCGCCGCGGGGCCCACAAAAGACACCGTGCCACCGCCGCCCAGCGGCGCGGTCCCGCCCGGCACCAGCGGCGCAGTCCCATCGCTCGGAGCGAAGGCCTTCATGATGCCCGACGCCCCCGACGAATCGAGCGGCACCACGGCCGGGTTCGCGTCGATGACCGCCTGCCCGTAGAGCGTGCGCAGCCACCCGGCGACGTCGGCGCTCTGCACCGACCCCTGCGTCGCCACCAGCCACGCCTCCAACTCGTCGCCGAACGCGCGCGCCGAATCGAACCGCGCTCCGACGGACGGCGCCATGGCCCGCGCCAGAATGCCGTTGAGTCGGGCGTCGAGCGACGGGTCGTCGGCCCACCCGACTCGCGGCCGCTCGAGCTCGTCGATCGACGCCGGCACGTTGGGCGGTCGCGCGCCGGTGAGCATCTCGGCCAGCACCACGCCCACCCCGTACACGTCGGCGCGGCGATCGACCTCGGCGTCGCTCACGGTCAGCTCAGGCGCCATATACGCCAGCTTGCCGCGGGGCCGCCCGACCCGCGCCACTGCTCCAGTCATCGCCTTGGCGATGCCGAAATCGACCAGCTTCACCACGCCC
>CAIWFK010000819.1 GCA_903911905.1 uncultured Myxococcales bacterium
AGGCCCAGTTGAAGCCCGGCGCGACGGTCGACCCCCGCAAGGACGGCGCGAAGACCAGGAAGGTGGCGGACGCCCGGGGCGCGCCGTGAACGTCTCCGAGCCCTTCATTCGCCGGCCGGTCGCGACGACCCTGCTCACGCTCGGGCTGCTGCTGATCGGCATCGTCGCCTTTCGCCGCCTGCCGGTCGCCGCGCTGCCGCAGGTCGATTACCCGACCATCGTGGTCTCGACCTCGCTGCCGGGCGCGAGCGCCGAGACCATGGCCTCGGCGGTCACCACCCCGCTGGAGCGGCAGTTCGGGCAGGTGCCTTCGCTCAACCAGATGACCTCGCTCTCGAGCCAGGGCAGCTCGCAGATCACCCTGCAGTTCGAATTGGACCGCAGCATCGACGCCGCCGAGCAGGACGTGCAGGCCGCGATCAACGCCGCGACGAGCGTGCTGCCGCGCACCCTGCCGGCGCCGCCGACCTACAGCAAGAGCAACCCCGCAGACACCCCCATTCTGACCCTGGCGTTGACCTCGACCACGCTCTCGCTGGCGCAGGTCGACGATCAGGCCGACTCGATTCTGGGCCAGAAGATTTCGCAGGTGCCGGGCGTGGGCCTGGTGACGCTCAACGGCGGTCAGAAGCCGGCGGTGCGCGTGCAGGTCGACCCCCAGGCGCTCGCCGGCTCGGGGCTGACGCTGGAAGACGTGCGCAGCGCGCTGGTGGCGGCGAACGTGAACCAGCCCAAGGGCACGCTCGACGGCTCCCGGCAGGAATACACGCTGGCCACCGACGATCAACTGACCACCGCCGAGGCCTTCAAGCCGGTGATTCTGGCGTGGAAGAACGGCGCGGCGATTCGGCTGCGTGACGTGGCCACCGTGCTCGACGGCGTCGAGAACGATGCGCTGGCCGGCTGGGCGAACACGCAGCGCGCGGTGATCGTCAACGTGCAGCGGCAGCCCGGCGCCAACGTCATTCAGGTGGCCGACCGCGTGAAGGCGCTGTTGCCGCAACTCCAGGCCTCGCTGCCGCAAGGGCTCGACGTGAAGGTGCTTTCCGACCGCACGCAGACGGTGCGCGCCTCGGTGGAAGACGTGGAGTTCACGCTCACCCTGACCATCGTGCTGGTGGTGTTGGTGATCTTCGCCTTCCTGCGCAACGTGCGCGCCACCATCATTCCCGCCGTCACCGTGCCCCTGTCGCTGGTCGGCACCTTCGCGGTGATGGACGCCCTGGGCTTCAGCCTCAACAACCTCTCGTTGATGGCGCTGACCATCTCGACCGGCTTCGTGGTCGACGACGCGATCGTGATGCTCGAGAACATCTCGCGCTTCCTCGAAGAGGGTGACACGCCGATGGAGGCCGCGCTCAAGGGCGCCCGGCAGATCGGCTTCACCATCATCTCGCTCACCGTGTCGCTGATCGCCGTGCTCATTCCGCTGCTCTTCATGGGCGGGCTCATCGGCCGCTTGTTCCGCGAGTTCGCCATCACCCTGAGCGTGGCGATCGCCGTGTCGGCCGTGTTGTCGCTGACCCTGACGCCGATGATGGGCGCGCACCTGCTGGTGAAGGAGCCTGACGAGGCCCAGCGGGGCTGGCTGTTCCGCACGAGCGAGCAGGGCTTCGAGTGGATGATTTCGCTCTACCGCACCACCTTGACCTGGGTGCTGCGCCACCAGACGCTGACGCTGCTGGTGACCGTCGCCACCGTGGTGCTCACCGGCTACCTGGCCGTCGTGATTCCCAAGGGGTTCTTCCCCCAGCAGGACACGGGGCTGATTCTGGGCGTCACCCAGGCCGGCCCCGACGTCTCGTTCGGTCGCATGACCGGGCTGCAGGAACGCGCCATCGCGGCGGTGCTCGCCGACCCCGACGTGGAAAGCGTCTCGGGCTTCATCGGCGCCGACGGCACCAACGCCACCAGCAGCAGTGGTCGCCTGTCGATCACCCTCAAGGCCCGCGAGCAGCGCACCGCCGACGTGCAGCAGATCATTCCCCGGCTGCAGCAGGCCATCGGTCAGGTCGAGGGGCTGTCGGTCTTCCTGCAGGCCGCGCAGGACCTGCAGATCGACACGCGGCTCTCGCGTACCCAGTACCAGTTCACGCTCGAAGACGCCGACTCGGCCGAGCTCGAACGCTGGGCGCCGCAGATCGCCGAGAAGATGAAGGCGCTGCCCCAGTTGCGCGACGTGGCCAGCGATCAGCAGGACAATGGGCCCGTCACCCATTTGACCATCGATCGCGACACCGCTTCGCGCCTCGGCGTCTCGACGCAGGTCATCGACGACACGCTCTACGACGCCTTCGGGCAGCGGCAGGTGAGCACCATCTTCACCCAGTTGAACCTGTACCGCGTGATTCTCGAGGTGAAGCCCGGCGAGGCCACCGACGATCGCGCGCTCGATTCCCTCTTCGTGAAGACCGCGAGTGGCGACGCGGTGCCGCTCTCGAACCTGGTGCACGTCGAGCACGCCACGGCGCCGCTGGCCATCAATCACCTGGGGCAGTTCCGCGCGGTGACGCTGTCGTTCAACACCGCGCCCAACGTGTCGCTGGGTCAGGCCGTCGACGCCATCGAGCGCGCGCGGGCCACGCTCGACCCGCCGCCGGGCGTGCGCGGTCGGTTCCAGGGGGCTGCCAGCGCGTTCGCCGAATCACTGGCCAGCGAACCGTCGCTGATTCTGGCCGCGCTCATCACCGTCTACATCGTGCTGGGCGTGCTCTACGAGAGCTTCATTCACCCCATCACCATTCTCTCGACGCTGCCCTCGGCCGGAGTGGGCGCGTTCCTGGCGCTGCTGCTCTTCGGCGGGGAATTCTCGATCATCGCGCTCATCGGCATGGTGCTGCTGATTGGCATCGTGAAGAAGAACGCGATCATGATGATCGACTTCGCGCTCGAGGCCGAGCGCGATCAGGGTCTGAGCCCGCGCGATTCGATCTTCCAGGCCTGCCTCTTGCGCTTCAGACCCATCATGATGACCACGCTCGCGGCGTTGCTGGGCGGGTTGCCGCTGGCGCTGGGCACCGGCACCGGGTCCGAGCTGCGGCGGCCCCTGGGCATCAGCATCGTCGGCGGCCTCATCATCTCGCAACTGCTGACCCTGTTCACCACGCCGGTCATCTACCTGTTCATGGAACGGCTCTCGTCGCGCTTCAAGAAGCCGTCCACGCCCGCTCCGGTCGAGGCCACGCCGTGAACATCTCGTCGCCCTTCATCGAGCGGCCCATCGCGACCACCCTGGTGGCGGTGGCGATTCTGCTCGCCGGCGGCGTGGGGTTCGCGAACCTCTCGGTCTCGCCGCTGCCGAAGGTCGACTTTCCCACCATCAACGTCAGCGCGTCGTTGCCTGGCGCCAGCCCCGAGACCATGGCGTCGGCGGTGGCCACGCCGCTCGAGCGCCGCTTCGGCCGCATCGCCGGCGTCACCGAGATCACCTCGACCAGCTCGCTGGGGCAGACGTCGATCACCATGCAGTTCGACCTCGATCGCGACGTGGAATCGGCCGCGCGCGACGTGCAGGCCGCGATCAACGCCGCCAGCGCCGAGCTGCCCACCAACCTTCCGTTCCGCCCCAACTACCGCAAGGTCAACCCCGCCGACGCGCCCACCATCATTCTCGCGCTGACCTCGAAGACCGAACCGCTCTCGCGCATGTTCGACTCGGCCAACACGGTGCTGGCGCAGAAGATCGCGCAGCTCGAAGGGGTGGGGCAGGTCTTCGTCGGCGGCGGTCAGCAACCGGCGGTGCGCGTGCAGGCCGACCCTCGGGCCCTGGCTGGCGTGGGGCTGACGCTGGAAGACGTGCGCACCACGCTGGCCGCCAGCACCGCCAACCAGCCCAAGGGGGCGCTCGAGGGCGCTTCGCAGACCAGCGCCATCACCGCCAACGATCAGCTCTTCGGCGCCGCGTCGTACCGCTCGCTGATTCTCAAGGGCGACGGCACCTCGGTCGTGCGGCTGGGTGACGTGGCGAAGGTCTTCGACGACGTCGAGAACAATCGGGCCGCGGCCTGGGTCAACGGCACGCGGGCGGTGCTGCTCATCATTCGCCGGCAGCCCGGCGCCAACATCATCGAGACCAACGAGCGGGTGCGGGCGCTGCTGCCCACCCTGCGTTCGATTCTGCCGCCCACCGTGAACCTCGAGGTCGCGCTCGATCGCACGCAGACCATTCGCGCCTCGGTCGCCGACGTCGAGATGACGGTGGTGCTCAGCGTGGTGCTGGTGGTGGCGGTGGTCTTCGCCTTACTCCGCATCGTGAAGGCCACGGCCATTCCCAGCGTGGCGGTGCCCCTGTCGCTGGTCGCCACCTTCGGGGTGATGAAGCTGCTGGGCTTCAGCCTCAACAACCTCTCGCTGATGGCGCTGACCATCTCGACCGGCTTCGTGGTCGACGACGCCATCGTGGTGACCGAGAACATCGCCCGGCTCATCGAAGATGGCATGGGTGCGCGCGAGGCCGCCCTCAAGGGCGCGAAGCAGATCGGCTTCACCATCATCTCGATCACCGTCTCGCTGCTGGCCGTCTTCATTCCCCTGCTGTTGATGGGCGGCATCATCGGTCGGCTCTTCCGGGAATTCGCGGTCACCCTGGCGGTGTCGATTGCGGTCTCGGCGCTGCTCTCGCTCACGCTCACGCCCATGATGTGCGCTCACCTGCTGGGGCACGACGATCGCGAACCGGGTCGACTCAGCCGCGCGGTGGGGGCCGGGTTCGACGCCATCGTGCGCCGCTACGAGAAGCTGCTGGGCTGGGTGCTCGACCACCAGCGGCTGATGCTCGCGGTGACGCTGGCGCTGATGGCGGTGGCCGTCGAGCTGTTCATCGTGGTGCCCAAGGGCCTCTTCCCCCAGCAGGACACCGGGCAGATTCAGGGCAACATCGAAGGTCCGCAGGACACCTCGTTCCCCGCGATGAAGACCCGCGTCGAGACCGTCATCGAGGCCATCGGTCACGAAGGTGACATCGCGCACGTGGTGGCCTTCATGGGCGGTGGCCCGGGCGCCGCGGTCAACGCCAGCACCATGTTCCTGGACCTGGCGCCGGTGCCGCCGCGCAAGACGCCTGCCGACGAGCTGATCGGCAGCCTGCGCCCGAAGCTGGGCAAGCTGCAGGGCGTCAACGTGTTCCTCCAGTCGGCCCAGGACCTGCGCATCGGCGGGCGCGGCTCGAAGACCCAGTACCAGTACACCATGCAGGCCGCGAACCTCGACGAGCTGCGCGAATGGGGCCCGCGCATGTACGAGCGGCTGCGCAAGCTCGAGCAGCTCAAGGACGTGGCCAGCGACCAGCAGACCGCCGGGCTCCAGTTGTCCTTCGCCATCGATCGCGACACCGCGTCGCGTCTGGGCGTCACCCCGCAGCTGATCGACGACACGCTCTACGACGCCTTCGGCCAGCGCCAGGTCGCCACCACCTACACCCAACTCAATCAGTACCGCGTGGTGCTCGAGACCACCCCCGACACGCAGCAGGGCCCCGAGGGGCTGGCGTCGCTCTACGTTCGCTCGGGCACCGGTGCCCTGGTGCCCTTGAGCCTGCTGGGCAAGGTCGTTCCCGGCACGCTGCCGCTCGCCATCAACCACCAGGGCCAGTTCCCCTCGCTGACGCTCTCGTTCAACCTGTCCCCCACCGTCGCGCTCGGTCAGGCGGTCGATGCGGTGCGCAAGGCCGAAGCGGAAGCGGGGCTGCCGGCCAGCATCAAGGCGGGCTTCTCGGGCACCGCGCAGGCCTACGCCGATTCGCTGTCGACCCAGCCCATGCTCATTCTGCTGGCGCTGCTGGTCGTCTACATCGTGCTCGGCGTGCTCTACGAGAGCTACGTGCACCCCATCACCATCTTGTCCACGCTGCCTTCGGCGGGCGTCGGGGCGCTGGTGGCGCTGCTGGTGGTGGGCATCGACCTGAGCATCATCGCCCTGGTGGGGCTGATTCTGCTGGTGGGCATCGTGAAGAAGAACGCCATCATGCTCATCGACTTCGCCATCGAGGCCGAGCGCGAGGAAGGGCTCTCGCCGCGCGAAGCCATCGCCCGGGCCTGCGTGCTGCGCTTCCGCCCGATTCTGATGACCACCATGGCGGCGCTGCTGGGCGCCTTGCCGCTGGCGTTCGGCTCGGGTCTGGGCAGCGAGCTGCGCAAGCCGCTGGGCGTGGCCATCGTCGGCGGCCTGCTGGTCAGCCAGTTGCTCACCATGTTCACCACGCCCGTCGTCTACCTGGCGCTCGATCGCTTCACCCTGCGGCGGCGTCAGGAACGGCGGAACGGGGCGACGCCCGCGACGGCGTAGTGGCGCTCACGCCTCGTCGAGCGCCAGCGCCTTCGCGATCTCCGCGCGCCCTTTGACGAACGTGCGCTGATCGGCCTCGACCGTCGCGGCGTATTTCTGCGCGAAGTCCACCGCCTGCCTGGCGGCCTCCTGCGGCGACCAGGTCGCGTCGAGCAGCGCTGGCGCATTGGCGCGCGCCAGCAACCGGGCCGTGACCTCACCGCACTGGGCGGCGTAGGAAAACAGCAGCTCGTGGTCGGCGTCGCCTTCGCCCGCGGCGAAGCGCGTCGTGCCCAGCTTTTCCTCTTCGGTCTGGGTCTCGCGGCAGAGCGCCTGCACCTTGCCCAGGTGCGTCCCCGCGACGCGCGGCCAGGGCGCGGCCTGCAACCGGCGAATGCTGGCGGTCTGCACCCGCGCCCGCGCCGGCC
>CAIWFK010000820.1 GCA_903911905.1 uncultured Myxococcales bacterium
CCAGCGCCCCCTGATGGAGCTCGGCGCGGTGCTGGCCTTTCATCAAGGTGCCGACTTCTCGGGTCTGAGCGACCGGCGGCCACTCTCGCTTTCCAGGGCGCTCCACCGGACGCACCTCGCCCTCGACGAGCACGGAACGTCGACCGCGCTCGAGGCGCTTTCGGCCCACGGCAAGGAGTACCTGCTGCCCATGACACAACCCCCGGCGGTCGACGCCAATCACCCGTTCTTCTTCGCCCTTCGTCAGGTGCCGAGTGGCGCGCTCCTCTTCGTCGGCCGGGTCGTGCAACCCGACGGCCCGCCTGTCGCCGAGCCGAACCACTTCATACCGGTCGACCCCAGGCACCCGGTGCGTGAGTTGGGGGAGTATTGAAAGGGCTGGAAAATGCGCTAGGCCCACCGCGTTGAGCAACACGCGGGCGGCGGGGAGCGCATGGACGTCGGCAAGGGCGGTCGTTGGTTTCGGTGGGGCCTGCTTGCGCGCTTCGCGCTGACCTGGTTCGTGCCGCTGGCCGTACAGGTCGGCGCCAGCGTCTGGTACGTCAAGCACGAGAACCGCATCTATTTCTACGACCCGCGTGGGTTTCAGGAAATGGCGATGCGTATCTCGGCGGCCGTGCACCTCGGGCCGGCCGAGGTCTGGCACACGCTCAGGGTGCTCTCGCAGGGCGAATACCCACCGTATTGGCCGTTGCCGCTCTCGGTGTTCCCGGTGGAAGCGCTCAACGACCGGGTGGTCTACGTCACGTGCATGGCGCTGGTCGGGCTCGTTCCGGTGACCGTGCTGACGACGAAGATCGTCGCCAGGGTGCTCGGGCTCGAGGTGACGCCGTGGCTGGTGGCGAGCGCGGCGTTGAACCCGCTGACGCTGGTGATCTGCGACCAGGGGACGCCGGACCTCATCGGCTTCACCTGGGTGCTGGGCGCGATGTGGCTGCTGGTGTCACGACCGGTCGACCGGCGGTCTCTGGCCCTGGCCGTGATGGTCGGCGCGGGCTCGTTGTTGGTGAAGAAGAACTTCGTGTTCGACCTGGCCTTGCTCTTCCTCTCCTTCCTCGTCGGGTGGGTGGTGGCGGCGCTCGGTGAGCGTGATGCCGCGACGCGGCTCAGGGCGCTGGCCCGGGAAATCTTCAGCGCTCGGGTGCTGCTCGCCATCGCGCTGGTGCCGGTCGCGGTCAGGGTGCTGACTCCGGGCACGCTCACCGCGATTCTGTCGCGAGACAACGCGCTCTTCTACGTCAGCTTCCGGACCACCGTCGCCAGCGTGTTGACGACCAATCTCCGCTACGCGGGCGGAGTCTTCGCGCTCCTCTTCGTGGGGCTGGCTCCGGTCGCGCTGGCGCTGGTGGCTCGGGGGGCCTGGTCGCTCGGCTCGTTCCTGCTGGTGTCCGAACTGCTGTGGTGCGTCGTCCAGCGACAGGGCGGCATCATTCACCAGGTGCACGTCTGGCCACTCCTCACCTCGGTCGGGCTCTTCGGGCTGGGCGCCGTGGTTCGCGCCAGGCGTTGGCAGGTGCGCACGGCGCAGGTGACCGGCGCGCTGGTCTCGGCGTACCTGTGTGGCGTCATGCTCGTGCCAAACGGGGAGTCCCGCCTCGCGCCGTTCCTGCCCGCCGCGCCCATGCCCGCTGCCTTTCACCCCGCAGTCACGGTGCCGTACGTGCAACCCAACATCGACGAGCTGGTGGCGTTCGCCCAGGCGGTGCAGGCGCGGGCGACGACCGGCGGTCCCGTGCTCGTTCCCATTGGCGCGTACGTGCTGAACACCGAGCTGCTCGGCCAGGTCTACCCGCAGCGGCTGGGTACCCCCGGGCCCGCCTTCGTCGAACTGCCCCAGGTCGACCACCGCGACGCGCTGCCCTGGTCGTGCTTGGTGGCCGATGAGGGGCGCACGGCCGTGGTGTCCTCGAAGTGGGTGCCCGATCTGCCCAACGGTCACCAGAACCTGCTCAACGTGGACCTGTTCCTTCAGTCGCCCGCTGCCAGGAAGTGGGTCCGGACGGCCGAACCAATCAGCGTGGGGCCGGTGGGCCAACTCGAGGACCTGCAGTTGATGCAGTTGCGCATTCCCGAGGCGGACGCGCTGGAGTTCGCCAGCGCCATTCGGGCCTTTCTGCCGCAGACGGCCGAGACGGCCCGGCAGAACAGGATCGCGCTCTTGACCTCGGCGGGCCGCAGCCGACCAGCCGGGCCCGACGCGAGTACACCCAGCACCTGGACCCAGTGGATCGGCCCCGAGCAGGCGCCGACGCGGGTCCTGGTGAACGAGGGGAACGTCATCAGCCTCACCACCACGAGCGAGCACTGCGAGGGCCTGTCCTACGTCTGGAACGACCTGGCGTCGGCCGGCGCACCGGAAGTGGGGCGTGGCGCGATCGCGCCGGGGTCGCCCCAACCGCTCACCGTTCCCCCGAGGCACGGACCGTGGTCGCTCGCCCTCACGCTCTTTCGCGCCGACGGCCCCGACGACTGCCAGGTGGCCCTCGAAGCGCCGTAGCGCCAGTTCCGTCAGGGCTTCGTGAGCACCCGGCTGCGCGCGACCTTCTCGAAGTAGTCGCAGCCGGGCGTGCGCGTGCGCTCCAACGTCTCGAAGTCGACCCGGTACAGCCCGAACCGCGGCCCGTAGCCCTCGAGCCACTCGAAGTTGTCCATCAGCGACCAGTGCAGGTACGCGCGAATGTCGACGCCCTCGGCCCGCGCCAGCGCCACCTCGCGCAGGTGATCGTAGAGGAACTGC
>CAIWFK010000821.1 GCA_903911905.1 uncultured Myxococcales bacterium
GTGCAGGCGCTCTGCTCAGGCGGAATGCAGCGCGGGGTCTCATCGACCCCGGGTGTGCGGAAGATGGTGCAGGTCCCCCCATCGCAGGAGCCGCCGTCAGCACACGACGCCAGGATCGCAATCGACGGCGAGGGGTGGGCCGTCACTGGCGGAAGCGCCGAAAAACACCCCACCAGCATCACCGCCACCACCACTGCGATTCGCATGGGCCACGCGCTACCGACTAGGTTCATTCCCCGCCATGCCGACCGACCGACAGTGGAGCGCTGCGCGCGCGCGCATGACGATGTACTCGGCGCTGCGCCGCTTCTTCGAGGGCCAGGGCTACCTCGAGGTCGAGACGCCGACGCTCATCCCCACCCCCGGCATGGAGCCGCACCTCGACCCGTTCGAGACGGCGTTCGTGCCGCAGACCGGCGTCGGTGAGGAGCGGCCGCTGTGGCTGCACACCAGCCCCGAGTACGCGATGAAGCGCCTGCTCGCCGACCCGGGCTGCCCGCCACTGTTCCAGGTCTGCAAGACGTACCGGAACGGCGAGGTCTCGCGCACGCACAACCCCGAGTTCACCATGCTCGAGTTCTACCGGCCGCGCGCCGACTACCACGCCATCATGGACGACCTGGAAGGCGCGCTGGTGGCGATGGAGGCGGCCGTCGCTCCTGGTCGCGCGCTCTTCGGTGCGCAGCGCTTCGAGCGACTGACGGTGCGCGACGCGGTGCTCAGGCACACCGGCCTCGACCTCCACGTCTGCTCCACGGGGCCCACACTCGCGGCCTCGGCCAGGGCCATCGGCGTGCACGTCGGCGAGGGCAGTACTTCGTTCGACGACGTCTTCTTCCACCTCTTCCTCGAGCGGGTCGAGCGGAAGCTGGGGTTCGGCCGGCCCTGCTTCCTCATCGAGTACCCCGCGTCGATGGCGGCGCTGGCGCGGCTCAAGCCCGACGACTCGCGCGTCGCCGAGCGGGTCGAGCTGTACGCCGACGGGGTCGAGCTGGCCAACGGCTTTTCCGAGCTGGTCGACGCGAAGGAACAGCGCGCGCGGCTGCTCGAAGAACAGGCACTGCGTCGCTCGCTGGGGCGACCCGCGTTCGCGCTCGACGAGCGTTTCCTCGAAGCGGTGGGCCGCATGCCTCCTTCGGCCGGCATCGCGGTGGGGCTCGACCGGGTGCTGATGCTGCTGGTCGGCGCGAAGGAACTGCAGGACGTGCTGCTCTTTCCGGCGCACGACTTCGTGTGATCGTTCTTCCCGCCGGCCCGACACCAGCCAGGCATGAAGACGTCGCTTCGCCTCATCGTGTTGTTGACGGTCACCAACTGCGGCGCCGGGTACGACGACGGCACCTCGAGCACCACCGCCCTGAGCATCGACGGCGGCGCGTGCACCGACACCTGGAGCTCGTTCGGCCAGTCGTTCTTCTCGAGCACCTGCGCGGGCTGCCACGGCTCGTACGCGACGCACTCGGTGGTGCAGGCCAGCGCCAGCCAGTTCGAGCAGGTCATTTCGTCGGGCTCGATGCCGCGCAATGCGTCGCTGACCTCGGCGCAGCGCACCCAGGTGCTGGCCTACCTGGCCTGCGGCGCGCCCTGACCCGTCGCGTCAGAATGGTCGTG
The DNA here is from genome assembly GCA_903911905.1 of uncultured Myxococcales bacterium. Lineage (GTDB taxonomy): Bacteria > Myxococcota > Myxococcia > Myxococcales > Myxococcaceae > Xiheilimnobacterium > Xiheilimnobacterium phototrophicum. The sequence goes on from CAIWFK010000821.1 coordinate 1,612, forward strand.
ACGCCGCAGTGTTTGAGCGGCGAAGGGTGAGCTAGAGCAGCGAGCGTGCTCCGCGCTCCTGCCCTGCTCGTGCTGCTGCTCGTGGTGGCTCCCTTCTCGGCGGGAGCGCAGACCCCTTCGAAGATGCCGACGCTGGTCAAACCGGTCGAGCCCGTCTTCCCCTCGTCGCTGACCGATGCCGGCGTGGGCGGCGACGTGGTGATGGAAATCGACATCGGCGTCGATGGCCGGGTCGGCGCGGTGAAGGTGGTGGGCAGCGCAGGCCCCGAGTTCGACGAGGCCGCGGTCGCTGCCGCGAAGCAGTTGGAGTTCACGCCTGCAGAGTTCGACGGCAAGCCGGCGCCGGTGCGCATTCAGTACACCAGCCACTTCATCGTGAAGCAGCAGGTGGTGGACGTGCCGGTGACGCCCGATGCCGGAGTGCCGGTGGTGAACCTGGCCGGCCGACTGCAGGCCGCGGGCACGCGCGAGCCCATCGCCGGAGCGACGGTGACCGCAGGCTCGCAGTCGACCGACTCCGATGCCACCGGTCACTTCGAGTTCACCGACGTGCCGGTGGGTCCGGTCGAGGTGAAGGTCGCCGCCGCAGGCTTCGAGCCGTACTCGGTCACCGAAGACCTCAAGCCCGGCGAGCGCACCGAAGTTCGCTACGTGGTGCGCAGCAAGGGCGGCCCCAACGTGACCGTGGTGCGCGGCACGAAGGACCGCCGCGAGGTGGCGCAGGTCAAGCTGACCCAGCAGGAATATCGGCTGGTCGCCGGCACCAACAACGACGCCTTCAAGGTCATTCAGAACCTGCCGGGCGTGGCACGGTCGCCCTTCGGCGGTTCGGCCCTGGTGGTGCGCGGCAGCAAGGCGTGGGACTCGCGGGTCTACGTCGACGAAATCGAAATTCCCGTGCTCTTCCACTTCGCGGGGCTGACCGCGACCTTCAACTCGGCCACCGTCGAGGCCATTTCGTTCCAGCCGGGCAACTTCGGCGTCGACTACGGGCGCAGCATCGGCGGGCTGGTGCTGGCCGACGTGAAGACGCCCTCGAAGTCGGGGGTGCACGGCGCCATCGACGTGAACTTCTTCGACGTGTCGGCGAACGTCGAGGCCCCGGTGAGCGAGCTGTGGAGCGTGTCGGCCGCCGGGCGCTTCGGGCTCGCGCAGGCCACGGTGCCCTTCGCCATCAGCACGTTCGTACCGAAACAGTTCCAGAACCTCATCGGCTTCGCGCGGGCGCCGCAGTTCTGGGACTACCAGGTGCGCGCCGAGCGCAAGCTGGCGGGCAGCCGCAACCGGGTCTTCGTCACCGTGTTCGGCTCGTCGGACAAGTGGGCCTTCGTGCAGGCCAACCCCTTCCTGGGCAACGACCTCGAAGGCAACTTCGGCGCGGCGGGCAGCTCGCAGCTCTACAACCGGCTGGTGGTGGGCATCGACCAGAAGCTCAGCGGGCGGGTGACCTTCGTCTCGCGCAACTCGGTGGGCTTCGACATCACCGAGCAACAGGGCACCACCAGCGAGGTCTTCTTCCGCTCGACCGAGTTCCCCATTCAACTGCGCGAGCGCTTCCGCATCGACGTGCCCGAAGCGAAGCTGGTGCTGGGCACCGGCCTCGACGCGCTCATCACGCCAGCCGCGCTCGACGCGCAGCAGCCGCCGCCCTTCAGCGCGAACCAGTTGCCCGACCCGTACGTCACCCGCCGGCTCATCGCGCAGACCGAGCGACACGCCTACGTGCAGCCCGGCGTCTTCCTCGACGCCGCGTGGACGCCGCTCGAGTCGCTCGAGGTGCGCGGCGGCCTGCGCTTCGACGGCGAATTGACCACCATGAAGAAGGTGTGGGTCGACCCACGCATCTCGGTGCGGTACTCGATTCTGCCCTCGCTCGCCCTCAAGGCCGGGTGGGCGCAGTACCAGCAGCCGCCCGACTACCGCACGGGGCAGCTCTCGCCGGTGTTCGGCAACCCGAAGCTGTTGCCGGAAGGCGCGTACCATTACTCGCTGGGCGCCGAGGCGAAGCTCTTCGACCTCTTCGAGCTCTCCGTGCAGGGCTACTACAAGCCGTTGTGGCACCAGGCGCGGCAGACGCTGGCCAACGGCATGGGCAGCGACGTGGCCATCGCCGGCAACGACACACACTACACCAGCACGGGGTACGGCCGGGCGTACGGCGGCGAGCTGCTCCTGCGCCTGCGACCGACGCGCTACTTCGTGGGGTGGGTGGCGTATTCGCTCAGCCGCTTCGAGCGCGACTACTACGGCGGCGTGCAGTACGCGCCCGGCCCGCTCGACCAGCCGCACAACCTCATCGTGGTGGGCAGCTTCACCCTGCCGTACGGCCTGAACGTCGGCCTGCGCTTCCGCTACGCCTCGGGGCCGCTGGTGACCCCGGTGCTGGGTTCGCTCTTCGACGCGAGCGGCAATTACTCGGTGCCGCTGCCGGGCCTGCCGTGGAGCCAGCGGCTGCCGGCCTTCGTGCAGTTGGACGCGCGCCTCGACAAGCGCTTCGTCTTCGACGCGTGGACGCTGGTGGCCTACCTCGACGTGCAGAACGTCACCAACCAGCAGAACCCCGAAGCGCTGCTCTACAACTTCAACTACACCCAGTCGGCGTACCTGACCGGCATACCGATTCTGCCGACGCTGGGCCTGCGGGGGGAATTCTGACCATGAAGACCACGCGCCTGTTGGTGTTCGTGACGTTCCTGTCTGGCTGCGGCGTGCAGTTCCTGCCCGAGACGCTGGTCAGCTCGCTGCGCATCTTGTCGCTCACCTCCGAGCCACCCGAGGTGGCGCCCGGGCAGCCGAGCACGGTGTCGGTGTTGTACGGCGACCCGACGCGCGTGGGCCTGCCCAACGAACATTTTCAAACGCAAACTGAAGCGCTTGAACTTCACTAAACGTCACCCCAAAATATTTATTTGCAGGTGAGATGGTTTCAATCAACTCGCCGGTAATATGATTAACCAACCAACTATGCTGATGCCAAAGTGGGTTTTTAGGGTGCAAAACGTAGCCGGTGACAAGTTGCATTTGTTCATTTTCAGCCCACAACTTCCCAACATTCGCGTGACACCTGTGCGGCTCACCTTCTATTAGAATAATTTTGTTGTTGTCGAATAAACGCCCATTCTTCAATAACATCTGCACATGTTCTTCCGGTTCAGTCATAGGGACCAACATCTCGCCCCCATGTTTCAATAGTTTGATCAGGAGTTCATCCCACCCTTTGACATAAAACTGTTTGTATCGCTTCTCCAGAAATATTTTCTGCTTCGTCATTGCTAGCTGTGGGTAAATAGTTGTGCCGGTTGTTATCCTGACGCCACGATGATA
>CAIWFK010000822.1 GCA_903911905.1 uncultured Myxococcales bacterium
GACGTGGCCATCGTCTGGGCCAAGGTCGACGACGGCGGCGCCGAGTCGATTCGCGGCTTCCTCGTCGAGAAGGGCATGCCCGGCTTCAGCGCGAAGGAAATCGAAGGCAAGTTCTCGCTGCGCGCCAGCTTCACCGCCGAGCTCGTGCTGCAGGACGTGCGGGTGCCGGCGAAGAACCTGCTGCCCAACGTGCAGGGTCTGCGAGGCCCGCTCTCGTGCCTGAACAAGGCGCGCATGGGCATCGCCTTCGCCGTGATGGGTGCGGCGGTGGCGTGCTTCGAGGGCGCGCGTGCGTACTCGCTCGAGCGCAAGACCTTCGGCAAGCCCATCGCCGGGTTCCAGCTGACGCAGGAAAAGCTGGTCGACATGCTGCAGGAAATCGTCAAGGGCCAGTTGCTCGCCCTGCGCCTGGCCCGCCTGGCCGACGAGGGCAAGGTCAGCCCCGAGCAGGTCTCGCTGTGCAAGCGCAACAACGTGAAGGCCGCGCTCGACATCGCCCGCGTGGCCCGCAGCGTCTATGGCGCCAACGGCATCACCGACGAGTACCCGCCGGTGCGCCACATGCTCAACCTCGAGAGCGTCTTCACCTACGAGGGCACGCACGAGGTGCACACGCTGATCGTCGGCAAAGCGATCACGGGCATCAACGCCTTCGGGAACTGAAGGCGTCGACGAGGGCGGGCCCCGTGGCCGATGACCGTCACCCCGCCGCGTCGACGATGGGCTGCCCGGGAGCCGCCGAGAACAGCAGTCGGCCCACCGTCGGGTTGTGGTCGGGCCGCTCGACGGCGATGACCATGCCCGGCACCACTGGCTTGGGGAAATTGGCCATGCCCAGGAAGTGCGCTGCCGCGACGCCCATGGTCGGCTGGTGGCCCACCAGCACCACCGTCTTCCCCGTCATGTCCTGGAGCATCGCTTCGACCGCTCCGACAGGCCCGTCGGGGTACAGGTGCCGATGCGCCCGAACCGGCCCGTCGTAGCCGATGGCTCTGGCCAGCAGCGTCGCGGTTTGCACGGTGCGCACCAGCGGGCTCATGAAGATGAAGTCGGGCTTGCCCAGCCGTGAGGCCAGCGACTCGAAATACGCCGGCAGCAGGTTGCGGGCTCGGGCGTTGAGCGCGCGGGCGTCGTCATCGAGCCCGTCGGGTGCGTCGGCCTCGGCGTCTCCATGCCGAATCAAGATGACCTTCACGTGCGAGCACCTTTCGAAGTCGTACCGCCGTCCGAGCGTAGCCAAAGTCGCTTGCCGGGTGGGCTCCGTTCGCCCACCATGCGTGGCGTGCGGGTGCTCCTGGTGGTCCTCATGGTTTCCTGTGCCCGGCCGCCCGCCGCGGTGGAGGTCCCAGACGCACACCTGCCCCCCGAGACCGACGCAGGTCAGCCCGTCGATGCCGGCTGGGTGCTGACCCGCTCGAAGGTCGAGGCCTGGCTGAAGGTCCAGCGACAGCTCGCGGGCCTCGGCCCCTTCGCGACCGATGCCGGGGTGCGAGCCGAGGCGCGACGACGCGCGCGAACCGAACTGGCGCTGCTGGCCGACGCGGGTCTGACCCGCGCCGACGTCGACCAGGTCGAAGACTGCATCGCGCCCTTCGTCGCCGAGCGGAACGTCGAACGGCTCTCGGGCGGCGAAGCGCTGGCCCAGTTCAAGCGCGCGCTCGACGACTTGACGCCCGAGCAGCGCGAGAAGGCCGAGGCGGCGTTCGCCAACGCGAAGTCGAACGGCAGCCCGTTGCCCGCGCTCGAGGCCAGGCTGGGCCGCGAGGCACTCGACGTGCTGCTCGAGCACGAAGCCGACGTGACGAAGACCTGGGACGCGCTGCTCGAAGCGCGAGGAGAGACCAAATGAACTGGTTCACCGACGAAGCCGCGTTGCAGCGCATCACCCGTCGTCGCCTGGGCGCCGCCTTCGAGCACGCGCAGCCTCGCCTGACGACGCTGGGCGCGGCTGCCGCGACCGACGGCGCGCGCTGGGCCCAGGAAGCCGACCACGACGGCCCGACGCTCGTCACGCACGACCGCGCCGGCAACCGCATCGACGAGATCGACTACCACCCCAGCTACCGCGAACTGCAGAAGCTCGGCTACGGCTCGGGCATCGTCGCGGCCACCTACGACCCCTCGTTCGCGAAGGAACGGGGCGATGCGCCGAAGTCGCTGACCTTTTCGTTGGGCTACCTCTTCGCCCAGGCCGAGGCCGGCATGTACTGCCCGGTCTGCATGACCGACGGCGCCGCGCACCTGCTGCGCAAGTTCGGCACGCCCGCGCTCAAGGACCGCTTCATTCCCCGTCTCGCGTCCATCGACCGCGCGCAGTTGTTCACCGGCGCCATGTTCCTCACCGAGAAGGAAGGCGGCAGCGACGTCGGGCAGATCAAGACCGTGGCGAAGGGCGGCAACGGCACGCCCGGAGAAGCCGTCACCCTGCACGGCGACAAGTGGTTCTGCAGCAACGTCGACGCCGACGTGATCATGATTCTGGCCCGCCCCGAAGGCGCGGTCGCGGGCACGCGCGGGCTGGGGCTGTACGTGCTGCCGCGCGCCGGAGACGACGGCCGGCGCAACGGCTTCCGCATCGACCGCATCAAGGACAAGCTGGGCGAGCGCAGCTTCCCCACCGGCGAAGTGACGCTCGACGGTGCCCGCGCGTTCCTGCTCGGGGGGCCTGGCCAGGGCTTCCACCAGATGACCGAGATGCTCAACCTCTCGCGGCTGTACAACGCTGCGGCCTCGGTGGCCTGCATGCGGCGCGCGGTGGTCGAGGCCATGGCCTGGAGCCGCACTCGCGTCGCGTTCGGCAAGCCCGTCATCGGCCACCCGTTGATGACCGAGCAGTTGTTCGACATGGCCTGTGAGCAGCGGCTGGCGCTCAACTGGTTCTTCCGGGGCGTGGAGTTGATGGACCGCTGCGACTTCGGCGACGGAACGCCCGAAGAGCGCCGCACGCTGCGCATGCTCACCCCGTTGCTCAAGTACGTGCTGGGCAAGAAGGCGGTGCAGGTATGCAGCGAGGGCGTCGAAGCGCTCGGCGGCAACGGGTACATCGAAGACTGGCCGGTGGCGCGCGTGCTGCGCGACGCGCAGGTGCTGCCGATCTGGGAAGGGACCTCGAACATTCTGGTGCTCGACGCCTTCCGGGCGCTGAAGAAGGAAGCGGGACACGAGGTGCTCTTCGCCGAGGTCGAGAAGAACATCGCCGAGGCGCCCGTCGACCTGCAGGGGCGGCTCTCGAAGCTGTTGGGTGAGCTCGCCGAGGCGCTCGGCCACATCGCCACCGACCCCGATGCCGAGCACGTCTTCCGCGACTGGACCGATCGCGCGGCGAGCCTGTGGAACATCACCACTTCGTTCTCGAAGCGCCTGGGGTACGGCACCGAGACCGACGTGCGCGCGGCCCGACGAATCTTCGAGCGCTCGTTCCCCACCTCGTTGCTCCGCCGTGACCGGGCGACCGTCGCGGAACTCGAAGCGGTCTTCTCGAAATGAGTTCGCTCGCGTGGATTTCTCGACGTCGCCGCCCCGGGGCCTGCTACGGGCATGCGCCCGGCGCATTTTCGTCGAGGCGAACGCCCGCAACCGCCTCGCCGGTCGCGGGTTCAAAGGACTCATGAACAAGCTCTTCGTGTTGGGTGTGGTCGGTCTGTGTGCGTGTGGTGGGTCTGGTGCGCTCACCGGCGATGAAGTCACGGCCGTCAGCGGAGGCCACGACGCGACGCTCGCCCAGCAGCAGTCGCTGGCCGTCGCCGACCAGTTGTTCAACTTCGACCCCACGCTCGACCCCACCCAGTCGGCCTCGGCCAACGCCGCCGCCATTCAGACCCGCGCCATGACGACCATGCCGTGCGCGACGGTCAGCCTCTCGGGCACCACGGTGACGGTGACGGCCGCGGCTCCCGGGTGTACCGGCACCAACGGGGTGACCTTCAGCGGCACCATCGCCGCGACCGTCACCAGCTCGAACGGCACGCTCACCGTGACCCTGGTGCTCACCAGCGTCGTCTTCGACGGCAATTCGACCAGTGGCACCATCACCTTCGCGACCACCAACGGCACCAGCTTCCAGGTGACCTTCGCGATGATGCGCAATTCGAAGAGCGTCAGTGGCACGCTCACCGCGGTGGGGGCGAGCGGGCAGATCACCACCTCGGGGAACGTGATCAACGGCAGCACCAGCGCCGTGCTGACCAACGTGGTGTGGAAGAAGGGTGACTGCTACCCGAGCAGCGGGTCGATCGCCGTGACCGTGGGCAAGCTGACGACCACGTACACCTTCAGCGCCACCACGCCCTCGACTGGCACGGTGACCACGGCTCGCGGGGTGTCGGCGCAGTTGCCGACCTATGGCTCGTGCCCGAGCGGCGGCGATCACTGACCTTCGCGTCGCTTTTGCACTCGGGCCGACCCTCGGGTGTCTGGTCCGCATGAGAAGACTTGCGCTCGTGCTGGTGCTGGCGGCCTGTACCTCGAAGGAAGGGCCCCAGGGCCCACAGGGTCCGCAAGGGCCGCAGGGAATTCAGGGCGTGGCGGGACCGCAGGGACCGATGGGGGCCACGGGTTCGCAAGGCGCGACCGGTGCGCAGGGGCCCATGGGCCAGGTGCTGGTGCTCGACGGAGGCGTCGTCACCGGCCCCCAGGGCCCGCGCGGTGCTTCGGTGATGGTGGTGTCGATCGACGCCGGCGTGCTCTGCCCCAACGGCGGCGTGCGGGTGTCGCTCGAAGATGGTGGAAGCCCGCAGCTCGTGTGCAACGGCGCTCCGGGAACGCAGGGGCCGATGGGCCTGGCCGGTACGCAGGGGCCGCAGGGCGTCGCAGGCCCGGTTGGACCGCAGGGCCCGGTGGGCGCGACCGGGGCGACGGGGCCTTCGGGAGCGGCCGGCCCCGCTGGCGCCACGGGTAACACGGGAGCGCAGGGGCCGGCTGGTCCGGCAGGGCCCGCGGGCGCGACGGGCCCTCAAGGGCTCACCGGTCCGCAGGGGCCGGCGGGGCCTGCGCTGTTGCTCGACGGCGGCGCGCTGCCACAACCCGATGCCCAGGGCTTCAGCTTCGCGGGGTACACCACGAACCTCTACGACGGGAACCTGGGCGGCATCACCGGCGCGCACGCGAAGTGCGATCTCGAGTTCTCGGGTGCCCACCTGTGCACCTACCGCGAGTTCATGTGGTCGGCGCCGGCCACCAGCCCCGGCGCGGTCGGCGCGTGGATCGACAACGACGCCTACTCGTCGTCGAGCAACCCGAACTTGTGGCCGCGCGACCGCTCGAGCTCGGCTTGCACGAACTGGACGTCGAACTCGAACCCCAGCACCAGCTACTCGGGCTATTCCTTCCTGCTGCCCACCGGGTACTGGAGCCCCAGCGCCTACGACGTGTGCCAGGTGCCTCGCCAACTCGCCTGCTGTCGGTCGAACACCCGCTGGTTCCGCGGCTACACGAGCGCAAAGTACGACGGGAACCTCGGCGGCATTCTGGGCGCACACGCGAAGTGCAACGCCGAGTTCGCCCGCAGCCACCTCTGCACGTACCGCGAGCTGATGTGGTCTGGCACCGGGCTCGCGCCCGCCGCGACTGGCGCATGGCTCGACAACGACGCCTATTCCTCGTCGAGCAACCCCAACTTGTGGCCGCGCGACCGCTCGAGCTCGGCGTGCACCAACTGGACGTCGAACTCGAACCCCAGCACCAGCTACTCGGGCTATTCCTTCCTGCTGCCCACCGGGTACTGGAGCCC
>CAIWFK010000823.1 GCA_903911905.1 uncultured Myxococcales bacterium
ATTCGCACCCCCATGAACGGGGTGCTGGGCATGACCAGCGTGATGCTGGGGCTAAAGGGGCTGCCGCCCGAGGTGCGCGAAGGGCTGACCACCATTCAGCAGAGCGGCAGCACCTTGATGGCCGTCATCAACGACATTCTCGACTTCTCGAAGATCGAATCGGGCCGCATGGTGCTCGAGCGCGAGCCCATCGACCTGCGCGCCGAGTTCTCGGCGCTCAAGGCGCTGCTCGAAGGCGTGGCGACCGAGCACGACAACCACTTCGTGCTCACCATTTCCGACGAGGTGCCCTCGTACGTCGCGGGTGACCCGGTGCGGCTGCGCCAGGTGGCGCTCAACCTGCTGTCGAACGCGCTCAAGTTCACCACCGTCGGCCGGGTCGAAGCGCGGCTCTTCGTGCGCGAGGGCCAGTTGGTGCTCGAGGTCACCGACAGCGGCATCGGCATGAGCCCGCAGGTCCTCGAGCGGCTCTTCCAGCCCTTCACCCAGGCTGACGCCTCGACGACCCGCCGTTTTGGCGGCACGGGCCTGGGCCTGGCCATCGTGCGGCGCCTGGTCGAGGCCATGAAGGGCTCCATCACCGCGAGCAGCGTCGTCGGTCGGGGCAGCACCTTCACCGTGACCCTGCCGATGGACGTGGTGCCCCCGCCGCCGAACGCCACCCCCACCCCGGTTCGCGCCGCGCGCACGCTGCGGGTGCTGCTGGCCGAAGACAACCCCATCAACCAGCGCGTGGCGCGCGGGCTGCTCGAGCAACTGGGTCACGAGGTGGTGATGGCCGACGACGGCCAGCAGGCGCTCGACCGCCTCACCGCCGCCGACTTCGACATCATCCTCATGGACTGTCACATGCCGGTGATGGACGGCTTCGAGGCCACCCGCATCGTGCGCGAGCGCAAGGGCCGCACGCAGCCCATCATCGCGCTGACCGCCGCCTCGCTGCCCGAAGAGCAGACCCGCTGCCTCGAGGCCGGCATGGACGCGGTGTTGCTCAAGCCCGTCAGGCGCGAAGACCTGCGGGCCATGCTCGAGCGCTACGCCGGCCCCTCAGGCGTCGCTCCCTTGCCCGCCCAGCGCGCCGAGTGACACCGGCAGTCGTGCGAGCAGCCGCTCGGCGACGTCGGCCACCGAGCCTCCTCCCAGAATGGCCAGTGGCGACAGGTTCTCGGTCAGCGCGGCGGCCAGGTGCTGGTTGCCCAGCGACTTCAAGGTGGCGATGAGCTCGGGCGCCAGGGCGCCCATCTGCTTCTGGAAGGCCTCGACGCTGGCCTCGAGGCGGGTTCGCTCGACGGCGGCGAGGCGGCTCTGCGCTTCGGCCTGCGCGGCGCTGCTGAGGGCGAGCGCCTGGGCCTCGTTCTGCGCGCGGCCGACCACGTCGACCCGCTGGGCCTCGACCGTGGCCTCCGCCTTCGCCACTACCAGCGTGCGGCGCGCGTGCTCGAGCGCCACCGTGGCCACGAGGGTGGCGCGCTGGGCCTCGGCGATGCCGCGGTTGACCTCTTCCTTCGCGCGCTCGTTGACCAGGCGCAGGTCTTCCTTGCGGCGGGTGACCTCGCTGGCGATGGCGGTGCGCTGGGCGTCGGTGAGCAGCTTCTGAACGTCTTCGTCGAGAATGCGTACGTCGAGCACCTCGACGTCGTAGACGAGCATGCCGTTCTCTTCGAACTCGCGCCCCTCGCGTCGGCCGGCGTCGACCTTCTTGCCCAGGATGGCGCCTCGAATGAGCTCCGTACTGGTGCGGTGCAGCAGCTCGATGGGGCAGGCCCTCACCGCCGCGCGCACGATGGACCCCAGGTGGTCGCACAGCAGGGCCACGTAGTTCTTCACGTTGAACCACCGCACGTCGGGCTTGCTCTCGTGCGAGCTGAAGCTGACCCGGTACGAGAGCTCGAGCTCGAGTTCGACGTGGTCGCTGGTGCGCACCGTCACCTGGTCCGAGACCCGGTTGCCGTCGACCAGCAGGAAGCAGGTGGGCAACAGCGCGTCGTCGCGCTTGGGGGTGCCGGTCGAGAGGGTCAGCACCTCGAGCTCTTCGTCGTGGTCGAGCACCCGCACCTGTGGGCCCTTCACCACTTCGCGGCGGTGCGTGCCGGTGACCAGCACCGCGTAGCTGGGGGGAATGGTGATGACCGGGGCGCGCTTGCTGTCCACCTTGCCCAGGCCCCACAGCGCGGCCACCTCGGGCGGCACCGGGCGCGAGAGCAGCTCGACGCGCGTCGGGTCGGGCAAGTAGGTGGTGGGCCCGGCGATGGTCGAGATGACGCCGGTGCCGATGTCTCGCACCGAGATGGCTTCCTTGTCGGCGAGCGGAATCGCCGCCACTTCGCCGAGCACCTCGAGCTCCTCTGTCGGAAAGACGTAGCCCTCGTGCCCCGAGAGGAACAGCTCTTGCCCGCCCTCGTACTTGCCCGGTGGCACCTGGTCGCCCGCCTTGGCCTCGAAGCTGCGCAGCACGCGCACGTGCAGGCCCCGCTCGCGCCGCAGCGGAAAGGCGGCGAAGGCGCGTCGACCCTCGTGGGTGACGAAGTCCTCCCAGGCCTCGGGGAAGACCACGCCGGGGCCTCGCACGAAGCGGCGGCGACCGCGGGGCCCGCGCAGCACGCAGTACTGGCCTTCGAGCAGGGTGACGGCGTTGCGCACGAAGGCGCCCTTCTCGTCGGGCAGCACCTCGAGGCCGGTGCGCGGAATCCAGAAGCTGACGTCGTGGCCCGAGACGATGCGCTCGGTGCCGATGGGGCCGGCCTCGGGGCCGTCGACCAGGTCGTAGACGCGAATGCGCAGGTATTGGTCTTCGGCCAGCTCGTGCCCGGCGAGCACCTTGGCCCGCTGCCCCGGCCAGAGCGGGAAGGTCGCAGGGCCCGGCACCACCACGCGGCGGCCGGTGAGCAGCTCGGCCGACGAATTGCTGCCCTTCACGGGCCTCGCGGCCGCTTCCTTGAGGGGGTTCTCGAGCACCACGTACTGCGCGCTCGAGGCGGTGACGAAGGGGCTGACGCCGCCGCCGCCGTCGTCGCTGCGCACCGGCGCGAAGCGACCCTCGCGGTACTCGACCAGGCGCTCGGTGTTGGACAGCGAAATCTTGGTCGGGCCGACGTAGAGCACGATGTCGCCCTTGGTCAGGTCCTGCACGTAGGCGTACTCGTTGGCGGCTACCAGAATGTCGCGTTCGCGAAGGTCGCGCTCGGCCATGGTCGTGCTCCTGTGCAGCGGGGAGCCGACGGGTGGTGCGAGCGCGGTGCCAGCCGGTCGCTCAGGCGGTTGCGGGCGCGAGCTGCGCCAGTTCGGAGCGAGGGCGGTGTGAGTGCATCGTGCCGGAATGGGGCGACCGCGTCAGCCGCCACCGCCGCGCAGGGTCCACACCTCGCGACCGGTCTTCAGCTTCTTCACGTCGACGGAAAAAGCGGCGTTTTCGGCGTCGGCCATCGCCTTGAGCTCGGCGAGGTCGGCGGGCGTGCCGTCGCAGAAGCCCATGGGGCGGGTGGTGTCGGGCAGCAACAACTGCACCTTGAACTCGCCTTTGTCCCACCGGGTCTGCGTCTGGTTGTTGAAGGGGTGAATCATGCCGACCACCCTACACGGTCGGTCGACGGGCGGGGTGCCGCAGCGGGCAGGGGTACTTGCCCACGGCCAGGCGTACGCCGTCTTCGGCCGTCAGCAGGTGATGCTCGTCGAGCCGCGCGGTGATGACGCAGCCGCAGACCAACTCGAGCGTGGCGTCGATGCGCCCGTCGGCCGAGGGCCTGGCTTCGTGCACGATGCGGCGTACGGCCTGCGAGGTCATGGCTCGCGACGGAACACGGGCTCGGGGGTGGGGTCAAGCGGTGGGAAGCGGTCACCAGCCCGCGAACTTCTCGAGCGCGCCGAGCGTGCCGTTGAACACGTCGCGGTCATAGCTCGGGCCGTCGTTGTACTGCACGAAGGGCACGTTCGAGGGCACCGAGCCGCCCCACTTCGCTTCCCACAGGGGCGCGTTGGGGACCGCCTGCTTCGCGCGCGCGACCTCGCTGCCCGACGTGTAGACCAGCGGCCAGAGGCCGGTGACGCGGTGAATTTCGGTGGCGGCGTCGTGCAGGGCCCTGGGGTCCTTGAGCGCCGAGGCTTCCCAGTCGAGCGCCAGCCGCGTGCCGGCAGCGAGCTTGCCGTGAATGCCCAGTTCCTTCATGAAGAACTGCGCCTGGGCCTTGCCGTTGCCGGGGCGCATGAAGTGGTACGCGATGCGCAGCTTCATCGAGCCCTTCTTGATGGCGGTGCCCAGCTCGGCCCAGCGCTTCCGGAAGGTGGGGTCGACGTAGCTGGTGCCCTCGGTGGCTTTGATGGAGCTGAAGCGCGCGCCGCGAATCGACTGCTGGAAGGTGGCTTCCGACTGGTAGTGCGAGGTGTCGGCGCCGTACAGGTGACCGGGGCCGGGCTTCCACGGCTGGGTGGGCGGCCTGGCGGTGGGGGGCTGGTGCGCGGGTGGCGCCTTCACCGGGGGCAGGCCGAGCAGCTTGCGGTCGGCGTCGAGCTCCGTGCGGCTCATGGCGCTGGCGGCTTTGGCCAGCAGCGGCGCGGCGGCCTTCTTGTCGGCGGCGACGCGGGCGTCTTCGACGGTCGTGATGGCGCCCTTCATCGCACCCAGGGCGAAGGCCTTCGAGACCAGCGCGAGCGAAGGTGCGGCGAGGAACTGGTCGACGACCTTCTTTTCCTGCACGTCGATGGCGGCGAGGGCCTTGCGTTCCTTCGCCTCCTCGTTCTTGAGGGTGGTGATGGCGGTGCGGGCCCGGGCGACGGTGAGGTTCGAGGTCATGTCTGGTTGTCGGCAAGGGGCGGCGAGACGATTTCGCGCGCGGGTGCGACGACCGTTGACGTTTCGAGCCGCATTTCGGCGCGAATTTCGGGCATGAAAAACTCCACCCTCCTGGTCGGGGGGTGGAGTCGGGCCCTGCGGCCAGGCTGACTTTCAGAGTTCGCGGCTCATCAGCAGGCGAAGCTTGCCGCTCTTCTTCGAGACCACGGTGGCGACGGTGGTGAAGCCGGCCTTGCGGTAGAAGCTGACCGCGGGAGAATTTGCGGGGTCGACGCGCAGGGCCAGGGTCTTGCGGTTCATGTCGCGGGCGAGCGTGAGGCCCTGTTCGAGCACCACGGCGCCCATGCCCTTCTGCCGCAGTTCCTGCTTCACGACGATGTTACGCATGTACGCGGCGCCCGGCACCGGGCCGTCGCGCTCGATGGTGACGTAGCCGACGACCGCGCCGCCGAGCTTGGCCACCGAAATGAAGGGGCGCAGCTTGGTGAGCGCCTCGAGGCTCTCGCCCTGGGCTTCACCGCGGGCCTTCCATGGCTCTGACGCACTGCGGAGCGTGGCCAGCGCGTTCATGTCTTCGTCGGTGGGCACGGCGAACTTCACCTGCCCCTTGAAGTCGGCCGGCAACGTCACCGGCGGAAGCGTGGAATTCGCGCCAGTGGAGGTGTCAATCTGCTTGTCGGTCATGGTTCCCTTTCGATGCCCCGCATCTACAGCTTCGGCTCGGCCGCCCTTGATCCTAACAAACGCATGGGGCGCGCAGGAATTTCAATGGCGTGGATCAAGCGTAGGTGGCGAACCCACAAAGACATCGATGTCGGTGTCGGGCGCGAGGGCGACTGGTCGAAAGTCTTGAGAAACACTGGGCAGCCGTCGCGTTTGGCCGCACAATCAGGTCACCGTGCAACTGAACCACGCCCAGCGTGAGCTGACGGTCAAGATCGTCTACTACGGCCCCGGCCTGTCGGGGAAAACGACCAACCTGCAGATGGTGCATCAGCGCACGGCCAGCGACGTGCGCGGCCGCCTGCTGACGGTCGAGACCCACGACGATCGGACCCTCTTCTTCGATCTGCTTCCCGTCTTCTTCAGCACCGCCAACGGCTTCAAGGTGAAGGTCAAGCTGTTCACCGTGCCCGGGCAGGTCATTCACAACGCGACCCGACGCATCGTGCTGCAGGGCGCCGACGCGGTGGCCTTCATCGCCGACAGCCGCCGCTCGATGGGGCCCGACAACAACGCGTACTGGAAGAACCTGCTCGAGAACATGCGCGAGAACGGGCTCGACCCCGCGCAGGTGCCGGTGGTCATTCAGTACAACAAGCGCGATCTGCCCGACGCCAAGACCGACGCCGAGATCGAAGAGACCCGCAAGAAGGGCAAGGAACCGGTGGTCGGCGCCATCGCCATTCGCGGCGTGGGCGTGCTCGAAACGCTGCACGCGGTACTGCAGGTGGGCTACCGCGCCATCGACGCGCGCGCCGGGCTGACCAAGAACATCGGCCTGACCGAACGCGAATTCCTGGGGCAGGTCTTCGCCAACATCGACACCACGGGCACCGAGCTCGAAAAGGCGTTTCCGCCGCGCAAGGTGGAAGCGAAATGAGGCAGGGCGAGTCGGTGCTGCAGCGTCGAATCTCGCTCGGCGAGATGCTCGACGGCGAGTCCTTCACCGAAGTGGTGAAGGGCTTCGTCGAGCTCTACCGCGTGGGCATCAAGGTGTTCGACGACAAGGGCGCGAAGCTCGCCGACATCAAGATCAACAACGGTGACTTCTGTGGCTACGTCTTCAGCTTTCCCGAAGGGCGTCGCCGCTGTACGGCCACCGTGGGCCGGGTGAAGGACGGCCCGGTCGCCACCACCCACGGTGCGCGGCTGCCGGTGCTCGAGAGCGACCTCGTACCGCAGGCCAGGGGCATGGTGACCGTGCCCTGCTTTACCGGGCTGCGGTACCTGATCATGCCCATTCTGTGGGAAGGCGACACCATGGGCCGGGTGGTGTTCGGGCCCTTCACGCCCGAAGACCTGGTCGACTTCCCGCCGCGCTCGCTGACCGAGGTCACCGACGCCTTCGACGTCGGCAACGCGAAGACCCTGGTCGAGAAGGTGCGGCGCGCGCCCGAGAGCACCATCGCCCGCATCATGCTGCACTTCGGTCAGTTGATGCAGACCATGCTCTTCGCCGGTCAGAAGATGTTCCTGACCAGCCAGTTGCACATCGAGGCCACGCTCGAACAGAACCGCGAGCTCGAGGAACGCAACCGCAAGCTCGAGGACATGAACACCCGCCTCAAGGAACTCGACCGGCTCAAGAGCGCGTTCCTGGCCACGGTCAGTCACGAGCTGCGCACGCCGCTGACCAGCATCATCGGCTATTCGGAAATGCTGGCCGAGGGGCTGGCCGGCACGCTCAACGACGAGCAGGTCGACTACGTGCGCACCATCATGGAAAAGGGCGAGACGCTGCTCAAGCTGATCAGCAGCATTCTCGACATCTCGCAGATCGAAGCCGGCAAGGTGCGGCTCAACTTCGAGCCGATGGACGCCATCGAGCTGGTGACCTCGTCGGTGAGCAGCTTGAAGCCGCAGGCGCACAAGAAGGGCGTGGTGCTCGAGGCCAGGGTGCCCTCGCGAGTCGCCCAGGTGAACGGCGACCGCGATCGCCTTCGCCAGGTCATCGTCAATCTGCTCGCCAACGCGGTGAAGTTCACGCCCAAGGCCGGTCGGGTCACCGTGACCTTGAGCGAGGTGGGGCACCAGCCCGACCTGAACGCCCAAGGCTACCGCATCATCGTCGAGGACTCGGGCGTGGGCATTCCCGCCGACCAGTTCGACAAGATCTTCCACAGCTTCTACCAGGTCGACTCGAGCTCGACGCGCGAGTACGGCGGCGCGGGCCTGGGGCTGGCCATCGTCAAGAGCTTCGTCGAAGGCCACGGCGGCGTGGTGCGGGTGGCCAGTGAAATGGGCCACGGCAGCCGCTTCACGCTGATTCTGCCGGTGGTGCCGTCGTTGCAGCCGCAGGTGCAGATCACCCCTCCGGTGACCGCGCTGCAGGCACCCGTCGACGACCGCTTCTAGGTCAGGCCAGCCCGACGAAGATGGTCTGCACGTCGTCGTCTTCGTCCATCTCGGCCAGGAAGTCGTCGACCTCGGCGCGCTTGGCCGGGTCGTCGAGCGTCACCGGGTTCTTCGCGCGCCAGACCAGCGCCGCGGTCTCGACCTTCCAGTGCGCGGCCTCGAGCGCCTTGCGGACCGCGTCGAGGTCGGTGGCCTCGGTGAAGAACCGGGTCGCGCCGTCTTCGCCAGCCTCGAGGTCCTGCGCGCCAGCTTCGATGGCTGCGGTCTCGGCGTCGGCGCCCGCGGGCGGCGTCGCTTCGATGGCGCCCAGCCGCGCAAAGTCCCACGAGATGGCGCCGGTGGCGGCGATCTGCCCCTTGCGGAAGAGCTGGCGCACGTTGGCCGCGGTGCGGGCGCGGCTCTCGGTCAGGCACTCGACGATGACCGGCACCTGGTGCGGCGCGAAGCCTTCGTAGGTGACCAGCTCGTAGTTGACCGCTTCGTCGAGCAGCCCCGCGCCCTTCTTGATGACGCGCTCGAGCGTGTCCTTCGTCATCTGCGCCTTCTTCGCCTGCTCGATGGCCAGGCGCAGGCGCGCGTTGCTCGACGGGTCGGCGCCGCCCTTCGCGGCCATGAGGAGTTCCTTGGCGGCCTTGCTCAGCAGCTTGCCCTTCGCTGCCGCGTTCGCCGTGCGACCCTTGTGCTTCCACTGTGCGCCCATGGCCGCCGCATAGCCGAAAACCGGCCCCGCCGTCGCGTCGCGCGCGCTCGAAAACGGCGTGGAGCTGCGGGCGTCGCAGCAGTGGTGGGGCGGCGTTTCGGGGGCCAACCGACGGTGCGGGGTCGGTGGGCCGTCACACGAGCGGTGGGGCGCGGTCTCGGGCGCCAACGAAGCGCCCCGTCTTCTCGCGGGGCCTGTTCCGACCGACTGGAACACCAGGCCGTGCCCCCGTGTTGAGTGGAGGTTAAGGTCCCACTCGTGTTCGAGCCGTCCGTCCCGTCACCGCCACCCGAAGCTCCCCGACCTGCGCCCGCTTCGACTGCGGGTCGTGGGCTCGCGTTGCTCGACGAGGTGCGCGAAGCCCAGCGCCACTCGTTGCAGGCGCGTGGCGTGCTGCTGGGTCTGGCGGCGGCCGTCGCGTTGGTGCTGGCCGGCGCCTTCGTGGCTGGCGCGCTCTCGGTGCCGGTCGGTCGGGTGTTGTTGGTCGCCGGGCCCCTGGTCGGCGGTGCCCTCGCCGGGCTGCTGGGCGTGTGGTTGGTCTCACGGCGGGTCGGCGACGCCGAGCGCACCGCGCGACTGCTGGCGACCGAGCTGCCCGAGCTCAACCTCGACCTGTTGGCGGCGGTCGAATTGTCGAAGGCGCTCGGCACGCCCGACGACTTCTCACCCGACCTCGCGCGCGCCTTCCTCGCCGACGTCGACCGTCGTGCCGCCCGGCACCCGGTGGCCACGCTGGTCGACCCGCGCCCGGTTCGCACCGCCGCGCTCCTCTTCGGCGCCGTGCTGCTGGTGGGCGGTGGCCTGCTGATCTGGCGGGGGCCGGTCGCGCGCCAGGGCGTGGCGCTGGCCTTCGCCTCGGCCGACGAAGCGGTGCTGGCGCGCTCGCCCATCACCGGCGACTTCGAGCTGACCTACCACTACCCCGCGCACACTGGCCTCGAGGCGAAGACGGTGGCGGGCACTGGCGACATCGCCGCGCCCGCGGGCACCGAGGTGGTGGTCAAGACCCACGCCGACCGCGACGTCGACGCCGCCGCGCTCGTCATCAACGGCCAGCGCACGCCGATGGTGGTGACCGGCCGCGCGCTCGACGCGAAGTTCGTGCTCGAGACCTCGGGGCAGTACCACGTGGCCTTCCTCTCGGGCTCGCGGGTGCGCGCCGAGGGCCCCGACCTGACCATCACCGTCGGGGCCGACCAGGTTCCGCAGGTGCGCATCAGCTCGCCGGCCGACAACGTCGAGCTCGACGCCAGCAAGCAACAGGTCGCCATCAACTACGAAGCGAGCGACGACTACGGGCTGACCGCGCTCGACCTGGTCTACCGCGCGTCGGGCGGTGCCGAGCAGCGCGTTCCGCTCAAGCCCGACGACGGTCGCACCACCCGCGGCAGCTACACGTGGGACGTCTCGGGCCTCTCGCTGCGGCCGGGTCAGACGGTCAGCTACTTCCTCGAGGCCACCGACAACGACGCGGTCAAGGGCCCGAAGAAGGGCGTGTCGGGCACGCTGCAGCTCAAGCTCTACAGCGTCGAGGAGCATCGCCGCGAAGCGCTCAAGAAGACCGAAGCGCTCTGGGAACGACTCATCACCCACGTCGCCGACCGACTCGAGGGTGCCGACCGCGCCGCGCCCACCACGCCCACCGCGGCGCTCGAGGGCAAGCCGGTCGACACCCGCGCCCAGCAACTGGGTGAAGACCTGGTGCAATTGGCGAAGGACCTCGACGAGGACCGCGACCCGCCCGAAGAGCTCATCGGCGCCCTGCGCAACGTGTCGACCGAGCTGGCGCGCGACCAGTCGACCATCGCCGTCAACCGCCGCCTGCTGTTGCGCATGGCCGGGAAGGACGGCTCGAAGACCGAGCCCGAGCCGGCTCCCGCGCCCCGCACCGCCGAGGTGGGCCGCCGCCTGGCCGCCGCGCTGGCCCGCGACGCGGTGCACGGCGAAAAGAACGTGCTGTACCTGGAAGCGCTGCTCGACCGGCAGAAGATGGAGGCCATCAAGTCGCTGGCGAAGGAGCTCAAGGAAGACCGCCGCGAGCTGTCGAACCTGCTCGAGCAGTACGCGAAGACGAAGGACGAGAAGACCCAGTCGCAGTTGCTGCAGCAGATGGATCAACTCAAGGCCCGCATGCTCGAGCTGCAGCAGCGCATGGCCGAACTGGCGCGCGGCGTGCGCGACGACTTCATGAACGCCGAGGCCATGCAGCAGATGATGGAAGACGAGAACCTCGGCGGCTCGCTCGACGAGGTCGAGAAGCTCATTCGCGAAGGCAAGGCCGAAGAGGCCTTGAAGAAGATGCAGGAACTGTCGATGCAGATGGACGACTTCCTCGACAAGCTCGACGACGCGGCCGACAAGGCCGACCAGCAGGCCGACCCCGAGCTGGTCGAGAAGTTCTCGAAGTTCCAGGAAGACCTCGAGCAGACCATCGCCTCACAGGAAGCCCTGAGCGAGAAGACCCGCGCCCTGCGCGACAAGTACCGCGACGCCCAGAAGGAACGCATCGCCAGGGAAGGCGCGCAGCTCAAGCGCGAGCTGGGGCAGCGGCTCGACGAACTCGACAAGAGCTGGAAGCAGCTCGACGCCGACCGCTACGGCGCGCGCTTCCAGGAGCACCGAGCGCAGGCCCAGCGCTCGCTCGAGAACACCCGCCAGGCGCTCGAGGCCAACGACTTCGACCTCGCTTCCGAATCGGCCGACCACCTCGAAGAGCAGACCCACCAGATGGCCGAGCAGGCCGACGAGCAGCGCCGCCTCGACGAGATGTTCCAGAACCCCAGCGACGTGCGCCGCGAATCGAAGCAACTGCGCGACCGGTTGACCCGCGACGCGAAGAAGGCCGACGAGGTGGCGCGCGCGCTGCGCGACCTCTTCCCCCAGCCGGGGCAGCAGCTGAGCGAGGCCGACCGCCAGCAGATGCAGGACTTGGCCCGTCAGCAAAAGGGGCTGCAGCAGAAGAGCCAGCAACTGGGCCAGCAGATGGACGAACTGGGCGAGCGCGCCCCCATCTTCGACGAAGACGCCCAGCAGCAGATGCAGCAGGCCGGTCAGCGCATGGGCAACGCCCAGGAACGGCTCTCGGGGCGTGACCCCAGCCGCGGCTTCGGCGAGCAGCAGGGCGCGCTGCAGTCGCTCAAGGGCCTGCAGCAGTCGATGCAGCAGCAGGGCAAGAAGGGCGGCAAGGGCGGCATGCCGTTGCCGATGAAGGGCGCTCGTTCGGGCCACGGCCACCGCAACGAGAAGGTCGAGATTCCCGACGCCGACCCGAATGCCGCGCCCCGCGAGTTCCGCAAGGACGTGATGGACGCCATGAAGCAGGGCGCACCCGACCGCTACCGCGACCAGAACAAGAAGTACTACGAGGAGTTGGTCAAGTGAGCGCCCTGCTGCTCGTCGTCGCCGTGCTCGCCGCCGAGCCTGCCCCCGAGGTCAAGGGTGAGGCCAAGGCCCGAATGCAGAACCTCGAGCAGGCGCTCAACGACTGGGACCTCGAGGGCGCGCGCGTCGAACTGGCCGAACTGGCGAAGCTGGCGCCGGCCGACTCGGCGCCGCTGGCCTATTTCGAGGGGCGGGTGGCCTTCGAAGAGGGGCGCTACGACGACGCCGTCGAGCGGCTGACCCGCGCCGGCATCAGCGACAAGACGGGCACCTGGCTCACCCTGGCGCAGCAGACGCGCGACGTGGTCGGCCACCACGAGCGAATCGAGAGCGAGCACTTCGTCTTCCTCTACGCGAAGGGCTCGAAGGACCAGGCGCTCGCCAACTGGGCGCTCGACGCGCTCGAGCACCAACGCGCCGCGCTCGAGAAGGACCTGGGCTACGTGCCGCCCGGCAAGATTCGCATCGAATTCGTGGGCAGCGCTGGAGAGCTCTCGAAGGTCTCGACGCTCTCGAAGGAAGCCATTCGCACCACCGGCACCATCGCCATCTGCAAGTTCAACAAGCTGATGGTCACCAGCCCTCGCGCCGTCATCATGGGCTACGACTGGCTCGACACGGTGGCGCACGAATACACGCACCTGGTCATCTCGAAGAAGAGCCACAACACCGTGCCCATCTGGATGCACGAGGGCCTGGCCAAGTACCTCGAGTCGCGCTGGCGCGGGCCGTACGGCGGCGCGATGACGCCTTCGACCCTGGCGCTGCTGGGCAGCCGGGTGCGGGCCAATACCCTGGTGCCCTTCGAGAAGATGCACCCCTCGATGGCGCTGTTGCCCACCGCCGAAGACGCGGCCACCGCCTTCGCCGAGGTCTTCTTCGCCATCGAGCTCATTCACCAGCAGGGGCCCGATTCGCTCTCGCGGCTGCTCGACAAGATGGCCAGCGGCGTCACCGACCGCGTCGCCGTCGAGGCCGTCACCACCCGCAAGTGGCCGGAGTTCGAAAAGGCGTGGATGGCGCACCTGCGCAAGCAACCCTTCCCCAGAGCGCTCATTCCGCGCAGCTCGAACGAGAAGAAGGAGCTGGCCGAGCACCAGGGCGAGCAGGACAAGAAGAAGTCGCACCGCGAGGTGTCGTTCGGTGACTTCAAGGAAGTCACCGAGGTCGACGCCCGCCGCGACGCGCACCTGGGTGAGCTGTACCGTGAGCGACAGCGCATGGGTGCCGCCGCCGAGGCCTACGCCCGCGCGTGGAAGGTGGCCGGAGATAAGTACGAATCGGTCAGCAACAAGTACGCGCTGACGCTGCTGGAACTGAAGCGCTTCGACGAAGCCGAGAAGGTGCTCGAGGGCAGCCTCACCATGCACCCCGGCTCGGCCAGCACCAACGTGCACCTGGGCCGCATTCGCCTGCGCGCCAGGGCGTGGAAGCGCGCGACCCAGGCCTACCTCGACGCGCTGGCGGTCAACCCCTTCGACCCCGAGGTCTTCGTCGCGCTCTACGCCGCGGCCTCGGCGTCGGGTGACCCGGCGCTCGCGGCCCGTGCGCTCGCGGGGGCCAGGCTGCTGCTCAAGCTCGACGACAAGCAGGTTGCCGAAGTGGCGCGTCGCTTCGTGCG
Organism: uncultured Myxococcales bacterium; assembly: GCA_903911905.1. Lineage (GTDB taxonomy): Bacteria > Myxococcota > Myxococcia > Myxococcales > Myxococcaceae > Xiheilimnobacterium > Xiheilimnobacterium phototrophicum. The sequence goes on from CAIWFK010000823.1 coordinate 13,567, forward strand.
CAACGAAGACCTCAGCGACGTCGACCTCTCGACCCCGGCCGCGACGTCTGCGCCCGCTCCCGACGCCGGCTGAGCGTCACTGGGTGCGGGTCGACCACTTCTGCGTCGCGCTGTCGAAGGTGACGATGGTGGTCTGGTCGGGCAGCACCACCGCGCGGGTACTCGACGAGCTGCCGTCGGCCAGCTTCACGGTGATTTTCAGCGACCCGGCCGGCACCCGGTGATTGACCGGCGGCTCGCCCCAGTCTTCGCTGCCCACCGCGATGGTGGCGCGGGCCCCGCTGACGTTGATGCGCAGCTTGCCTTCGCCCACCGGAATGGCGGCCTCGACGGGCGCGGGCGTGCTCGAGGGCGCGTCCTTCTTTTCCGGCACGTCTTTCGGCGGGCGGGGCGGTCTGGGGGTCGTCGGGCGCGGGGCCGGCACTGGCGGCACCGTCGGCGGCGCTGGCACGGGGGCTGGTGTCGGCGCGACGGGCTCGGCCGCAGGTTCTTGTCGAACGTCGACGTCGGGCACCGCGATTCTTACCGCCGGTCGAGGTGGTTCGACGGCGGTCGCCACCGGCGTGGGCGGCTCACCAGGCGGCAGCGGGCTGGGCACGCCGGCATCGGTCAGCAACACCACCAGCCCCACGCCCAGCGCGATGCTGGCCAGGAACGACAGCGCGACCAGCACGGTCTTCGCCGAGGTGCGCCGGGGCGGCACCGGGTCGAGCCGCTCGGTGCGCATGGGGCGAGGCGGTCGAACCGGGCCCGGCGCGGTGATGACAGGGGCGGGCAGCGGCCGCTCGTTGACCCGCTCGTCGAGCGTCTGGGCCGGAGGAGGCGGCGGGGGCAGCGGCGCGGGCGCAGGCACCTGCACCGCGGGGAAGATGCTCGAGCGACTGCCTCCGCCCGAGGTGAGCGTGCCCTGGTCGTCGACGTAGCCCAGCAGGCTCGACTGGCTCAGGCGCACGCGGGCATCGAAGGCGGCCTTCTCGAGCGCCTCGCGCATCTCTCGCGCGCTCTGGTATCGCTGCTCGGGCTTGACCATCAGCGAGCGGGTCACCACCGCGCTCAGGCCTTCGGGCAGTCCGGGGAAGGCCTGGTCGAGCGACTTCCACTGCCCGCGTACCAGCGCCGCGTGGCGGTCGGCGAGGTTGGTGAAGTCGTCGAAGGGGGTCGCGCCCGAGGCCAGCTTGTAGAGCGTGACGCCCAACGAGAAGAGGTCGCTGCGACCGTCGAGCCGCTTGCCCATGGCCTGCTCGGGCGAGAAATAGCCCGCCTTGCCCTTGGTGACGCCGGGCATGGTGAGGTTGCGGTTGGTGGCGGCCTTGGCAATGCCGAAGTCGATGAGCTTCAAGGCCCCCGCGCTCGAGAGCAGCAGGTTGTGCGGCGAGACGTCGCGGTGCACCAGGTCGACGGTGCCGCCCTCGACGGTGAGCGCGTGCACGGCCTCGAGCGCGCCACAGCAGGCCACGCCGATGGCGAAGATGGCCTCGTCCGAGAAGCGCTGTTCCCTGCCTCGCATGATGCGGTTGATGGTGGCGAGCGTCTCGCCGGCCACCAGTTCCATCACCATGAAGAGCTGCCCGTCGTCGCTCTCACCCACCTCGTAGATGTGCACGATGTTGGGGTGCGAGAGCGTTCAGGCGGTGCGCGCCTCGTCGAGGAACATCTCGCGGAACTCGCTCGACTCGGAATACTCGGGCCGAATCACCTTCACCGCGACGGGGCGGGTGATGCCTCCGGTGAGGTCCTGCTCGGCGCGGTACACCTCGGCCATGCCACCCTGCGCGATGAGGCGCGAGATGGTGTAGCGACCGATGCGGGTACCGGCGTCGAGTGACATCGAAGAGACGACCCCGCGGTCACCAACTGGTCAGAATGTCGGTCGTCGGAATCGTCACGCAGCCGCCGCCGGTGACGGGCATGTCGTTGGTGAGGTCCCATTCCTGGAAGGTGGCCGGGCCGGTGAGCGTGAGGTGCGCGGTGCCGGCGTCGGCGCGGTCGGCGCGGGTGGCGGTCATGCTGCCGCTGCGGGCGAAGTAGTTGGGGCCGGTGCAGCCGCCAGTCGACGTGCAGTTGGTGCTGTAGCTCGCGCAGAACAGGCAGTTGCTGAAGTTGGGCTCGCTCGCCAGGTTCCGGGTGCTGGGCACCACGACGCCGGTGGGCGTGTTGCCGAGCGACCACACCACGTCGAGCTCGAGATAGGCGGTGGACGCACCCTTCAGGCCGGCCGTCAGCTCGAACGAGCCAGGCTGGTTGACGTAGCCGCCACTGACCGTGCTGGGCAGGGTGATGGGGGTGCAGCCGCCGCCACCCGCGCCACCGGTGCCCGTGCCGCCACCGGTCGCGGTGCCACCGCCGGTGCCAGCGGTCACGCAGCCGAAGGGCGTGCAGCTCTGGCCCGACTGGCAGGCCATGCAGCGCGCGCCGCCGGTGCCACAGAACGACAAGCTCTGCTGCGCGAAGGTGACGCAGTTGCCGTTGAGGTCGGTGCAGCCCGAGCAGGTGGTGCCGCCGCCGCCGCCGGTCGCCCCGGTGACGCAGGTGCCCGTCGAGGCATTGCACGCCAGCCCGAGCCCGCTGCAGTTGGTGCACACCTGCCCGTTGCGGCCACAGCTCGTCGCACCGGTGCCCAGCTGGCAGCCTGCGGCGGTGCAGCAACCGTTGCAGGTCGACGGCGAGCAGCTCGTCGTGCCGCCGCCACCGCCGGTCGCGAACCCGCCGCCCGTGGCGAAGCCACCACCGGTCGAGCCGTTGCCGCCACCCGCGCTGCCCAGCAGGCACACGCCCTGGTTGCAGGAGTCTCCGAGCGGGCACATGCGGCACTGGTTGCCCGACGCGCCGCAGGCCGCCACGTCGCTGCCGGGCTGGCAGTGGTTGGTCAGGTCGCAACAGCCGCTGGGGCAGCTGCGGGCGTCACAGTGCGCGGCGGTGCCACCGCCACACGACGCGCCGAGGGAAAGGAGAAAACCGAGAAGGAAGCCGGGAACGAGCCAGCGCCAGGGGCCGTGCATGGGCCCCACATCCACCACTGTTGGGGCTCGAAGTCCATGCCGGGCAGCCAACATGGCGCGCTGGGGTTGTGACAGAGTGCGCGCCCATGAAACGCCTCATCGTGCTGACCCTCCTCGCTGCGGCCGCCTGCGGCGGCAAGGACTCGAGCAAGCGCACGGCTGATCAACTCGCCGCGCTCGAAAAGAAGCGGGCCGAGGAAAAGAAGGCCGAGAAGGTCGACAAGCTGGCGCCCCTGGTGGCCGAAGTGCTCCACCTGCCCGCGCCCTACGACGAGAGCGGCGCGCTGGTGGTGCTGCCCGACGGCCCGTGCCCCGACGGCCTGTGGGCCTTCTTCCCGGGGGAAGCGCCCGGCAGCACGCCCGACGAGAAGAAGGCCAACGCTGCGCACCGCAAGGACCTGGTGGCGGCGCTCAGCAGCCGAACCATTCTGGTGAAGCTGCGCTCGCCGGCCACGGTGACGCTCTCGCCCTACGACGCGCCCAACGGCAAGTTCCTCATCGACGTGGTGGGCACCATCGACTGCACCGATTCCCTGGGCCGCATCGCGCTGGCGTGGACCGACGCGAAGGCCACCACGCCCGGCAATTCGGCCGCGAAGGAAGGCGCCGACCTGACCCAGAACGTGTGGGTCGCGCCGCCAGTGACCTTCGAGTTGTTCATCAAGTCGCTGACCGAGGCCAAGACCTTCAACGACAAGAACCGCTTCGGGCTCTCGGCCCGCGTGGCCTTCACGCCCGGCAAGGCCGAGGTCGACAAGAAGGTGACGAAGGTGAAGAAGGTGAAGGCCGAGGCGGCGGGCGAGAAGCTCTCGTTCGGCGGCGGCAGCGAAGACTGGGGTGCCGGTCGCCTGCTGCGCGGCACGCTTCAGGGCGTGCGCGTCGCCACCGAGCAGGAAAAGAAGGAGCTGTTCAACAAGAAGTGACGGGTCAGCGGCGTTGCTGCGGGCGCCGCGAGCGAACCGGTACGGGCACCGGTGCCGGCCTGCCAAGCGCCTTGCCCAACAGCGCCGCCGCCGCCCCAAGAACAATCGCCCCCAGCACTGGCAACACCACCGTGACGTCCATGAATCAAAGCTAACCATGAGCGCCGCGCACTGCAAAAGGGGCCAGGGTAGGTCGAAGGCCCACCCGAATGGTGCCGTGGTGGATCGCCCTGTTGCGCGAGCGGCAACTCACCTGCGCCATGACGGCACTGCTGGCGCACATGTCCAATGACTTCGCGGCTCGAGCGGCCCAGTCGAACGAGGTGGTCGACCCGCTGCGGGCCCTTGCGCTCGCCGCCCGCGATGGAGAATCGGCCGCGTTCTCGCGCCTCTACGAGCGCACCCGCGATCAGGCCTGGCGGGTGCTGTACCGCGTGGTTGGAAATTCGCCCGATCTCGAAGACCTGCTCCAGGAATCGTACATTCAACTGATGCGGGCCCTGCAGTCGTACCGGGGAGAGTCGCGGGTCTCGACCTTCCTGCACCGGGTCTGCGTGAACGTGGGGTTGATGCACCTGCGCAGCAAGAAGCGCCGCCGCGAAGAGTTGAGCGACGAGGTGCCCGAGACGGCCGCGCCCGAAACGACCGACCCGCACCGCGCCGCGCAAATCAAGCAGGCAGCCGATCTGGTTCAGCGTGCCCTGAGCACCCTGAGCGAAGAGAAGGCCAGCGTCTTCGTCTACCACGACCTGCTCGGCCTCAAGCCCGAGGAGATTTCCGAGCTGCTCGACTGCCCCGCCAACACCGTGCGCAGTCGGCTCAACCGGGCGCGCGCCGACTTCACCGACGCCGTCGGTGCGCTGACCCGCGAAGGGAAGGCCCCATGAGCCACCTCGAACACGAGCACCTCTGGGCCCACGTGCACGACGGCGCGCCACTCGGCGAAGCCGCCAGGGAGCACCTCGAGGGCTGCTCCGACTGCACCGCCACCCTCGACGACATTCGCGTCGCCCTCTCGGCGCTCGCCGCGCTTCCGCCCGTGCCCGACCTGCCGCTCGCCGTGGCGCGGCGGGTGGGCGACGCGCTGGCCGAAGAAGCCGACCGCCGCGCTGCCCGTTCCTTCGCCCCCTGGTGGCGGCGCCTGCTCGAGCCCCGCTTCGCGCTCGCCGCCGTGGCCGCCGTGGCGCTGGTGCTCTGGGCGCTCGCCACGGTGGTGACGCCGCGCCCGGTGCAGGGGCCCGTGGCCGTGCTGCCGCCCGCACCGCCGGTCGCGCCCGTCGAGCCGCGGGTCGACCCCGCCGTCGCGCCCGCGCCGCCTCCCCTGCCCGCACCCCAGCCCGTGCGTCACCCGCTGACCGCCAGCGTGGCCAGCGCGTCTCGCGCCTCGGTGGGAAACCAGAGCGCGAAGCGCGCGCAGCCGCTCGGTGAAGGCAGCGTGCTCGCCACCGCTCCCGGCGGCAGTCTGTGGCTGCGCTTGCCCGACGGCACCCGCGCTGGCTTGACGGGTGCTTCCCAGGTGACACTCGCCACCCTCGAGCAGGGCACCCTCGCGCTCGAGCTGACTCACGGCAGCCTGGCGATGGTGGTGCCGCACCGCGCCGATCGGCTGCTCACCGTGCACGCCGGTGAAGTCGTGGTGAAGGACCTCGGTACCCGTTTCCTGGTCTCGACCGATTCGCCCGGTCGCGTGCTGGTCGCGGTCGAGGAAGGCGAAGTCGAAGTCACCACGCCCGTCGGCTCCCAGACGCTCAAGGCCGGCCATGCCGTGCGCTGGGCCAACGGCAAGGTCGACCCCTTGACCTGGGAAAGCACGCCCGCCGCACCGACCTCGACGCCCACGCCGGCCTCGCGACTGCACGACGACGAGAGCGACGAGGCCGACGTGTTGCCCGACGCGCAGCAGCTCGAAGTGACCCCCGCACCGGCCCCTGAGCCGGAACCAGCCACCACCGCTCCGGTGCCGCACACTGCTTCGAGCGAAGAGGAATGGGCCCAGCTCCCGCCGCAGGGCCGCGAGCCTGCGCCAGGCACCGTCTCGCCTGGCCCGCCGCGCCCGGTTCCTGCGCCGACCCCGCGCGTGAACGAGACGGGCTTCAGCTTGCGCCTGCTCGAGAAGAAGCTGCTCGAGGTGCAGAAGGGGCTGCCGTTCGTGGGCGTGGCCGCCATTCGCGAAGGTCAGGTGCGCACCATCACCCATCTGGCCGATGCGGGTGACTGTGGCGCGGCGCTCTCGGCGGCGGACCAGTGGCTGGCCTCGGTGCCCACCGAGAACCGCAACGAGCTGCGCTGGCGGCGCGCGGTGCTGATGCAGAAGATGCGGTGCCTCAATCGCCTGGGCCGGGTGACCGAAGCGAGCGCGGTGAAGGCCGAACTCGAGGTCGGGCCGTGACCGTCGCTACTTGATGCGCGAGAGCACCGCGTCGAAGAGCGCCATCTCGAGCCGCTCGGCGTTGGCGTCGCTGATGGTGTCGATGGAACACGAGATGCGCGTGTTGCCCTGCTGCTTGAGCGCGGTGATGACCTTGCCACGCCCCGTCACCGGGTCCTCGCCGCGCTTCAAGACGAACGAGAAGGCCAGGGGGTCGCCTTCCTTCATCGACGTGGGAACGATGGTCGAGAAGCCCGAGCGCGAGATGTCCTTGGTCAGGCCCTGGTAGAGGTTGTTGATTTCCACGGTGTAGACCTGCGCCACGCGGAAGAACCTCCGCGCGTTCTGCCCTTCGGGCACGGTCAGCCCCTGCGAGGAGACCAGCGAGCGCGCCAGCTCTTCGCGCATCGACAGGTAGCGACGGGTCTCGCCTTCGCTGAGCCGGCCGGCGCGCATCTTCTCGTGCTGCTCACGAAAGCCCGAAAGCCACTGCCCTGGGTCCATGTCGGCAGCCTCTCCGGGTTCTCGTGGTGAGTCAATTTGCCACGTTGGAAAATTACACTTCCGACGAAACGGGCGCGCCCGAAGCCGCATTGGTCGCGGGCCCCGAGGAGTGCGAAGAGCCACGCCCATGCCCTTCCGGCTGATGCCGCCCGCGCTGCGCTTTGCTCCCGACGAGCTGTACCGGGTGCCGACCGAAGACGGCAGCGCGGTGGCGATGGGGCG
>CAIWFK010000824.1 GCA_903911905.1 uncultured Myxococcales bacterium
CCCTCCTTTGGGGCAAGGTTGAAAGGCGTCAGATACCTTCAAGTTTGACCGAAAAGGTCCCGCTATGCTTTTTGAATTTTCAAAGGCCCTTACCCACTACGGAGTGAGTACACCCGCACAAGCACTTAAGAGTCTGAGCCTATCATTTCGGAATCTCCGATACCCGAAGGCCCGCTTTTGGACAAGCTTAGCGAGGTTGTTGTAGCTCTCGGTGCGTCCATTGGTCAGGCCAGTCAGGAAGTAGTTTAGGATTTCTTCTCGGTGCCATAAGTCCGTAGCGTAAGCTACCTTGATTCTTTACCCTCTGGGTGGAGCCCAGGAACGCAGTCTTTTCGCGCTTCTTCTCAGCCAGAGCGTACTCGTACTCCCGCTCGGCGTAGTCCGAGGACTCAGGCTCACTCCAGCGGAAGGCATTGAGCGAAATCGCCCACTCGCTTCCGTCACGCGATACGAGCCACGCGCCGCCGTCCCGCTGCCGCGTCCACTTCGCCTGTGCGTCCCACAGCGCCACCACGGGAAACTCGAGCCCCTTGACCTGGTAGATGGTGAGCACCTGCACCACGTCGCTGCCGACCGGGTGAGGCGCGTCGAGCTTGGGCGCCTCACTGACCCATTCCCTCGCCTGGGCCGTCGCCGCGTCGTAGTCGAGCCCTCCCTCGAGGGCGGTGCGGTCGAGCAGGAAGCACAGCTCTCGCAGGCGTTCGAGCCGCTGCGCACCGTTCGACCCCATCGCAACGTGTCGGCCAAAGCCCGTGAGCTCGAGCAGGTCGCGCGCCGTCTCTCCGGGCGGACGATCGAAGCGTCGCCTTCGGAGGTCGGTAATCAACGCGTTGACCGCCTCCAGGTTGGCGCTCTTCACCGCCACATCCGTGAGGTCGACCGCGAAGAACGGCGGCCGCAGCAACGCCATCATCGCCACCCCGTCGTGCCGGTCGGCCAGCGCACGGAGCCCGAGCAGAAACTGCTGATGCAACGGGTCGCTGATGAAGAGCTTGCCGCCACGCGCGGACCACGGCACGCCCTGCTCGTCGAGCGCCTCGAGCAAGAGCGGCAGGTTCGTCGTGACGTGCGCCAGCACCGCGATGTCGCCGTACTGCACTGCGCGCGCTTCGCCTGACACCGGGTCGCGAATGAGGGGCTTCTCGACCTCCACCATCCACCGGAACACGCGCGCCCACGCCGAGGCTTCGTGTTCCCGCATCGGCCCCACGGTCGTCGCCTCGCTGTCGAACGGAACGTGCCACACGGGCGTCGGCGCGGTCACGTTGAGCCCGCTCGCCAGCGGCGCGTGGAAGACCTCCCCCGTCTCGCCGTCGAATTGCTGGCCTGGCGCTGGCGGCGTGCCGAGGACGTGCTCGAACCGGTCATTGAACCACTCGATGAGCGGCGTGACGCTCCGGAAGTTCGCGCGCAGCTGAACGGCGAGGTGGGGGCCCGCCACCACCATCTGCCTGACCGAGTCGTACATCTTCACGTCGGCGCGACGGAATCGGTAGATGGACTGCTTGGGGTCGCCCACCAGCGTCAGCCGGCCTGCCCTGAGCTTCACGCGGTCCCAGCGCTTCGCAGCGGTCCCGTCCTCGCAGAGGAACATCAGCACCTCCGCCTGGAGCGGGTCGGTGTCCTGGAACTCGTCGACGAAGAGGTGGTCGAACAGCGCCTGGTAGCGGGCTCGCACCGCAGGCTGGTCGCGCAACACGTTCCGCAGCAACAGGAGCAGGTCGATTTGATCGAGCACCTGCCGGCGCGCCTTCACCCGCTCGTACATCGCGATGACCACGGGAAACGCCCGAGTGAGGCGCACTGCCATCCACCGCTTGAACGGCTCCTGCAGTCGCTCCTTGATGGGCCCGACGTCCGCACCGTCGCCGTCCGCCCACGCCTTCCACGCTTCCCAGCCTTGCTTGTCGTCAGCGAAGTCGGTCTTCTTGCCGACCTTGCCCGGCCCGCTGGTCACCAGCTCGCGCAAGGCCTGAAGCACCACGACCGGGTCCTTCTCCTTCCTCAAGGAACGAAGCCGAACTGCAGCGCGCCGCAGGTACCGCTTGGCGGGGGAGGCGTCGTCGAGGCCCTTCGCGAGCTCAGCGAACTCGTCGACCACGCTGACGAAGGCCGCGAAGTCCGGCGCCGGCACCTGCGCGTCGACCGGGCGCGTGTCGCGGCGCTCGATGAACCCGGCGATGAGCGCGTCGAGGCCCCAGACATCATAGTGATCATAGTGAACACTCTGCGCCGCGAGCCCCACCTCGATGGCATCGAGGACGGTCTTCTGGGCTTCTCGGGCGCGCGCAGCGTCAACGGCCCCGGCGAGCAGCTCGGGCATCTTCCCGGCCTCGGAGGCCTCGAGCAGGTCGTGCCAGGTCTCGAGCTCGAGTTCCTCGGCGTCCTCGAGCAGGTCGTAGGTCGGGCTCAGCCGGCTGGCCATCGGCTCCAGCCGCAGCAGTCGATCGGCGAAGCTGTGAATGGTCCCAATCCACGCCGAGTCCAGCCCACTGAGCGCTGCGCGTAGCGACGCTCCTCGGGCCGCCGGCGTGGTCGGCTCAGAGATGGTCCGCAGGAGCCCTTCGCGTATGCGCAGCCGGAGCTCGCCCGCCGCGCGCCGGGTGAAGGTCACGGCGGCCAGTCTGTGTACAGGGAAGCCAGGCGAGCCATCGGACGGGGCGAGCAGCTCGAGGTAGCGCGCCACGACGAGCGTGGTCTTGCCGGTACCCGCGCCCGCATCGATGAGGACGTTCCGAGCACGCTCGAGGGTCGCCGCCCGTCGGTCGGCCTCGTCAACCAGCGGTTTGCTCATGACTCGCTCTCCTCGTCGGTGCTGCCCCACAGCTCATTGAGCTTCGTCTCGACGTCGTACTGTGGGTCCTCGAGCAGTCGCCCCGAGCGCTCGGGACCGGCGGTCCCGCAGACCACGGCGAAGGGGCAGAAGCCGCACGCCTCGGCCCCTGGGCGACGGGGGAAGGTGCGTTGCTCAAGCAGCGCTCGCGCGACCTCGAGCCACTTCTCCGCCGTCTCGAACAGCGTCTCCGCGTCCTCGTCGAACGACCGCAACGGCTCGTGCGCGTTGGCATACGCATACGCGACACGCACATCTCCGGGGACCTTCCATTCCTTCGAGAGCTCTCGGGCAATCAGCCCGTACAGGGCGATTTGTGCGTCGAGCTCCGGCTTCGGCTCGGCGTCGCTTCCCTTGCGCGGGTGGGGACGCCCCGTCTTGTAGTCGCGCACCAGCGTCGTCTTGCCGACGCGGTCGAGACGGTCGATGAAGCCATGAACGTGGAGCGCCTCACCCTCCACCGTCAGGGTGTGCACGAACTCCCGCTCGACCCCGACGAAGCGACGCTGGGTACGCGCCTGCCAGTCAGCCTCGAAGAACACCGCCAGGTCCCGGTGCATGCGACGGCGCTCGACGTCGCGCACCTGGTCGCCCAACAACGCGTACCGCTCGAGCAGGTGGTCGAACTCCTCGTCTGCGATGGCGCGCAGGTGCTCCTTGGACTCAGACTCCACGCCCTCTGCGAGCGCCGCGCCGTGCTTCTGACCAAACCGCTCGAGCACCGCGTGCACCAGGGTGCCGTAGGTCAGCGCATCGAGCGCGCCGGTCGCCTGCGCGCTGGCGGGCTCGCCCCAGTACAAGATGTTCTGCAGCAGATAGCGGTGCGGACACTCGAGCAGGGTCTTGAGCCGGGACGCCGACAGCGGGAGCTCGGCGGTCAACCCACGCATCGGCAAGGCCTGCGCGGCGTCGCCGAGGTAACCATCGAGGCCTCCGCGCTCTTCGGTGGCGAGCGCCTCGACGCGAATGGGGTCCGTGGCCGGCGTCTTCGCCCAGTGAAGCGGCAGGTCCTTCGAAAGCACAGCGGTGCGGTCGAGCCAGGCGCCCTCCCCCACCGGTTGCTCCAGTCGGCTCGTCCGTTGAGCCACTCGAGCCGGGGTAAAAGCATCACGAGCCAGGTCATGCCCGCGAGGCACCACGCTGCCGGGCGCCCGCGTCACGGCGTTCGGCCGGCCGAGCGCCGCGGCGACTTCGATGAAGAGCGACGATGACTCGCGAACGCTGCCCGAGAGGTCGGTGCGCGGGAACGAGAAGGTCACGTGCTTGCGGGTCTCGAAGACCACGCGAAAGACCGACTGCAATTCCTGCAGGCTGCGCTGTTCGCGCGTGATGAGCGCCGGAACGCCGAGCTGCTCACGCAGGCCCGAGTCGAGCACTGCGTCTTCACGAAGCGCGGGCGGAATACTTCCCTCGGCCAGCCCGATGATGCGCACGGCGTCGAAACCGAGACCCGTGGCCCCTCGCACCGTGCCGACGTACACCCGGGGCTCGCCGTAGCGCCCCATGGTGCGGCGCAGTCGACGAAGGGTCTCCTCGATGAGCATGAGGGCCGCGCGGCCCTGCACCTCTTCGACACCCGCGCGCTGCATCGCCCCCTGCAGCGCAAGCGCGACCTCCAGGCTCTCGACCGGGAGTCGAAGCCACCTGGAACCCGGGAGGAAATCAGCGAGCGCCGGCCACAACACCGACAGAGGCGCGTCGCTGATGACGTGCGCCGCGAGCCCATCGAGCGCTTCGAGCGCGGGGAGCACCCTCCCGAGGGCGCTCCGCTGGCGACGGAGGTGGTCCAGTCGTCGGGTCGCGCTCTCCTCTTCGTCGGTTCCCTCGACCCGCTCGAGTCGCTCAATCAATGACCCGAGCCGACCGAAGGCGCGCGTCCCCGCCACGAACCAGTCGCGGGCGCCCTCGGGCCGCCCTGGACTGCCGCCAAGCGTCCCGAGCGACGAGACCAGCCCCACCGCCTCGTCGCGAGACACCCGTTCGTCATCGCTGGTTCGCAACGACGGCAGCAGCTCCGCGACCGCCCAAGCCGGGAGCCACGTCGCGAGCGCGCGCAAGAGCGAAAGGACCCGCGCTCCGGTCGCGGTCTGAATCGCGGCTTCCCCGCCGGCCACGAAGACGGGCAAGGGCTCATCACCCCACGGGATCCGCTGAAGCCGGGACCGAACCAGAGAGGCGAGCGGCTCGGCGTGCGGTACCAGCACCGCCAGTCGGCCGATCGGCGTGCCCGACTTGACCTGCTGCACCACCCACTCGGCCGTCGCCTCGAGGTCGGCGTCGACCCCTGCGTGTTCCTCGAGTTCAACGGAGCCATCGCGGCCGCTGCTTCGCTGGCGCGAAGGGGCCGCCAAGACCTGCGGGTCCGCGAACAGGAAGCGCTTGAGCAGCCCGAGCTCGTCGAGGGTCTCGTCAGTGAGAGGCGGCTCGACCTGAGCTGCGACCGAAGGAAACAGCGCTCGCAGGCGATTGTTCGAACGCGGAGTCACCGGTCGCGCCCCGAGACCGAGCATCGTGGCGGCGGGAATCGCACGCAGGAAGCTCGCCTGCGCACCGGACTCGTGCCCGCTCACCACTATCAACGTCTGCCCAGCCCAGGGCCACACGCCGCCACCGAGCAGAACGTCGGTCGCACACCCCAGCAGCGTCTCGTTGGTGACCGAGGTCTCTGCGGCGTCAGCCTGGGCATCGAGGGCCAAAGCGAGGTCGTCGAGCTGAGGCCGATTGCGGGCTCGGAGCGCCTGGGGCGTCAGCCTCGCAGCCTCGAGCTCGCCGAGCGTCTTCGCGAACGCGTCTGACCACCCTCGAGCTTCGTGCAACACGTCGACATCGAAGTGCTTCAACGCCGGTCGCTTCGAGAACCAGTGACGCAGCCGCACGGGGCGCGCTGCCTCTTCGCCACCCTCGAGCTGGATGTCGGCGAGACTCAGGACTTCACGGGCGGCGAGGGAAGCCGTCACGAACATCGTCCCCAGCAGCGCTCTCGGCGCCAGCTGTGCGAGTTCGCGCTTGAGCGCGGTGGCCACCCGAAGTCGCGGAACGACCACGGTGCGCGCGGGGAGCGACCCAACTGGCAGCGCGGCGATGGCCTGGGCCCACTCACGCAGGGACCAAATCACTTCGACGCTCCGTACTTCTTCGAGAGCCACTCGCCGTAGCCGCGGAACTCGACCTTGAGCTTCTCGGGCTCGATGACCTCGACGTGGTCGCGCCAGCCGGCGACCCAATTGGTCACCTCATACGACGGCGTGCACTCGAAGCGCAGCATGACGCCTCCATCAGGCAACGGCTCGAGGCGCTCGGTCGGGTGCCACTTCCGCTCCTCGATGTAGGGCCGGGCATACGCATCGAAGCGGAGCACGAACGACTCGGCGGTCTTCCCGATGAACACACCGAAGGCCGAGTTCTCGAGCTTCGCCGGGTCGTACTCCTTCGGGAGCGGCTCGGTCTGCTCGGTGACCTTCAGGTCCTGCAACCGCTGCAGGTTGAGCAGGAGCACGGTCTTGAACTTGCCGTACCACGCGTGCAGGTAGAGGCCGCCGTTGTGGACGATCAACCGCAGCGGGAGCACCCGGTAGGTCTTCACGTCGTTCCCGCTGCTCGGTGCGCGGTAGTGGACCTCGCAGACGCGGTGCTTCGAGATGGCCTCGACCAACGGCCACAGCACCTCGCGCGGAGCCTCGCGCCAGGCGAACTTCTCCCAGCTGAAGAAGGCGCGGTCGAGCTCGCGGAGTTCTTCACGGCCGTGGGTGCCCAGCGCCTTTTCAATGCGCTCGGCCAAATCCTCCATCACCGCGAACATGCCCCCGTTGCTGCGAATGACGCTCGACTCCATCGCCAGGCGCAGCGCGAGGAAGTGCGAGGCCTCGATCAGGCTCGCCACCGGGTCGGCCGCGCCGTGGTTCAGGCTCCAGCGTTTGCGAGAGCCCTCTCCGTCCTCGGTGATGAGGGGAATGCCGGCGTCTTGAATCGCCGCCAGGTCACGGCGAACGGTGCGCACCGTGGTGCCGTAGCGCTCGGCCAACGCGTACAGGTCGCTCCCACCCGCGCGCCCGAGGTCGTGCAGGATCCTCAAGATCCGCACCACCTGCTCGTTCCGCAACTCGTCCTTCGACTTCGCCCCCGCTCGCTTCTCAGCCACGCCATCCCCTCCCGCTTCGAGCGTACGAGGCCCGAGCACCGTCGTCTCGGGTGATGAGACCAGGGTCGCTTTGGTTCGGGCACTCATGGCGACACTCCCAGACCGACGGGAGTACCTTGACTGACCGCTATGACAGTTGAGGTCACACCCCACACCTCCCTGAGGAGGATCAAGCCGAGACCTGAGACCGCCGCCCAACAAGAGATGACCTCGACCATGTTCACCCAGACACAGGTGAGCACTGTGACTGACTGCTGTGACGGCCGAGGTCACACGCCTGCGAACTACGCGGTCAGGGTCGTCAGGCGGCTATCCGCCACCACCGAGGCATCATCTGCGACGACGATTGCCTGCACCGTTGCGCGAGTGAGCCCGATGTACATGCGGGTACCGAAGTGGGTGACGTGCGCACCCGAGATCTCGCACACGATGATGAACGGCCGCTCGAGCCCCTTGAAGCGCAGGAACGTCTCGACGACCACGTGGTCCCTGGCGTCAGCCGCATCGGCGTGCACGAGCTTGTGGCTCCCGAGCACGGGGAGGTTGAACACCTTGCTGCGCGTCTGTCCGGCAAGGCTCACCACGGCGATGTCCGAGGCCCTGGCCCCGTCGCGGCGCAGCTCGTCGATGACATGCCGGACCTTGTCGGCGATGTCCGTTGGCGCTGCCTTCACGAGGCGAACGTCCTCTGCTGGCGGCCGCTGCGAAGGCGTCTGGTCGCTGGCGAAGCATTCTGCGAAGGCAGCGAGCCCTGGAGGACAGCGGTAGCGTTGCTGCAACTTCAGCCGCGCCGGGAGCGTTTGGTCGAGCGTCGCGGGAAGCGCGCGATCGGTCCAGAACGCCTGGCGCTGGTCTCGGAACACCCACAGCCCACGTGGGCCGGCGAGCTGCTCGACCAGCATCCAATCGCTGGCCTCGAAGTCCTGACCTTCATCGACGACCACGACCGCCGGCCGCTCAGCCTCTGGAGGAAGCGCATCAGCCGCGGCGTTGAACGACACCTCGTCCCAGAAGGCCTTGTCCGGAGGAGGAATCGACGAGCCGTTCTTGCGCAACAGGTCGACCGCGAGCTGGCGAATCGACGTCGCCCGGGGTCGGGGCACGCCGGGTCCTGGAATTGAACGTTCACCGCCCGCGCCAGTGCGTCCGTGAAGCAGACGTAGGTCGCCTGCAGCCCCGCTCGTGCACGGCGTCTGCACAGCTCGGTCGCGACGAGCGTCTTGCCGCTGCCAGCGTAACCGTTCAGGGGGCCGGGCTTCGATCAGCCGCGCGCATCCCGGCGATCAGTTCCCGCACTGACTCGGCTCGCGTGAGTTGCGCAGGCGTGATCTATGGGCGCGGTGTCCGACCCGCGTGACC
>CAIWFK010000825.1 GCA_903911905.1 uncultured Myxococcales bacterium
CGAACAGGCCCTTCTTGTCCTTGAGCGCGCCGGTGAAGCTGCCCTTGGTGTGGCCGAAGAGGGCGCTCTCGAGCAGGTTGTCGTTGAAGGCCGAGCAGTTCTGCACCACGAACGGCTTGTCCTTGCGCGGCCCGTTGTAGTGGATGGCGCGGGCCACCAGTTCCTTGCCGGTGCCCGAGTCGCCGTTGACCAGCACCGTCGAATCGGAATTGCAGACCTTCTCGAGCAGGCGGAAGACCTCGAGCATCGGCCCCGACTTGCCGATGATGTTCTCGAACTTGTACCGCTCGCTCAGCTCGGTCGAGAGCGTCTGAATCGTCTCGTCCTTCTTGGCCATCTCGGCTTCGTAGTTGCCGATCTCGTTGGCACCGAACTCGAGCAGGTCGCACACCTTCTCGACCGCGCGATCGTCCATCACCAGCATGCGCTCGACCGCCCGCTCGAGGTCGGTGGCGCTGGGGTTCATTTCGACGATCTTCGTGCGCAGTTGCTCGGCCTCACGCGGGCTGACCTGCTGCCGGGCGAACCCTTCGACGAAGAGCAGGCCCTCGTACTCGCCCTCGACGTACAGCGGCGCGCCGACGATGGTGAAGCCCTGGTGGCATTCGTGGAACTGGCTGCGCCGAACCTTCTTCGAGGCCTTGAACTTCTCGTGCAACACCCGCACCGACGACGTGCAGCGCCGAAACCCTTCCTTCGAGAACAGCGCCAGCCGGCAGAAGTCGTTGGGCGGCGGCTGAATGTTGCCTTTCGACCACTCGAGCACCGTGCCGGTCTTGTCGGCGAAGGTCAGCTCCGCACGCCACCACTTCCTCAGAATGTCCCTGAGCATGACGATCGTGTGGAGGTTCTGGTACCGCTCGTAATCCATCGCTGGTCGACTCCTCGGGCAGGCGTCCTGGTTTCGGGTCTGCTTCGGCAGGCTGCCCGTTTTGAAGACAGTCATAGTCGCTGATCGTCCACGAATGCGACGAATACATGCGGGGAACTGTGGGTTCGGGTAGGGAGCTGGAATGCGGATCGTCGCTGGAAGCGCAAAGGGCCGGGTGCTGGCTGCCCCGAAATCGGACGATGTGATCAGACCCACCGCCGACCGGGTGCGCGAGACCATCTTCAACGTGCTCGGCCAGTGGTGCGAGGGCCTGACAGTGCTCGACCTGTACGCCGGGACCGGCGCGCTGGCCTTCGAGGCGCTGTCCCGCGGCGCGACCTCGGCGGTGCTGGTCGACTCGGGCCGCGAAGCCCAGCAGTTGATTCGCGCCAACACCGAGGCGCTCAAGTTCACGGGGCAGGCCGAGCTGCTCACGTTGCCAGCGCTCAAGGCGCTTGAGTCGCTGGCCGCCCACGGTCGCCAGTTCGATCTGGTGTTCGCCGACCCGCCCGACCAGCAGGAGGTCTGCACCACGCTGATGGAAAAGCTGGCCAGCCTGAACGTGGTGCGGCCGCAGGGCAGGGTGGTGCTCGAGCGGCAGAAGACCGAAGGGCTGGCCGACACCTTCGGCGCCTTCACCAGGGTCGACGAGCGCACCTTCGGTCTGACCACCGTCGCGATCTTCGAGTTGACTGTGGGGTGACGATCGGTGACGAGATCGCCACATGCGCGCTGCGATCTACCCCGGTTCGTTCGACCCGCTGACCAACGGGCACCTCTCGCTCATTCAGCGCGGGCTGCAGATGTTCGACCGGGTCGTGGTGGCGATCGCCGTCAACCCCAAGAAGACGCCGCTGTTCACCATGCAGGAACGCATGCAGCTGATCGCCGAGGCCATCGGCCCCGAACCCCGCGTGGAAATCGACCACTTCGAGGGCCTGATGGTCGACTACGTGCGCAAGCGCAAGATGAACGTCGTGCTCCGCGGTCTGCGCGCGATGAGCGACTTCGAATACGAATTCCAGTTGGCCAACATGAACCGCCGCCTGGCCCCCGAACTCGAGACCGTCTTCATGATGACCGGTGAAGACTATTTCTACGTCTCGTCGAACCTGGTGCGCGAGGTCGCCTCGTTCGGCGGCAACGTCGAGGGCATGGTGCCGCCCACCGTGCTGGCGAAGCTGACCGAGAAGTTCGGCAAGAAGGCCCCGTGAGCGCGCTCGCCCTCGTCGCTGCGCTCAGCCTGGCCGGAGTGGACACCACCAACCTCTGGGCCGACGTGCCGAAGGACCTGTCGACGGTCGCGCTGGTCGACCTCGCCCGCAAGCCGGTGAAGTTCGAAGCGGTGGCGAAGCAGGTCACCGTGGTCTCGTTCTATTCGTCGATCGTCGGTGACGACCGCGACGCGAAGGCGCTCGAGGTGGTGGTCAAGGCGCTGGGCAAACGCGCGGACCTCGCGGTGTTCTTCGTCGACCTCGACCTGCCGCAGACCGACGCCGAGTTCGCGAACGTGAAGACGTTGACCACCCAGTTGGGCCTGTCACTGCCCGTGCTCGTCGACGATCAGTTGCAGCTGCTCAAGTGGGTCAACGGCAAGCTGGCGACGCCCGGAGAAAAGCAGGAGTCGAACGTCATGCGCACCCAGACCTTCGTGCTCCTCAAGGACGGCGTGATCGTCGAAAGCAGCGACCCCGGCCGCAAGAAGTGGGCGAAGGGTGAGCTCGAAGCCGAGCGCAAGGCCGCCATCCTCAAGGCGCTGGGCGCGAAGTGAGCGGCCGGGCCCGCGGTGAGCGGGTGGTCTCGACGCTTTCGCGCTGAAGGTCGAAGCCGGTGGGGTTGCCCGCGCCAGCCAGGTCGACCGTGTGCAGCGGTACGCCGTCGTCAGCCAGGTGCTTCGCGCAACTGGTGACCACCCCGAAGGCGTTGCGGGCATGGGCGTTGCCCACCAGCGCGACGATCGCTGCCTCGGGGTGCTCGCGCCGCGCCTGCTCGAGCGTCTGCGCCATGCCGAGGTCTCGTCGGTCGGGGCGTGAGTCGAAGGCCAGCACGCTCACCTGCCGACCGGCCAGCCGCAGCCGGTGCATTCTGGTCAGCAGGTCGAGCATCGCCTGGCTCTCGCGGCCATCACCCGGGTCGCGGTTCCAGAACGGCCCCTCGAGCAGCGGGGCCACCTGGCCGTCGGCCAGGAACGCGTCGAGCCGCGGCTGTTCGCCGGTCGTGACCTCGAGCCCCAGGATCACCGGGCCTCGCTCGCTGGCCGCGCACGCCACCTCGCCCGCGAACGCGGGGAACTCCACCGTGCGGTGCGCTTCGCCCAGCAGCAGCACCTGACCCGGGCCCACCCACGTCGGGTCGAGCTCGGCCGGGAAGGGGCAGGTCTCGTGGCGTGCGCTGGGACGATGCGCACAGGCCACCAGCAATGGAAGCAGCAGCGGCCACCTCATACGACCGACAGCACCGTCGCCGGCTTCCAGGCCTCGAGCAGCCCCGGCTCCTTGAGCACGTACAGGTTGAGCCGCGCGTCGACCGCCACGTCGTTCACCCTCGGGGCCGGGGGCAGGGCGAAGAGCTCGCGCCCGGTGACCGGGTCCACCACCTTGATGCGGGGGCCAGGCACGACCAGCACCGCTCGCGACAGCGCCAGGGCGATGGCCGAGCCGAGCTGATCGCCTTCTCCGCCCAGCACCCAGGCGGTCTGCCCGTCGGGCAACAGCCGCACCGCCGTGCCACGCGCGTCACCGGCGATCACCCCGCCCTTGAAGGGCAGCAACGTCACCGTCGCCGCGTCGAGGTGCGCCGCGCGCTCCCACAGCACCTGGCCCGAGCCGCTCAGCGCGATCACCGTCGAGCGGCCGTCTCTGGCGCCGGCCAGGAAGATGCGGTTGCGGGTGACGGCCGCCGGTCGCGGCGCCGCCAGGGTCAGCTCGCGGGTCCACGCCACGGCGCCTGCGGCCCGCTCGCCCGAGGCCAACGCGTCGCACGCGTAGATCGGCGTGTGATCGCCACGGTTGAGCACCACCACCGCCCGCTTGCCCAGCGCCACTGCCGCCGCCGCGCACGGCACCTGCGAGCGCACGGTGAACACCAGTTGCCCACTCGACAGGTCGACGCCGTAGAGCGTGCCCGAGTCGGTCGCCACCAGCACCCGCGAGCCGATGAGCGAGCTGAAGCTGCGTTGCGTGCGCGGAGGGTCGAAACGCCACCGTTCCCGGCCCGTCAGGCGATCGAACGCCACCACGCCCCGTCGCGCCAGTGACGTCAGCACCAGCTCGCCCAGCGATTCGAGGCCCGGGCCCAGTGCCGCACCGTCGTGATCGCGCAGCCAGGTCGCCGACGCGCCGGTGTCCGAGAAATACAGCACCCGGGCGGCCGAGGCCGTCAGCGAGCCCTCCAGGTTGGCCGCCACCCCGTTCGGGCTGAGCCGGCGAAAGCGCTCGGCGCCCTTCGTGCTGAAGGCGTGGGCCGCGTGCGGCGATTGCGCGACGAGGCCGCCGCGGCCCAGGCGCAGCCGACCGCCTTCTTCGCCCAGCGCGACCGGACGCGACCACGCCAGCGTCAGGGCCACCCGGCGCACCTGGCCTGTGCTGGCCAGTGGCGTCGACGAGGCCACCGACGGGCGGGGTGCCGAGATGGTGGCGGTCGCCCCCGACACGTCGGGCACCGGCTTGCGCAGCGCGCGCAGCCCGTCGGCACACCGCACCTGCAGGGCCTCGAGCCAGGGGTTGCTGGCCTGCCCCGGGTTGTGCGCGCGCAAGGCCAGACACAGGTCGAGCCCCGCGCCGAAGATCTCGTCGGGCGACACCTTCGCCGAGCCGACCTTCACCGGCCCGCCCGCCGCCGCGCGCGCCAGC
>CAIWFK010000826.1 GCA_903911905.1 uncultured Myxococcales bacterium
CCAGGCCCAGGCCCGTGCCGTTCTTCTTGCCCGAGGTGACGAACGACTCGAAGAGCTTGTCGGCGATGTCGAGCGGAATGCCGGGCCCGTTGTCGCTGGCCTGGAAGACCAGCTCGTCGCCTTCGCGGTCGACCGAGAGCGTGAAGCGGCCGCCCTGGGGCATGGCCTCGATGGCGTTGCGCGCCAGGTTGAAGATCGCACGCTTGAGCTTGTTCTCGTCGAAGCGCGCCACGCCCGAGTACCCCACCGTCACCTTGAGCGTGGTGGTCGAGCTCGAGAATTCCTGCAGCAACTGCTCGGACACTTCGCGCATGAAGTTCTGCAGGTACACCTTGCGCAGCAACACGGTGCGCTCGCCGCGCGCGAAGGCCAGCGTTTCCTGCTGCATGTCGTTGACCAGCTTGAGCTGATTGACGATCGACTTCGACATCTCGTCGCGCAGCAGGGGGTCGGTCTCGGTCGCCATCATCTCGGAATAGCCGGCGATGACCGTCAGGGGCGTACGCAGGTCGTGAAGCACGCCGGCCAGCATCTGCCCGATGGTGGACAGCCGAGCCACCCGCTCGCGGTCTTCGCGCGTCTGGCGGTCGTCGAGCGCCCGGCCGATCTGCCCGGCCAGCAGCACCGCCATCTTCTCGTCGGCCTCGGTGAAGCCAGTGGGGTTGTTGAGCAGCTCGAGCGCGCCGATCTTCCGCCGCTCGACGACGATCGGCACGCACAGCACCGCGTCGATGGTCACGCCCAGCTTCCGGGCGATCGACCGATCGTAGTGCGGGCTCGCCTCGGCGTGCGCCTCGCGCACGATGTCGCCGGTCTGGGCCACGTGCCCGGCGATGCCCTTGCCGGCGTCGATGCGCACCGAGGTCAGCCGTTCGCTGCGCTCGCCCTGCGCCGTGCGGAAGTGCAGCGCATCGCGTTCTTCTTCGAGCAACAGCACGCTGCCCGCCTGGGCCCCGGTCGAATCGAGCGCGGTCGACAGAATGCGGTCGAAGAGGTCTTCCTGGCCGTCGCTCGAGGCGATGGCCCGTTCGATTTCATAGAGCGCGTCGAGCTCGCGCACCCGGTGCGCCAGTTGATCGCGGCTGGCGGTCAGCGTGCCCAGCAGGTGCACGTTGTCGAGCACCGCGGCGATCTGCGAGGCCACCCCCTGCACCAGCAACTTGTCCTCGGGCACGAAGGCCCCGACCCGCCGGTCGAGCACCTCGAGCACGCCCAGCACCTGCCCGCTCACGTGCCGAAGCGGCGCGGCGATCACCGACCGGGTGCGGAAGCCAGAGGCCTTGTCCACCTCGGGGTTGAAGCGCGCATCGTCGTAGGCGTCTTCGATGAGCACGGTCTTGCCGGTGCGGAAGACGTGGCCGGCCAGCCCGCGGTCGGTCGGCATGCGCAGCTCGCGCAGCGACGCCCCCTTCACCACCCGCGACCACAGCTCGCCCCGCTCGGGGTCGTACATGAAGATGGTGGCCGCCTCGGCGTGCAGCAGGCCCGTCAGGCGCTCCATCACGGTGCGCAGCAACTGGTCCAGATCGCGCGCCGCCGAAATCTGCACGCCCACGTCGATCAGCGCGGCCAGCCGCTCGGTCTGTCGCTCGAATGCCAGCTCGAGCTCGCCCCGGCGAACGTCGGCGGTCAGCGCCGGCAGCCCGGGCTCGGTTCGCGAAGTGCTTCGGCTCATCGAAAGGCCTTTCTTTCTGCGTCAGTGCGCCTCGGCCCACGAACGACCGATGCCCACGTCGACCACCAACGGCACGTCCAGCGTGGCGACCGACTCCATCACCTGTCGGGCCACCTCGCCCAGACGTTTCGCTTCGGCCTCGGGGGCCTCGAAGAGCAGCTCGTCGTGCACCTGCAACAGCATTCGCCCCTGGAAGCCCTCGGCGGGCAGCCGGCGGTCGAGCGTGAGCATGGCCCGCTTCACCAGGTCGGCGGCCGTGCCCTGAATGGGCATGTTGATCGCCGCGCGCTCGGCGGCCATCGACACCGCGCGGTTCTTCGAGACCAGGTCGGGCATCGAGCGGCGTCGGCCGAACAGGCTCTCGACGTAGCCCAGCCTGCGCGCCTTCTCGATGGTGCCCGACACGTACCCGGCGATGCCCGGAAAGCGCTCGAAGTACCGGTCGATGATGGCCTTCGCCTCGTCGGTCTTCACGTTGAGCCGGGTGGCCAGGCCATGCGGCGAGAGCCCGTAGGCGATGCCGTAGTTCACCATCTTCGCGGCGCGGCGCTGCTCGGCCGTCACCTCGGCCAGGGGCACCCCGTAGACCTCGGCGGCGGTGCGAGCGTGCACGTCGCTGCCCGCCTCGAACGCGGCGATCAGCCCCTCGTCGCCCGAGATGTGGGCCAGAATGCGCAGCTCGACCTGCGAATAGTCGGCGCTGACCAGCACGCTGCCGGGCGGTGCCACGAAGGCCCGACGAATCTGCCGACCCAGCTCGGTGCGAATGGGAATGTTCTGCAGGTTGGGGTTCGACGAGGTCAGCCGGCCGGTCGCCGCGGCGGCCTGGTGCAGCGTGGTGCGCACCCGCCCGTCGGCCGCCACCAGGTTGGGCAGCGTGTCGAGGTAGGTGCTCTTGAGCTTGGCGACGTTGCGGTACTCGATGATCGCCCGCGGCAGGGGGTGCTCTTCGGCCAGCCGCTCGAGCACCTCGTGGTCGGTCGACGGGCCGGTCTTGTTCTTCTTGAGCACCGGCAGCTTCAGTTCCTCGTACAGCACCTGCGCCAACTGCAGGGGCGAGCCCACGTTGAATTCGTGCCCCGCCAGCCGCCACACCTCGGCCAGCATGCTCTCGACCGAGGCGTCGACCTGCACCGAGATGGTGGCCAGCGCCGCGCGGTCGATGAGCACGCCCGCCGCTTCCATCTTCGCCAGCACGGGAATGAGCGGGAATTCGAGCTCGCGGGCCAGTGGCGCCAGCCCCAGCGTCTCGGCCTCGAGCCACAGGTCGTCGGTCAGCCGCTCGACCGCGTCGGCGGCGGCCCCGAACATCGAAGCGCGGCGCTCGAGGGCGATCTCGCCCAGCGCGGCCTTCCCCCGCCCGGTCAGCCCATCGGGCCACGGCGGCAATTCGGTGCGCAGCCGCTCGCGGGCCAGGTCGGCCAGCGCGTGCTCCTTGCGCGAGGGGTTCATCAGGTACGAAAGCAGCTCGAGGTCGGTGGCCATGGCCACCGTCGTCATTCCGGCGTGGGCCAGCAGGTGGGCCAGCGTCTTGGCGTCGTGGGCCAGCAACTGCAACCCCGGGCGCGCGAGGGCCGGGCCCAGCACGTTGGCGAACGCGTCGCCCACCGAAGCACGGTCGACGTAGAAGCACCCGGCCTGGCCAATCACCAGGCCCAGCCCCGACACCGAGGCCGACCACGGAGAATCGCCTTCCCACGCGGGCACCACCGCCACCCGGGTCGCGGTGGCGAGCGCCGTCACCAGCGCGTCGACGCCTGCGCGGTCGACCACCAGGGTGGCCTCCTGTCGCAGCGGCGTGGCCTTCGCGGCGGGCATTTCGTTGACCAGGCGGAAGAACTCGAGCTCGGTGAAGAGCGCGCGCGCCTCGGCCTGGTGAATGTCCTGACGCACCAGCGACTCGGGCGTGACCTCGAGCGGCAGATCGTGGCGGAAGCTGACCAGCCGGTAGGCCCGCTGCAACTGCTCGACGTTGGCCTTGAGCGCCTCGCGAATCTTCGGCTTGGGCACCTCGTCCAACCGCGCCAGCAGGGCCTCGACGGTGCCGAACTGGGCCAGCAGATCGGCCGCGGTCTTGGGCCCCACGCCCGGCACCTTGGGAATGTTGTCGATCGCGTCGCCCACCAACGCCTGGTAGTCGGTCATCTGCGAGGGCTTGATGCCGTAGCGCTCGAGCGCGTACGCGGCGTCGAGTACCCGGTCCTTCATGGGGTCGTAGATGCGCACGTCGGGCGCGAGCAACTGCAGGAAGTCCTTGTCCGAGGTGATGATGTCGACCTCGAAGCCGCGCGCGCGCGCCTGATCGACCAGGGTGGCGATGACGTCGTCGGCCTCCCACCCCTCGACCTCGAGCGCCGGCACCGCCAGCACCTCGGCGATGCGGCGAATGAGCACGAACTGCGAATGCAGGTCGGGCGGCGGCGCCTCGCGGTTGGCCTTGTAGGTGGGGTCGATGGCCAGGCGGCCCTTGCGGCTGTCCTTGTCGAAGCACAGCGCGAGGTGGGTGGGCGCGCGCTCGCGCATCAGCTTGAGCAGCATGCGGGTGAAGCCCAGCACCGCATGGGTGGGCACCCCCTTCGAGGTCGTGAGCGGCGGCAGCGCGTGGTAGGCGCGGAAGACGAAGCCCGAGGCGTCGATCAACATCACCGACGGCGCTCTGGGCGGGGCAACGGTCACCGGCGCTGCTGGCGTGGGCGCCCCCGCCGCCAGGCGCGGCGCGTCGAACGAGAACAGCTCTCCCTGCCCAGACGTCGAAGCCATGAACCGACGGGAGGTAGCAGGCGCCACCTCCCGTGTCACGCCAAGGCCGGCACCGCCCGCTAGCGGCTGCAGCCCTGCTCGTTCATCTTCTC
>CAIWFK010000827.1 GCA_903911905.1 uncultured Myxococcales bacterium
CCAACTGCACCACCACCCTGGGAGTGTTGCCATGAAGCGCCTGATCCTTTCGGCGCTGTTCGTGGCGCTGTTCGCCGGGTTGCTCTCGAGCGCCTGCACCACCACCGCGGTCGGCTCGCCCGCCAACATCATCGGCACCCGCGCCGTGGCGCTCGTCGACCAGCTCCAGTCTGACGGCGTCACGCTGGCCACCGAGGCGTCGGGCACCGGCACCGACCCGGGCGTGCCGAACCACTACCTGTTCATCACCTCGGGTGACACCAACGAGCTTCGGGTGCTCAACCTGTTCCGCCCCGGTCTGCTCGGCCGGACCTTCGTGCAGGCGCCCAACCCGCTCGAGACGCTCTCGATTCCGGTGCTCGATCGCCCCGAGAAGCTCACGGCCGACGAAGGTCTCGACTCCGCTGGGCGCCGGGTCACCGGCGTCTACGTGTACGCGGCGCGCACCGGGGGCGATCAGCTCTCGGTGGTCGACGCGACGCCCGCGGGCTTCGCGCAGATCACCCGAACGCCCCTGGCGCTGCCCGGCCCCCTGACCGCCTTCGCGGGGTGGATGGGCGCTGGCCTGACCACCGTGCCCTCGGTGACGCACCTCTACTTCTCGACGTGGAACGGCAGCGCCAGCGCCCTCTACGATCTCGCGCTGCCCACCACTCGCGCTGCGTCCGACCTGCGGGCGGCGAAGCCCGTGCTGGTGGCCAGCTTCGGCAGCTCGCCCATTTCGTCGCTCAAGGTGGTGGCGGCGCTCGCCGGCCGCACCAGCGACGGCGCGGCCTTTTGCGACACCACCGACTGCCTGGTGGTGGCCACCCGCGCCAACCAGGGCGTGCCGGGCAGCACCGTGATGCTCGACCCGAAGACGCTGAAGACCGCGACCGTGGGCTTTCCCACCGCCGTGCGCGAGCTGACGCCGGTCGGCGGCACGTCGAACCTGTGGGGCGTGCTCAGTGAAGAGGAATGCAACGCCAGCTACTGCGGCGGCGTCATCGGCGTCGACACCAAGACGGCGATCTCTCCAGGCGGCTTTCCGCTGCTGACCGACTTCACGGGGCAGGTGATGGTGCCGCTGGCGACCGGCGGCATTCCGCGCGGCTTGAGCGTGCTGTCGGGCGACGTGTTCGGGTCGAGCGACAACTACCCGGTGGTGCAGTTGACCGTGCTGCGCGACGCCCTCGACGCCGGCACGTCAGGCATTCAGCAGGACGACGCTGGCGTGCGGCTGCTGCAGGCGGTGCAACAGTTCGTCCAGATCGGTGTGTTCTCGAACGCCAACGGCGAGTACGTGCCCTTCGACGCCTCCAACCGTATTCCCATCGACTACGATGGCCGCCGCCCGGCGCTGATCGCGGCGACGCAGTTCGTGCCCTTGACCACCGAGGACGGCGGCATCGGCTTCCTGCTCGACGACGGCGGCGCGAACTACACCCAGTTCGACGCGGGCATCTCCCCGTACACGCACACCGGCAACGCGCCCGACCTGCTCAACGACACCGTCTACAACTGGAACATCGACCCCCTCTCGGCGGGGCAGCCGGCGTTCAGCCTCTCGGTGGCCGACGGGCTGTTGTTGTCGCAGACCTTCACCGTCGCCAACCAGGGCATCATTCCCGGGTTCAGCCAGGTGCAGACCTCGGGGACCTCGACGCTGCTCAGCTTCACCGCGGGGCTCGAGTCGCGCCTGGCCAACGGCGACCGCGTGCTCTTCGGGGCGCCGCTCGACGACGGCGGCATCGTGCCGTGTGGTGATTCACACGTGGTGGGCTTCGACGCCGGGGTGCTCGAGGTCGACGCGGTGCCCTCGAACTGCCCGAACGTCACCGCGTACACGGTGCGCGCCCAGGGCACCGACCCGGTGATCGTCACCGGCGACAACGAGGGCTTCATCGCCCGCACGCACGTCGGTGCGACCGTGACCTACAACCGCCGATACCAGACGATGCCGGCCGGCTTCGACGGGGTGCACTCGGCGCTGATCATGAACATCGGCGCCATCGACCCGACGCCCAGCAGTTACTGGGCCTTCAAGCTCGACGGGCACCTGCGGCCGATTCACGTGGCCATCGACCCGGGCGTCGGGTGCAACCCGTACGTGCCGGGGCCGATCGTGATGGGTCGCTTGCCGTACTACACGACTGCGGTGCCGAGCTTCCCGTGGGAAGTGCTGGCGCTCTACCCGGCAGGCAACGGCGTGGTCGAGTTCCCGATGGGCAGCACGCTCGACGACCTCCTCGCGAACATGAGTTCGGGGCAGGGCGTGATTTGCTATCGGTAGATTGGCCGTGCCCGAAAGTGCTGGTAATCTGGACACAGGTACCCGACGGAAGGTGAACTGCACTCCATGATGGATCCCAGCTCCAAGCCACCCCGCAAGGTCCAGATCGCCGACCACATCTGGGACGCCTTCGAAGAGATGGCGTCGCAGATGGGCTCGGAGCGCGACGCGCTCATCAACCAGGCGATGTTCATGTTCGCGCGGCTCAACGGGTTCATCGAGAGCGCCAACGGCGCGGCTCAGCCCCGCCCCGCGCCTTCGAACGGCACGCCGGTGCCGCGCCCCCAGCCCGCGCCCGCGCGCCCGCAGCGCAACGAAGCGCCTCCGCAGCTCAAGCCCGTGCAGAGCTCGCCCTCGAGCCACAACAACGGGGCGCTCGATGACGACCCGATGCGCCGCGAGGTGCAGGAGCGGGTGCTCGAGACCGCCGCCGAGCTCGAGAAGCTGATCAAGTCGAAGCACCAGCAGAACAACCAGAACGCGCAGTCGGCCGAGCAGGAACCGGTGGCCGACGTCGACGTCGACATGGGCAACGAGCCCGGCGGCGCGCCCGCGCTCTACATGATGCTCGAGGGCGGCGAGCTCGACCGCATCGCGAAGGAACGCTTCGTGATCGGCCGCGGCAAGCACTGCGACTTCGTCATCAACTCGGGCAAGGTCTCGCGCGAGCACGCGGTGATCGTGCGCGACGGCAGCGAGTACTTCATCGAAGACCTCGGTTCGTCGAACGGCACCTGGTTCAACAAGCAGCGCATCAAGCGCCGCAAGGTGGAAGATGGCGACGAGTACTTCATCTGTTCCGAGAAGGTGAAGTTCGTCTACCGCTGACCTGTTCGCCTCGTGCAGGTCGCTCTCTTCAGTCTGCTCTCGGTCACGCTGCTGGTCAGCGCGCTGGCCGATTGGCGCTCGCGGCTCATTCCCGACGTGGTGCTGGCGCCCACGCTGGTGCTGGGGCTGGGGTTGCGCTTCGTCTTCGAAGGGGTGGGCGATCTCGAAGAAGGCGTGGCGTCGGGGCTGGCCGCGGCCGCAGGCTGTGGGCTGCTCTTCGGCGCGGTGGCGTGGTTCAACAAGGGTTTTGGCCTGGGCGACGTCAAGCTGATGATGGTGGTGGGGGCCTGCCTGGGGGTGTCCCTGGGCGCGGCCGCGCTGCTCTTCACCACCATCGCCGGAGCGCTGCAGGCGGTGCTGGTGGTGATCTGGCAAGGTGCTGGGCGCGAGACGGTCGACCGAATCTTGCGGCCGCAGTCGAATTCCAGCGCAACGCGCCGCCACATTCCATATGGTGTCGCGATTGCGGTTGGCAGTGCGTGGGCCATGTGGTGGGCTCACGGAAACGTCAGTGGAAACTGAAGGTCCTTGAGAGGGGAAGCTGATGCGCACGGTTTCACTTTCGCGAGCGGTGCCGTTGTTGGCGCTCTCCGTGTTGGTCTCGTCGATCGCCTTTGGCCAGGAAGGCGGGTCGATCGCCATCGGTGTCGGCACCCAGAAGGTGCTCACGGTACCCGGTGTCAACCGCGTCGCCATCGGTGACCCGTCGGTCATCAACGTGACGACCCTGGGCAGCAACCAACTGCTCGTCAACGGTCTGGCCGAAGGCAAGACCACGCTGCTGGTGTGGAAGGCGAACGGCCAGCGCGTCAACTACATCGTCGCGGTCCGCAAGCAGGACCCCAACGAGGTGATCGCCGAGATCAAGAAGCTGCTCGGTGAAATCGAAGGCGTGAACGTTCGCATGGTCGGCGACCGCATCTATCTCGACGGTCAGGCCTATACCCAGGCCGACGCCGATCGCATCGATCAGGTGGCGGGCCTGTACCCGAACGTTAAGAGCTTCGTGAAGATCGCGCCGAACGCGAAGAAGCTGGTCGCGCAGAACCTCAACGCGGCCTTCCAGAAGGCGGGCCTGAAGAACGTGGCCGCCAACGTGGTCGGCTCGACCATCTTCCTCGAGGGCTCGGTCGAATCGCAGCAAGACCTGCAGAAGGCCGAGCTCATCACCAAGGCGATCGGCGAGAAGGTCGAGAACCTGCTGGTGGTCGGCATCAAGCGCATGATTCTGAGCGAGGTGCAGTTCGTCGAAATTCGCCGCCAGACCACCGACCGCTACGGCATCAAGTACCCGACCGACATCTCGGGCACGGCGACCGCCGCGGTGGGCATCACCAAGGAACTCTTCCCCGGCAACTTCGCGCAGGGCGACCTGGGCATCGACGGCACGGGCAAGTCGGCCTTCGCCATCGGCTTCCAGAACAACGACGGCTACGGCCGTCTGCTCGCCCAGCCCAAGCTGGTGTGCGCCAGCGGTGAGAAGGCCGAGTTCCTGGCCGGCGGCGAGGTGCCGATTCCGCTCATCACCAACAACCAGTTCGCGGTCGAGTTCAAGCCCTACGGCGTGATTCTGAAGCTGCGCCCCACGGCCGACCGCAACGGCAACATCCAGACGGAAATCGAAGCCGAGGTCAGCGAAGTCGACATCTCGGTGGCCGTGGCCATCGGTGGCGGCGCTTCGATTCCCGGCTTCCGGTCACGCAAGGTGAAGACCAACGTCACCGTGCGTCACGGCGAGACCATCGTGCTCTCGGGCGTGTTCGCGCACGACGAGCAGAAGTCGGTCTCGAAGATTCCGGGCCTGGGTCACATTCCGATTCTGGGTGAGCTCTTCAAGAACCGCGCGTTCGACTCGAACAAGCGCGAGCTGGTGATCTTCGTCACCCCGCGAATCGTCAACCCCGACTCCGACAAGATTCGCGCGATCATCGACGACGTGAAGAGCCGCTACAAGCAGGCCCGCGGCGAGGTCACCTTCGGGATCTTCGACTGAAACCCTGGCCTTTCTGACGGCGTCCAAACGCCCGTGGTCGGTCAAGTGGCCGCCCGCGGGCGTTTTGTCTTTGTAAACCGCAGGCTTGCCGTTGTGCTAAGGTGCCCCCATATGTTTTTCATCACCCTGGCGGAGAAGGGTGGCGACACCCAGCAGCTCACCCTCGACAAAGAGGAAGTGACGATTGGGCGCATCGCCGGCAATGACCTGGTGCTCAACAAGGGGAACGTCTCCAAGCACCACTCACGCATCGTCCTGAAGGACGGCAAGTACATCGTGGTCGACCTGAAGTCGACCAACGGCACCTTCGTCAACGGCAAGAAGATCGCCGCGCCGCAGGTGGTGCGCCCCACCGACAAGATCTACATCGGCGATTACATCATCAACGTCGAAGCGCCGCCCGAGGGCGAGTACGCCCCCGAGGGTGAAGAGCACTACGACGAGGGCGAAGAGCAGTACGACGAGGAAGAGGCGCCGCCCGAGGAAGAGTACGAGGAGGAGGCGCCGGCGCCCCCGCCGCCCGAGAAGGAAAAGGCCAACAACCTGCCTGCGTCGGTCAAGGCCGCCCAGCGCAACAAGGTGAAGGTCAACCCCGAGGTCGAGGCCTACGCCAACCTCCAGAAGGACATTCACGATCGGCTGATCGAATACCTCGACCTTCGCCGCCTCGACATGGACCGGCTGGGCGACGACGAGCTGTGGCGTCGCACCGAGAAGGCCATCAAGGACATCATCGAGCAGATGGAGGGCGACGGCGAAATCGGTGAAGAGATCGATCGCGAGATGTTGCTGACCGACGTGCTCAACGAAGCGCTGGGCCTCGGCCCGCTCGAAGCCTTCCTCGCCGATGACGACATCAGCGAGATCATGGTGAACCACGCCAACCAGATCTACATCGAGAAGAAGGGCAAGATTACCTTGTCCGAGAAGATCTTCTCGTCGAACCAGGCGGTGCTCGGCGTCATCGAGCGCATCGTGGCTCCCATCGGTCGCCGCATCGACGAATCGAGCCCGCTGGTCGACGCTCGCTTGAAGGACGGCTCGCGCGTCAACGCCATCATTCCGCCGCTGGCGCTCAAGGGCCCCTGCATCACCATTCGAAAGTTCAAGAAGGACAAGCTCGTCGTCAACGACCTCATCAAGTACAAGTCGATGACGCCGCAGATGGCCGAGTTCATCGAGATGTGCGTCAAGGCGCACAAGAACACGGTGATCGCCGGCGGCACGGGCTCGGGCAAGACCACGCTGTTGAACATCGTCAGCTCGTTCATTCCCGAAGGCGAGCGCATCATCACCGTCGAAGACGCCGCCGAGCTCAACCTGGCCCAGGACCACTGGGTGCAGCTCGAATCACGCCCGCCCAACCTCGAAGGCAAGGGCGCGATCACCATTCGCGACCTGGTCAAGAACTGCCTGCGCATGCGGCCCGACCGCATCGTGATCGGCGAGTGCCGGTCGGGCGAGGCGCTCGACATGCTGCAGGCCATGAACACCGGCCACGACGGCTCGCTCAC
>CAIWFK010000828.1 GCA_903911905.1 uncultured Myxococcales bacterium
ACCTGATCGAGAATGCGCCGGGGCTGGGCGCGGGTGTCGGCCAGGTTCACCTGGTACAGCCCGCCTGCCGCCGCATAGCGGCGACGGAAATACAGGAACCGCCCGTCGTTCGAGAACTCGGCGGTCGACACTTCACCCGCCAACTGACGCCACGGCCCATTCGGCAGCGGCCCCACCGACAACACGCCGTTCTCGACCCAGGCCAACTGCAGCCCGTCGTCGCTGGGCACGTAATAGGCGACGTGGTTCGACACCGAGCGCTTCTCGGCGGCCAGGTTCTGCGCGTCGGCCACCACCAGCTCACCGCTCTGCTGCGATTGATCGTAGTGGGCCGAGGCCAGAATCCACCGCGAGTCGGGGGTGATGAGCCAGCCGCCCGGCAGGTTGGTCACGCCCTCGGCGACCTTCGCCGGAGCACCGGTCAACGTGCCCATGGCCCACAGCTCGCCCAGGCGCATCGGCGGCGGGGCCCCTTCGAGATCGGGCTTCTTGCCGTCGACCAGCACGGTCAGCACCTGGCCATCGGGCGAGGCTCGCAGATCCTGCACCTGGCCCGCCAGGCGCTGCTGGCCCAGCACTGGCAGCCGGGCTGCGCTCTTCTCGGCGACCACCTTGGCGCGCACGCCGCCGCCGCTCCCGCTGTCCTTGGGCATCTTCGACTGACAGCCGGCCAACAGCAGCACCGACGCCAGCAACACGGTGAACTTCGACATGCGGGTGGTTCCTCGGCTCATGAGTGGGTGGCGGGCGCGCCAGGCGCCGCGGAAACGGGGACCACGGGCGGCGCGGGCACCGGCCGTGGCGCGACCGGGTGCGGAGCCAGCGGCGCCCAGCGATCGAAGTCGCGCCCGCCCCGCTCGGCGTAGGCCACGCGCTTGTCGGCCTTCTTCAGCTTCTTGCCCTCGAGCGACGGGTAGAGCGCGAAGACCACGTTGGTGGGCTGGTACGGCGCGTCGGGGGGGTGCGCTTCGCCGGTGACGTGGCGGTAGAGCGCGCCCAGCGCGGTGGTGCCGGGCGGCGGCGTGAAGGTGGTGCCGGTCAGCCGCGCGTGCACGCTGAGCGCGACCAGGTACCCGCAGGCCGCCGACTCGACGTAGCCCTCGACACCCGAGATCTGCCCGGCGAAAAACAGGCGCGGCTCGCGTTTGAGCGACAGGTCGCTGGCCAGCAACCGCGGGCTGTCGATGAAGGTGTTGCGGTGAATCTGCCCCATGCGCACCCATTCGGCCGCCTGCAGCCCGGGAATCATGCCGAAGATGCGCTTCTGCTCGGGCCAGGTCAGTCGGGTCTGGAAGCCGACCAGGTTCCACGCGGTGCCCGCGCGATCTTCCATGCGCAACTGCACCACCGCGTGCGCCCGCTTGCCCGTGCGCGGGTCGACCAGCCCCACCGGCTTCATCGGCCCAAACGCCAGCACCTCGTCACCACGCTCGGCCATCACTTCAATCGGCAGACAGCCTTCGAAGTAGCGCGGTTCCTCGAACTCGTGCGGCTTGACCTTCTCGCCCGCCCGAAGCGCCTGCACGAAGGCCAGGTACTGCTCCTTGTCCATCGGCAGGTTCAGGTAGTCGTCGCCCCCCTTGTCGTAGCGCGAGGCCCGCCAGGCGATCGACAGGTCGACCGAGTCACCCGACACGATGGGCGCGATGGCGTCGTAGAAATACAGCTTCTCGCCCACCAGGGGCGCGAGCGCATCGGTGAGCGCGGGGCTGGTCAGTGGGCCGGTGGCGATGACCACCGTGCCTTCGGGCAGGGCCGTCACCTCGCCGCCGACGATGGTGACACGGCCCCGACGGAGGCTGCCTTCGATTTCCCTGGCGAACCCCTCGCGCTCGACCGCCAGCGCGTCACCCGCAGGCACCCGGTGCAGGTCAGCCGCGCCCAGAATCAGCGAACCCACCCGGCGCAGTTCGGCGTGCAGCATGCCGATCGCGCTCTGCGGGTTGTCCGAGCGCAGGGAGTTGCTGCACACCAATTCGCCCAGCGCGTCGCTCTTGTGGGCCGGCGACCGCTTGTGGGGCTTCATTTCGCGCAAGACCACGTCGTGGCCCAGCCGCGAGAGCTGATAGGCGCACTCCGAGCCAGCGAGGCCGCCGCCGATGACGGTGATGGGAGCTGAGGGAGTGGTCGTCATGGGGTTCCCGTTTCGCAGGAACCGCCGCGCGACTCAACTCAAGTCATTCCGGGTTCTTCTGCAGCACCACGAAACGGAAGTTCTCGAGCTCGTTCTGGCCGGCCGTGTACAGCACCGAGCTGAGCAGCTCGTACGGCACGCGCTTGTCGCCGATGATCGCGACCTCGTGGTTGAACGGCGCTGCGGCGTTGCGCTCGGCGATGTGCTTGAGCTTCTCGACTTCCTTCTTCAACGCGGCGTCGAGCGGCAGAATCAGCTTGCCGTTGGCGTCGGCGGCCTTGACCGTGGCGCCGGGCCCGAGCTCGACCTTGCGCTTGTCGCCCACCATGATCGACTTGGGCGAAACGGTGATGGCGATGGTGTCCTTGGGCGTCTGCCGCGTCGTCGAGCCGGGGGGCCGCACGTCTTCCGAGGCGGTGACGGTGATCGACGAGGCCGAGTACGACTTGATGAGGAACACCAGAATGATGGTCATCATGTCCATCATCGCGGTGATGTTCAGTTCCTTGATCTCGCTCTCGGCTTCACGGTCCTTGCGCTTCTTGCGGGCCAGGGCCTTGCGGAAACGCATTCGGTTCCGATCGTCGTCGGAAATCTCGAGCGCGTTGTTCGTCTCGGGGGTGGCCATGGTCAGAAGCTCGCCAGCGTGATGTCGGGGAAGAGCAGCTTGCGATCCTTCGTCTCGCGCGTCGCGTCCATCGTGGCGACCAGAACTTCGTACTGGGTGTCGGCTTCGGCCGCGAGAATCACCTTCGACTCGGTGGGGAAGGCGCCCTTGATTTCCTTCATCTTCGCGTTGAGCGCGTCGTAGTCGTAGCTGCCATCGGCCTTCACCGGAATGGTCGGCGAACCCTGACCCGGCGTCGCGCCCGCGCCTTCCGGAGCCCCTGGCAACACGCCGCCCGTCGCCGCCAGGTAGAAGCCCTTCTTCGCCACCGCCACCGTCAACAACAGGGGCGGCTTCTCGTCACCCGACCCGCCCGCGCTGGCGCCATAGCTGGGCGCGTTCACGTTGAGCATGCCGAACGTCGCCAGACCCGTCATCGACAGGAGCATGAAGATGATCAAGTTCATGAGGATGTCGAGGTACGGAACGATGTTCAGTTCCGTCGATTCCTCTTCTTCCTTGGGCTTGATCTTCCGTCTGGAGAAGTAGAAGGCCATTCAACTCAACCCGACAGCGCGAACGCCGTTCAGGTTCCTTGGGTGATTCAGGTGGCCTTCTCGAAGTCCATCGCGCTGGTTTCGCCAGCGTTGCGACGGCCCAGCAGGTTCTCGAGCTTCATCGCCTGCAGTTCGACCGTTTCCGTCATGCGCTTGCTGTACGCGGTCAGGAAGAGGTGGGCGATGATGCAGATCACGGCGATGGTCAGACCGAAGAACGTGTTGTTCATTGCTTCGGAAATGCCCTTCGAGAGCATGGCCTGCTTCTGGTCGGCGGGCACGTTGCCGAGCGACTTGAAGGTACCGATGAGGCCGAAGACCGTACCGACCAGCCCGGTCAGGGTGGCGATGTTCGCGATCGACCAGAGCCACTGAATGCGGGCGCCGATGTGGGGCACGTTCTCGAGGATCGACTCTTCGAGCGCCTTGGCGACCTCGATTTCGCCGCGGTTCGCGCGAGTCAGGCCGGCGCGCACCACCTTGGCCAACGGCGAGTTGGGCGCCGCGCCGCACAGCTTGACCGCGCGGTCGACGTTGCCCGCCATCACCAGCTTGGTGATCTGCTCCATGAAGGGGCCGGCGTTCAGGTTGAAGCGGAACATCAACGTGATCGTTCGCTCGACCGCCACGGCGATGGCCGAGGCCAGCCAGGCGATGTTGATGAACATGAACGGACCACCCTCTTTGAAGAAGCCGATCAGGCCATCAAGAGGCCCACCCTTGGGGGCCGGGGTGGTTTCCGCGGTCAACACCACGTCGAGGAAGTGGTGCACCAACAGGCTGGCGGACATTTTCTTCGCTTTCCTTTCAACGACCTGAAAACACTTCGGCGGTTTTAATTTGCGCACCCAGGTGCGTCAACAAACGAGTGTTCCGCGACTTTTTGGTCATGGTCGTTCCCACACCCCGCTGCCCTTCTTCATGACAGCCCCCTCGACCTCGAGCTCGACCAGCGCGGCCTTCACCTCGCCCGGCTGCAACCCCGTTCGTGCCATGAGCACGTCGACGTCGCAGGCGTGGCTACTGAGTATCTCAAGCACGCGCCTGGCGATCACCGAAAACGACCGGGGATCGACCGCCTGGGGCAAAACCCGGGTGGTGGCCTCGCCCAGTCCGAGGGCGTCCAGCACGTTCGACACCGAGAAACACGGTCGGGCCCGACCCGCGTCGAGCAGCGCATTCGAGCCCACCGCCGCCTCGTTCCACGGGTCCGACGGCAACACCAGCAAGGGGCGCCCCTGAGCGAGGGCTGCCTTCGCGGTGTGGAGCGCTCCCGATTTCTTCGGTGCCCGCGCGATGAGCACGCAATCGGCCGCACCCGAGATGAGCGGGTTGCGCCGGGTGAAGGTCGACTTGTCGGCTCGCGTACCCGGAGGGAACTGCGAATAGAACGTGCCGCCGTGGGTGAAGAAGGGCTCGACCAGCGGTCGCTGCATGGGGTCGAGCTCGTCGAACGCGCTGCCGAGGAAGGCCCAGGTCTCTCCGCCGCCCGCGATGGCACCGAAGTGCGCCGCTTGATCGATGCCTTCGGCGCCACCCGACACCACGCCCACGCCCTGCCCCGCCAGCTCACGCGCCAGCCTCGCCACCCGTTCCGCCGCGCCAGGTTCGGGGCGCCGCGTGCCCACGATCGCGACGCGTCGGCGATCGGGCCCGGTGGCCCCGGGGCCCACCATGAAGAGCACGCGAGGCGCCCAGGCCCCCGTCATGCGCCGCGGCCACCCATCGTCGCCGGGGAAGACGATGGCCTGCCCCAGCCGTCGCGCGCGTTCCTCGAGCCGATCGGCCACCTGCGCCAGGCGGCCCACCCCCTCGAGCGCCTCCCTCGCCGGAGCCTGCAGGTCGACCCGCCCCGCCCAGTCGCTGACCTTCAGGTTGAGCAGGGGCCCCAACGGCCCCAGCGCACGCTCCAGCCGGGCGATCGTCACCGGCCCAATGCCCTGAAGACTCCACAACGCCGCCACCGCCCGCCGCTCACTCGAGTCCATTCTCGAACTGGTACCACACGACCCTGACATGCCCCTCGACGCCGAATGCGCGTTTCCCCTAGGGTCCGCGCCCATGAAACTTCTGACCGCCTGTTGCACCCTCCTGCTGACGGCCTCGCTGCTGTCGTGTGGAAACACGCCCTCCGCTGACGACGGGGGCACCGGCGGAGGCACTGCGACCGGCGGCGGCACCCCGACCGGCGGCGGCACCACGACCGGCGGCGGCACCACGACTGGCGGCGGCACCGCGACGGGCGGCGGCACCGCGACTGGCGGCGGCACCACGACGGGCGGCGG
>CAIWFK010000829.1 GCA_903911905.1 uncultured Myxococcales bacterium
ACAGCGCCACGTCAAACTGCAGGTCGGCCGACGACGGCGTCTGCCGGGCCAGCAACAGCAACGCGCGCGCCTGGGCCTGGTTGCCCTGCGCCAACCGCTGCTGCGCTTCCCACAGCAGCGCGCGCGCCTCGTCGGGCGACCCGCGGTGGGCCACGCGCCATTGTTCCATCAGCGACACGCCGTCTTCCGTGGAACGTCGAACCGCTTCGAGTTCCACGCGCTCGAAGTCGCCCTGCGCGAGAAACGCCAGCAGCAGCAGCGCGCTCACCGCGTCCCCTCGGGCAACGGCACCGGCACGCGGTGCCAGAGCACCACCAGCTCGAGCGCCAGGCACAGCAGCCCGGTCGACACCAGCCACACCGTCAGGGTGCGCAGCGAGAGTCTCGAGCGCCCCGCCAGCACGCCGGCCAGCACCGCGACCGCCAGCGAGAGGAGCAGCCGCCCGTAGAAGTCCATGCCCAGCTCGGTCGCCACGGTCGCGAACTCGAAGCGCCGGGCCAGCGGCAGGTACCAGAGCAGTGGCGTGGGCACGACGCTGCTGAGGAACCACGCGGCGTAGAAGCCAGGGGCCGCGCCCAGTGCGCGCGTGCTGAACCCCGGCTGCGGCGCGGTCGCGCTCATGGGCCAGGCACCAGGGTCACCACCAGGCCGGACCCCACGATGACCGCGACCGACGCCGCCAGCGCGACGCAGAAGAACCCCGAGAGCCGGGGCGCGCGCTGATCGTGCTCGAGCGCGAGCACCACGCCCAGCAGCGGCAACGAGAAGGCCGCCAGGTTTTCCTTCACGTCGAACAGGTTGCTGGCCCAGGGCGACTGGCGGTCGAGCACCAGCCCGCGCACCGCGACGCGGTAATGCGGGTAGGCCAGCAGGCCGAGCCCGAAGGCCAGGACGAACGCCGCGCTCACCGTGCACGCGAGCGTGCGGACCCTCGCGGCCGGCACCTCGAGCCCGCGAAGCCGACGCGCCCCGAGCAGGCCCAACTGCCCCGCCGCGCCCGCGACCACGAAGGCCACCGCGCCGTGGGCGAGCACCAGTTCCAGCGCCAGGGACTCGAAGGCGACGCTCACGAACGGACCGTCACTGATTGGGGCCGACCGAGAAGGTGTCGCGCACGGTGTTGCCGGTGATGCCGTACACCGTGACCCGCAGCTCGCCCGTCGGCTGCTGGTCGACCATCGCGTAGCCGTTGAAGGTCGACCCCGACGCGAGCAGCGGCGCGCCACCGATGCCGATCACCACGTCGCGGCCGTTGTCGGTCGTCATGTGCGAGTACGAGTGCGCGTGGCCGGTGAGGAAGAGCGAGAACTTGTGCCGACGCAGAATGGTGACCGCCTCGGGGTTGGTGGCGACCGAGCTGTCGCCCTCGGGGTGATGCCGCGCCACGATGGTGTACTTCGCGGCGGCGTCGGCGGTGGTCAACGTGCGCTCGAACCAGGCGGACTGCGTGGCGTCCCACCCGTTGTCGGCCAGAATGATGAACGTGGCCAGGCCCAGTCGGGTGTGCACGTTGAACGTGTAGTAGGGCTTCGAGGCGACGGGCGCGAGCGCGTTCATGAAGGCCACGTAGTTCGCGTTGGTCGAGCCGAGCAGACACGGGCCGTGCCAGCACTCGTGGTTGCCCATGACCATGAACCACTGGTTCGAGAAGCGACGCGTGGCCTGCAGGTAGAGGTCCATCTGCGCAGTGGCGGTCGGCAGGTCGCTGTTGCAGACGTACATGTGATCGCCCAGGTCGAGCGCGAACTGCGCGTGGTGGGCCTGCGCCGCGTCGGAGATCGCGTTGATGATGGCCGTCGGGTAGTGCGCCGTGTCTTCGCAGGCGGGCGGTCGCGTGTCGCCGGTGGTGGCGAACGAGAGCAGGTCGACGGTGCCGCCGCTGGGGCCGATGCCCGAGGTGCCAGCCCCGCCACCGGTCGCCGTTCCACCGCCGGTCGCAGTGCCTCCGCCCGTGGCGTGTCCGCCGCCGCCTCCGCCCGTCGCAGTACCTCCGCCCGTCGCCGTGCCGCCACCGCTCGCGCTGCCTCCACCAGTCGCGCTCCCGCCGCCGACGGGGTCGCCTCCACCCGTGGCCGTGCCGCCACCGGTCGCCGAGCCGCCTCCCGTGCCGGGACCGCCCCCATTCTCACCCTGAATGCTCAAGGTCGCCGTCGCGTCGACCGACCTCGAGCCGTTGGTGGCCAGCACGGTGATGACGCCGTTCCAGGTGGCGATGTCCGACGCGGCGTCCAACTGCAAGGTCGACGTGGTTCCGCTGGTCAGCGTGGGCGGCGAGAAGGTCGGCGTCACCCCCGAAGGAAAGCCCAGCACCGACAAGGTCCACGGCATGGAATCGTTCGCAAAGAGCGTGATGGTCGCCTGGGCGGGTTCCCCCACCGGGAGCACGATGTCGGTGGGGTCGATGGCGAGCGAGGCGGTCTGCGAAATCTGCGCGGACTGCATGCCACACGACCCCAGCAGGACCACCACCGACGCGATGAGGCAACGATGCATGACGACCTCGAGCAGCCAGACGAGCGGCGCTTGAAGGAGACACGCTCGCAACCGTCGGGCCACCAATTCGTCACCTCGGGGCGAAGCACCACGACCTCCTCGGTTCGGGGCTCATGATTGCGCGATGAGATCGTCGCGTTCCCTTACGATCGAGGTGCGGCGCTTCGCTTCAGGTGGAGCATCGATGTCGCAGGCCACGACACTGATTTCAGCGGGGTGCGCTTTGACGCACCGAGAGCTCGTGCTTCGAGCCCGTGGCCGCCCACCGTGGAGAGATGAGAACGTCAGCGACGCGTGAAAAATGCGCTGGAAATACCCGCCCAAATCGCTCGGCGCCTTTCGCGGTCCTCCTCACCGCAGTCTCACCTCGGGCAGGCACAAGGCTCGCAAGGAGTCGAACCATGATCTCGCTTCGCCTGTTTCGTTTCGCCGTGCTCGGTGGCGCCGTCGGCCTGCTCCTCGCCTTCAGTTGCGGAGGGACCAGCCCGACCTGCGGCCCGTCGAACTGCAACGGGTGCTGCAACCAGAACATCTGCGTGGCGGGCACCGACAACTCGGCCTGCGGCATGAACGGCGAGACCTGCGTGGCCTGCTCGAGCATGCAACTGTGCTCGGCGCGGTTCTGCTCGGCGACGGCGATCGGAGGCGGCGATGCCACGGGCGGCGGCAACGCCACGGGCGGCGGCACGGCGACTGGCGGCGGCACGTCCACCGGCGGCGGCACCTCGACTGGCGGCGGCACCTCGACCGGCGGTGGCACCTCGACCGGCGGCGGCACCTCGACCGGCGGCGGCACCTCCACCGGCGGCGGTACGGCGACCGGTGGCGGCACCTCCACCGGCGGCGGCGCTGCCGACGCAGGAGCGATGATCAGCACCGTGACCAACGCGGTCACCAACCAGACCTCGCTGCTGGGCAGCGCCATCGAAATCGACGGCGCGGTGGTGGTCGCGGCGAGCACGGTCTTCACCTCGACCACCTCGGGTTGCGGCACCACGCCCACCGTCGAGACCTTCTACGTGCAGGACCCCTCGGGCGGGCCGGGCCTCGCGGTCTACAAGGGCTGCAAGGACACCGCCGCCACGCCCAACGTGGGTGACGTGGTGACGCTGATGGGCCGCCTGTCGATCTTCAACGGCAGTCTGCAGCTCTCGTCGTCGGCCTCGCACGGCGTCGCGCTGCACGTCACGGTGACGGCCGCGGGCTCGGGGCACGCCACCAGCGGCGCGCAACCGCCGGCCGGCATGCCGCTGACCGTCGCGACCGCCGACCAGGCCGGGTACGCGCACACCGCCACCAATGCCCACCCCGAGAACGTCGGCGTGGTGGTGCACCTGCCGTCGGTGACCGTGGTGAGCATGAAGCCGACGGGGTTCGTCACCACCGGCAGCGACGGCGGCACCGTGCCTGCGGGCTTCGAAATCTCCAACGGCAGCTGGGTAGCCGACAACGTCGTCTACCACGACTGCATCAAGCCCCTGGACGGAGGCACCCTCTCGCTCCCCAACGGGCTGACCGCCGTCTGGGACCGCTACCAGGACTACTACGCGGGCACTTCGTCGCCGGTGGTGCCGGTGCTGGTGCCACTGACCTGCGCTGATCTCCAATAGTCAGCGAGGTGACGGCCGGGAAACATTCGGCCGATCGACCCGGCTCCATTTCGTTCGGGCAGGGCTTCGGGTAGAGGCGCGCCATGCGCTCCTCACGGTCACTCCTCGCGGTGGTGTTCGTCGGCGTCTGCCTCGTCGTCGGCTGTAGCCAGCCCACACCCTGTTCGGCAGCCAACTGCAACGGGTGTTGCTCGGCTGACGACCAGTGCAAGGCCGGCACCGAAGATTCGGCCTGTGGAGCGGGCGGCGCGATGTGCGGCGCGTGCTCGGCCAGCGTGTGCATGAACGCGATGTGCGTGCCCAAGGTGGTGGTCGACGCCGGGCAGGACGCAGGGTCGCTCGACGCCGGCCCGACTGACGCCGGCAAGCCCGACCCCGACGCGGAATTGACCGCCGTGCGCGCCGCGGCCGATGCCGACGCCGGCACGGTGACGTTGCCCGTCGACGGCGTGCTGGTCACGTACGTCAAGCCGCTGGTTCCCGACGCCGGCGCCAGCGACCCGGCCGGCTTCTTCGTGCAGAACTCGAGCACCGGCCCCGGCCTCTTCGTCGCGCTCGACCCGGCGACCGTCACCGGCGGCCCGCTGGCACCGGGCGATCAGGTCAGCTTCGTGGTCACCCAGGTCGCGCGCGTGGGCACGCTTCGCATGGCCACCGCCATCAGCGGCCTGTCGAAGAGCTCGAGCGGCAACCCGGTCTCGAGCCTGGTGCAGGACGTCAGCGCGGTCAGCCTGAGCGCCAGCACCGACCTCGACGGCTACGAGAGCAAGCTGATCAGCCTCAGCGGCCAGGTGGTCAGTCAGCCGGCGAGCTCGGGCGGCGGGTACCGCGCGGTGCAGTTCACCTCGGTCGGCACGCCCGCGTTGCCCGACGGCGGCAGCTCGATGCAGTTGCGCATGGTCGCCGCGCTGTCCAACGCCGAGGCGCTCTCGCCCGGCTGCCAGGTCTCGCTCACCGGCACGCCGCTGTGGCGTTTCAACACCCGCGCCCAGCCCTCGGCCTTCGTGATGGCCGAGCTGTCGAACGTCACCTGCCCCGCGCCGAAGCTGCAGACCGCCCGCGCGACCTCGGCCACCACGGTGGTGGCCACCTTCGATCGCAACCTCGACCCCACCACGGTCGACGCCGGCGTCTTCGGCATCACCGGCCCCGCAGCGCTGACGGTGCAGGCGGCGACGTTCACCTCGCCCTTCCGCCTGACGCTGACCACCGACTCCCAGACCGTCGGTGCGAGCTACACGCTGACCGTCGCGCCCGGCGTGACCGACGTGCGCGGCACCGCGCTCGACCCCGCGGCCTCGACCGCGACCTTCAGCGGCTTCGACCCGGCGACCCTCGACGCCGGCCAGGTCGATGCGGGCGGCGCTGACGCAGGCTCGACCGATGCGGGCCAGCGCGATGCGGGCTCGACCGATGCCGGTGCGCCCGATGCGGGGAGCTCGGACGCAGGGACCATCGATGCCGGCGCCGACGCCGGCTCGAGCTGCACCCTGCCGAACCTGCTGATCAGCGAGGTCCGCAGCCGCGGCGCGGGCGGGGCCACCGACGAGTTCGTCGAGCTCTTCAACCCCACCGCCTCACCCATCACCCTCGACGCCACCTGGGCGGTGAGCGGTCGCTCGACCACGGTCGGCGGCTACTCGAACCGGTACCTCGGCACCGGCAAGGTCGTGGTGCCTGCGCACGGCCACGCGCTGATCGTCGGCACCGGCTACACCCAGACGCCCGCCGGCGACGACACGCTCCTCGTCGGGCTGACCGACGCCACCTCGGTGGTGCTGCTGCACAACGGCATGCCGGTCGACGCGCTCTGCTTCGGGTTCGACACCACCACCCTCGCTGCCTTCGCCAGCGCCAGCTTCGTGTGCAACGGCACGCCCGCGAACAACACGCCCCACGACAACACCAGCGCGAACGCCAGCAGCGTCGACGTGAGCCTCGAGCGCAAGCCGGGAGGCGTCGGCGGCAATTGCGCTGACACCCACGACAACGCGACCGACTTCGTCAGCCAGTCGCCCGCTACGCCGAGCTCGACGCTGAGCCCGCTCACGCCCTAGGAGCACGAGGCGAGCAGAGCTTGCTCAATTCGCGCACGCGATGTGCGCGTGTTGCGCAAGTGATGCCCGACTTGAGCTGGGTACAAGGTGTGTGACACCTTTTTACTTCAATTAATCCAATTGGTTGTGTTTGCGGCTGGGTGGATCGGTCCTTGAAGAGGAGTGGCCTGCGTTCGAAAGGAGCAGTCCGATGCGGCAACTCCTCATGGTGGCAACGGTGATCGCGGTGACGGCCTGTGGGGTCGACTCCCAGGACCCGTCCTCCTCGATCTCTTCGAGCACCGACCCGCTCTGTTCCGACAACGGCCGGCCGGTGAACGGTCGGCCCGTCAATGGTCGTCCGGTCAACGGCCGCGCCCTCACCGCGCGTCTGGTCAGCGGCGCGGCGGTCAACGGGCTCCTCTACGGCATGTCGGTCAACGGGCTCGCCGTCTCGCCCGGCGCCCGCGACGCCGACTTCGACACCTGGTTCAACGCGGACCTCGCCGGCAGCGACGTCGCGATGAAGTACGTCTTCCGCTGCTCGGCGCCGTCGAGCGTGACGGTCAGCTACGTCTCCACCGCAGGGACGACGTACACTTGGCCCGGCCTGCTGGGGCTCGCGCCGCGGTGGGCCACGCCGCGCACCGTCATCGCCAACGACGCGACCTTCGTGAACGAGCAGGAGCGGGTCAGCAGCTGCCTGCTTGGCCTCACCAACTCCCTTGCCACCCCGGTGCCCATCGCCTCGCGCGGCGAGGGCATGGGCATCACCGCCAGCGAAGACATCGACTTCCCCAACAACGAAGGCTCGTTCTTCGGCAACGTCTTCCTGCCGGTGCCCGTGCAGTACTCGTGCTTCGAGGGCAACCGCATGAACCTCTGCTCGACCACCTCGACCCTCAACTCG
Source organism: uncultured Myxococcales bacterium (assembly GCA_903911905.1). Classification (GTDB taxonomy): domain Bacteria; phylum Myxococcota; class Myxococcia; order Myxococcales; family Myxococcaceae; genus Xiheilimnobacterium; species Xiheilimnobacterium phototrophicum. The sequence continues at coordinate 7,050 of CAIWFK010000829.1, forward strand.
TGCAGCCCCGCGACCGGCCGCACCTGCGCCGCGAACGCCTCCTCGTGCGGCTTCGTCAGCGGCGGGGCGTGCAGCAGCATCTGCACCGCGGGCACCGGGCGCTCGTGGACCTCGTGCACCCTGGGCGGCCGCGCGTGGACCAACGTCTTCTCGAGCAAGGTGAAGGGTTACTGCGGTGACGGCGTGTGCGACGGCAACGAAGAGAGCTCGGCCGACGCTGTGCTGGGCGACGGCATGACGGTCTGCAACTACGACTGCAAGGTGTCGACCGCGGGCGACCGCGCCCTCGCCAATGGCAAGATTCCGTAAAGCAAGCTTACGCCACCTCCGAAACACCATGTCGGCGCAGGTGCGATAACCCTGCATGCCTCCTCCAATCGGCCCCCGCCCCGACTCCGCTGCTACCCGCGCCGCGCTCGCCAAGGCGATGAAGATTCCCGACGCCGGGAAGCTCGAGACCGCGACGCTGCACCAGACCGAAATGGACAAGCCGCTGACCGGCGCGAACGTGAAGTTCCGCGCCGAGGACGAGAACGGCACCAAGGTCAGCTTCAAGCCCTTCGAGACCTGGACCACCAACTTCGAGCGCGACGAGTTCGCCTCGAAGCTGCGCAGCGAGGCGGGCGAGGTCACCATTCCCCTGGTCTCCCAGAAGCTGACCCTGGCCAACGGCAAGACGGTCGAGGGCTACGTCAAGCCGCGCTTCAAGAGCGACGACATGCCGAGCGAGGTGGTGAACTGGAACCCCACCGAGCGCGGCGAGCTGCTGGCCGACTCGGCGTGGGCCGAGTTCCTGGGCAACTACGACCTCAAGCTCGACCAGTACAAGGAAGTCACCACCGACCAGGGCAAGCAGGTGGTCGACGTCGACTGGGACTGCAGCCTGCAGGACTACGAAGACCCCACCAGGCTCGACCGCTTCAAGCTGATGGCCACCGGCTTGTCCAAGACCCTGCTGCCCGCCGCGCCGACCTCGCAGAGCATGCTCTTCGAAGACTACGTGCACGGGAAGACCGACCTCGACTTCACCCCGCTCTTCGACGCCGTGGGTCGCATCGAGAACTTGAGCGAGGCGCAGATTCGCGAGGCCATCAAGCCCTTCACCGACAAGCAGTTCGCCAACGGCGGCACGTTCGGCACGTACAAGACCGCCGACGAGCTGGTCGCCGCGGTGGTCGGCCGCCAGAAGAACCTGCGCACCGAGTTCACCGGCTTCGTGGCTCAGCTGAAGCAGGAGCGCGAGTTCCAGGCCAGCCGCCAGGGCAAGTTGCCCGACGTGCAGCAGGTGAAGACCTTCGTGAAGGAACAGTGGCAGCACCTGGGCAACTGGTTCGTGAAGAGCCCGTTCCTCGCCATGACCAACCACTGGAGCCAGCACCAGGCCGCCAAGCGGCTGGGCATCGACGGGTGAGGCGTTGAGGGTGACGGGCCGATGTGGGAGGGTGCCGCGCTTCTTCCCGCCCCTCCACCTCGGAGCTCGAACCCATGTTGAAGAACATCGCCATCGGAGTCGTGGTCGTCCTCGTGCTGGTGGTGGGCCTGGTCGCCAGTCGCCCCTCGGACTTCAAGATCGAACGCAGCGCCACGCTGCCCGCGTCGACCGAGGTGGTCTTCGCGCAGGTCAACGACTTCCACGCCTGGGCCGGCTGGTCTCCCTGGGAGGCTATCGACCCCGCGATGAAGAAGACCTTCAGCGGCGCCCAGAATGGCACCGGCGCGGTCTACGAGTGGGACTCGAAGAACGACAAGGCCGGCGCGGGGCGCATGACCATTCGCAAGAGCGACTACCCCGCCTCCATCGACCTCGAGCTGACGTTCCTGCGGCCGTTCGCCGCCACCAACGGGACGGTGTTCACCTTCGCGCCTGTCGGCGAGGGCACCACCAAGGTGACCTGGACCATGACCGGCACCAACGGCTTCATGGGCAAGGCCGCCTCGATGTTCATGGACATGGACAAGGTGGTCGGCGGCGACTTCGAGCGCGGGCTGGCGGCGCTGGGCACGCGGGCCAAGGCCGACGCCGACGCGCGCGCCAAGGCCAAGGCCGACGCCGCGGCCGCAGCAGCTCCCGCTCCTGCGCCTGGGCCTGGGCCTGCGCCCGAGCCGAACTGAGGGCCTGCGAGGTGTCACGGTGACAGTCGAGTCACACCGACTCGGACAGCTTGACTGATCAGCGCGCGTGGGGAGAAATGCCCCGTCTCTTCGCCGGTCGAGGTGCTCGTGGCTGACGTGAACACCTGGTTCGAGAAGACGCTCCCCTCGATGCTGGTGGCGCGCTTCGACGACTTCCTCGCGCTCAGCGGGTCGATCGCCTTCGACATCGACGGCGACGGGTGGACGCTGACCTTCGGCCAGCTCGAGGCCCCCGTTCGCCACGAGCTCGACGAGGCCGCCGAGCTCGAGCTGCGCTTCACCGCGCCCGCCTTCCAGGCCTTCTGCGACGGCACGCTCGACGCGCCCGCGGCCATCGCCACCGGCCAGGTCACCGCCGTGGGTGACCTCGAGCTGCTCTCGGCGCTCGCCACCCTGATGCTCCCCCTGCAGCGCGACCTGGGGTGGGACGCGACCTGAAGATCTTCCGCCGCACCGCTGCAAAAACCCGCAGTCCCCGGAGTTGCCCGAATGCCCCGCATCGCCAAAGCCGACGTGAACGCCTCGCTGTCCACCGTTGCCAAAGCCATCGTCGACGCTGGCGGGTCCGACGGCCGCACCAGCCGCGCCGAGATGAAGGCCGCGCTGACCACGCTGCCGAAGGAACAGCGCGCGCTGGCCGACGTGTTCTTCCGCTTCGTCGACCACCGCGACTTCAAGGCCGGCGCCCAGGTCACGCCCAGCGACGTGAAGAAGGCCGTCACGTACGCGAAGGAGCACATGATCGCGAACTACGACCTCGACTCGAACGGCCTGTCGAAGACCGAGATCGCGAAGATGTCGTTGACCGGCAAGCTGGCGGTCGGCCTGGCCAAGGCGCTCAAGGGCGCGGGCGGCACCGGCGCCACCACGCTCGACTCGAAGAAGCTGGGCGCGGAAATCAACAAGGTCGCCGCCAAGGCGCTCTACATGTCGGAAAGCGACTACGCGGCGCAGTACGTCTCGGGTCGCCTGCCGGCCGGCGGCGTCACCGGGGCGAACGCGATGACCGCGCTGAGCGCGCCGCTCAAGAAGCTCTTCGCCGGCAGCGGTGCGTTCCCCGCAGACTACGCGATCGAGGCCTACAAGCCGGCTGACGCCAAGGCGTTCATCGATGGGCTGGCGAAGGACAACGCCGAGGGCCCCGAAGCGTCGGCCGCCTTCGGCACCATCAACGGCCTGCTCAAGAGCAACCTGACCGACCTGCAGGTCTTCAACGTCGGCCCCCGCGACGTCGACGGCCGCGTCGCGTCAGACAAGGGGCTCTACGGTCGCCTGATCGTCGGCAAGACCAGCGACGGCAAGCTGGCGGGCGTGCTCATCGGGGCCGTCGAGACCTGAGTTCCTGCTTGCGACTCCAGCGCGGGCGGCGGCTCCTCACTGGGGCTGCCGCTCACCGCGTCGGAGGCTCTTCTCTCAAGCGGTACCCGACCCCCGGCTCGGTGACCAGCCACCGCGGGCGCGACGGGTCTGCTTCGATCTTCTTGCGCAGCTCGGCCATGTACACCCGCACGTAGTGCGTCTGCCCGCTGCGGTTGGGGCCCCAGACCTCTTTGAGAATCTGGCGGTGGGTCAGCACCTTCCCCAGGTTCTGCGCCAGCAGCAGCAGCAGCCGATATTCCAGCGGCGTCAGATGCAGCTCGTGCTCGCCCCGGGTGACCACGCGGCGGGTGACGTCGATCTTCAGCTCGCCCACCTCGATGACCGTCGGCGCGTTGGTGCCGCGGCGCTCGACGTGGCGCAGGGCGACCCGCAAGCGCGCCAGCAACTCCTGCACGCCGAAGGGCTTGGTGAGGTAGTCGTCGGCGCCGGCGTCGAGCGCCTCGACCTTGTCGGCTTCGCGCCCGCGCGCCGAGATGACGATGATCGGCGCCACGCACCACTCGCGCAGCCGCCGCACCACCACCAGGCCATCTTCATCGGGCAGCCCCAGGTCGAGCAGCACCAGCTCGGGGTTGTGCGAGGTCGCGGCCAGCCCGGCCTCGCTCGCGCTGGCGGCTTCCACGACCCGGAGGCCCTGCGCCGTCAACGAGGCACGAATGAACCGCCGCATCTGCGGCTCGTCTTCCACCACCAGCACCAGCGGGCCCTCAGTGGTCATCGGCGTCCTCCAGCATCGGCGGCGTGCCGCCCGTGGGGAAGGTCACCGTGAAGACCGCGCCGCCCCCTTCGCGGTTCTCGGCGCGCGCCTGCCCACCGTGCGCGAGCGCGATGGCCCGAACGATGGCCAGGCCCAGCCCCGCGCCCGGCGCCGCGTGCCCGCGCCCCCGGAAGAACTTCTCGAACACCCGCCCCGCCTCGTCGGGCGCGAAGCCCGGCCCGCGATCGGCGATCTCCACTTCGACCGCTTCTCCCTTCAGGCGCGCGGCGATCTCCAGGGGCGAGCTGGCCGGCGTGTACTTCACCGCGTTCTCGAGCAGGTTCACCAGGGCCTGCTCGACCAGCACCGGGTCGACGGCGATGAGCGGCAGCTCGCCCAGGCGGGTGTGCACCGCGCGCCCAGCGAGCGGCCCCTCGAGCCTGGTGAGCGCCGCGCCGACCAGCTCGTCGAGCGGCACCCATTCGCGGCTCACCGTCACCGCGCCCGAGTCGAGCCGGGTCATGTCGAGCAGGTTCGCCACCAGGCGCTCGAGCCGGCGCGCCTCGCCGACGATGTCGTCGATGAGCGCGGCCTGGTCGGCCGGCAGGTGGCTGGTGTCGCGCAGGGTGGTGGCCGCGCCGGTGATGGACGCCAGCGGCGTGCGCAGGTCGTGCGAGACCGACGAGAGCAGCGAGCTGCGCATCTCTTCGGTCTGGGCCCGCAGCGCCGCGGCGCGGGCGTCGGCGGCGAAGCGCAGCCGCTCGAGCGTCGAGGTGATCTGCCGCGCGAACACGTCGAGCAGGTGCCGCTGCT
>CAIWFK010000830.1 GCA_903911905.1 uncultured Myxococcales bacterium
CGATGACCAGGGTGGGCATGGCGAGGTTCTTGAGGTCGGCGGTGCGATCCCACTGCTCGAGGCGGCCCGAGGCGCCGAACTCACTGGGCCCCTGCATCAGCGTGTAGAGGCGCTTGTTCAGGCGGAAGGCGCGGGTGATGGCGTCGGGCCACTCGGGCAGTCGACACACGTGCTTCGAGTAGTAGTGCTTCATCAGCAGCTCGTCGTAGCGGGGGTTGTCAGTCTTGCCCGACTTTTCCATCGCGCGAATCTCGGCGACCACCGCGGGGTCCATGTCCTTCGCGAGCGCCTCGTTGGCGTACACGTTGTACGCGGGCACGCTCATCATCATGTTCGAGATGACCAGCCCCTTGAGGTGCTGCGGGTACTTGAGCGCGTACTCGACCGCGAGAATGCCGCCCCAGCTGTGCCCGAGCAGGAAGAAGTCGTCGTGGGTCAGGCCCAGCGCGACGCGCACCTGCTCGACCTCGTCGACGAAGCGCTCCACGGTCCACAGCGAGTCGTCAGTGGGCTGGTCGGAATAGAACGAGCCCAGCTGATCGTAATAGATGAACTCGATGCCCTCGGCGGGCAGGTAGCCCTCGAGCGCCTCGAAGACCTCGTGCGTCGCGCCCGGGCCGCCGTGCAGCAGGAGCAGCTTGATGCGAGGGTTGGCGCCGAACCGCTTGGTCCAGACGTGGAACTTGCCCTTGCGGGTGGTGATCTCGATCTTCCGCACCCCGCCGGTCTTCAGCGCCTCGGGGTCGGTGAAGTACTGCTTGAGGGTGAGCGGAGCGGCCGAGAGCTGCAGGGCCAGCGCGAGGGTCAGGAGCATGGTCGACAGTATGACCGGCGCCGCTCAGGTCTGCTCGACGATCGCCTCGCGCACCGCGTGCATCAGCAACCCGGCCTCGTCGACGGTCAGTGACAACGGCGGCATCAGCACGATGACGTTGCCCAGCGGGCGCAGAATCACGCCGTGCTTTCGCGCCGCGAGGCACACCGCGTGGCCCTTGCGCGCCTCGAACGGGTACTCGCGCTTCGTCGCCCGGTCCTCGACCAGCTCGATGCCCACCATCATCCCCCGCCGACGGATGTCCCCGACGTGCGGCAGCGCCGAGAGCACCTCGAGTTCCCTCGTGATGACCTGCATGGCCGGCGTCATCGCCGCGAGGGTGTGCTCGGTCTCGAACAGCTTCAGGTTGGCGAGTGCGACGGCGCAGGCCAGCGGGTTGCCCGTGTACGTGTGGCCGTGGAAGAAGGTGCGCGCCTCGGCGAACGGCCCCAGGAAGGCCTCGTACACCCGGTCGGTGGCGAGCGTGGCAGCCAGCGGCAGGTAGCCCCCGGTGAGCCCCTTGGCGACGCACATCAGGTCGGGGGTCACGCCTTCCTGCTCCACCGCGAACATCGTGCCCGTACGGCCGAAGCCGGTGGCCACTTCGTCGCAGATCAGCAGCACGTCGTACTTTCGACACAGGGCCTGCACGCCCGCCAGCCAGCCCTTCGGCTGCACCAGCATGCCGGCCGCGCCCTGAATCAACGGCTCGACCACGAAGCCGGCCAGCTCGTGACCGCGCTCGCGGAAGAGCGTCTCCACCTGCGCGAGGGAGGTCGAGAGCACGTCACCGCCGTGCGTCCACCGGTACGCGTGGGGCGTCGGCACCCTGAGCACGTCGAAGAGCAGATGCCGGAACCGATCGTGGAAGAGGTCGATGCCGCCCACCGAGACCGAGCCGAGCGTGTCCCCGTGGTAGGCCTCCTGCAGCGCCGCGAACCGCCGCTTCTCGGGCCGGCCGCTCAGCTGCCAGAACTGGTACGCCATCTTCACGGCGATCTCGACCGCCGTGCTGCCCGAGTCGGAATAGAAGACGCGGTTGAGGCCCTTCGGAGCGATGCGCGCCAGCGCCGCCGCCAGCTCGATGCTCGCCACCGAGGCCTGCCCCAGCAGCGTGGAGTGGGCGACCTTGCCCAGCTGCGCGCGCACGGCCTCGTCGAGCGCCGGCACGCGGTGACCATGCACCGTCACCCACAGCGAGCTGATGGCGTCGAGCCACTTGCGGCCCTTGGTATCGACCAGCCAGTTGCCCTCGGCGCGCTCGATGATGAGCGGCGAGTCGTGTGGCCACTGCTGCATCTGGGTGAAGGGGTGCCAGACGTGCGCGAGGTCGGCGGCCAGCAGTTCGTCGTGGGTC
>CAIWFK010000831.1 GCA_903911905.1 uncultured Myxococcales bacterium
GCGACCGGCGGCGGCACGGCTCTGAGCGGCGCTGGCACCCTCTTCCTGGTGGTCAAGGTCGGGCCTGCGGTGGACGGCGGCGCCCTCTCGTCGGCGGCGGCACCGGTGGCGCTCGAGGCTCGCGACGTGTCGACCGGAGTGGTGGTCGCCACCTACGCGCTGCCGACCGCCAACGCAGGCAGCAACCTGGCCTTCGCGCTCTCGGGCACGGCCACCTCGGACGGGGTGCTCAACCTCTCGGCGGCGGGCGATCTCGCGGCGCTGGCGGGCTACAATGCGGTACCCGGCATTCTGGGGGTGGTCAGCGACGCCGGCATCGCCCGCGTCATCGCCCGCATCACCCTCGACGGCGGCGCCATCGACACCAGCACCTTCGTCACCGACTCGTACGCGCTCAACAACTTCCGCAGCGCAGCCACCGTCGACGGAACCGGCTACTGGACCGCTGGAACCTCGCAGCTCGATGCCGGCATTCGCTACGTCGCTGCGGGCAGCCAGGGCACCTCGAGCGCGGTCAACGTCGACGTGCAGAACGTTCGCGCCACCCACGTGTTCGCGGGCCAGGTCTACGCCGGTACCGGCAGCGGCCCACAGCCCGACGGCGGGTACTCCCGGGTGTGGGCAGTGGGTGCGGGGCTGCCGATGACCTCGGCACCACTGGCGCCCCTGCCTGGCGTGATGGCCGTCGGCGTCGCCGACTTCGCGCTGCTCGACCTCAACACCGGCGTGACCGGCCCCGACACGCTCTACGTCGGTGACTCGGCGAACGACGCGGGCGTGCGCAAGTACGTCTCGAACGGCACCACCTGGTCCGAGCAGCCACAGCTCGTCGCCAACGTGCCCGCCAACACCGCGTGCTTCAACGTGGCCGCGAAGGTCATCGCCGGCAACGTGGTGGTGCTCTGCGCCGCCGGCAACGGCACCATCTACCGCTTCGACGAGGTCAACGGCACCGCTGGGGCGGCCACCGCCCTGACCCAGGCCCCGACCGGCACCGTGTTCCGCGGCGTGGCCTTCGTGCCCTGATCACTGCTCGTCGAGCCAGTCGTCCAGGTACTTGGCGATGGCCAGCTCGGCCTGCAGGTCGAGCTCGGTGAAGCGCACGTGGAAGTCGATGCCCTGGCGGGCCGCCTTCACGCGAATGATTTCTCCGCGCGCGCGCAGCTCGCGGGTCACCTTGGGCAAGCGGAAGCGCACGTCGACCTCGGTGCCGTGGGGAGCCGTCTTGCCGCGCCACGAAATGCCGCCCAGCGAGAGGTCGCCTTCGCGGGCCTCCCATTCACCGTCGCGCTGACCCACGTCGCGCAGCAGGAACTCCATCTTCACCCGCGGGCTGTCGCGGCGCTCGTCGTCCTGGGGCTTCTTCTTCTCGGCCATGCGGTGCAGTCTCCTTCAGGTGCGGGCGACGGTGTCGAGGAAGCGACCGAGCAACCGCGAGAAGGTGCCCTTGACCAGGTCGGCGGTCTGCGACACCTCGTCGTGCGAGAGCTGGTGCTGGCCGATGCCGGCGGCGAGGTTGGTGATGCAACTGATGCCCGTCACCTCGAGGCCCATGTGCGCCGCCACGATGACCTCGGGCACGGTGCTCATGCCCACCGCGTCGGCCCCCAGGGTGCGCAGCATGCGAATCTCGGCAGGCGTCTCGTAGCTGGGGCCACTCAAGCCGACGTAGACGCCCTTGCGCAGCGCGATGGCCTCGTCGAAGGCCACCGTCTCGAGCTGTTTGACGCGCTCGGGGCTGTAGGCGTGGCTCATGTCAGGGAAGCGCGGGCCCAGCGTGTCGTCGTTGGGGCCGACCAGCGGGTTGTAGCCGGTGAGGTTCAGATGGTCGGTGATGACCATCAGGTCGCCGACGTGGAACGAGGTGTTGATGCCGCCCGCCGCGTTGGTGACGGTGAGGTGCGTGACGCCCAGTCGGCCGAGCACGCGGGTCGGAAAGCCGACCTGCCAGGGCGCATAGCCCTCGTAGAAGTGCACCCGCCCCTGCATGGCGACGATGGGAGTCTGGCCGCGGTAGCCCAGCACCAGACGACCGGCGTGCCCGTGCACCGACGACCGGGGAAAGTCGGGCAGGCTGGCGTAGTCGATGGTGACGGCGCGCTCGAGCGAGTCGGCGAACTCGCCCAACCCGCTGCCGAGCACCACCCCCAGCTTCGGTGAAAACCCGGGAGCGCGGGCCCGAATGGCCGCCACGCAGGTCTCGAGCTTCGAGGTCAGGTCGCTCATGGCACCCACCATAGCCGGTGGCGACGCGATGGCGAGGAACTGGCCGCTTCGAAGCCATGGGAACGACGGTGCTTTTCGTCGAGGTTTGAAGCTGGCAGGGTGCGCTCCGTCAATACGGGCGTCGTCGCCGTGCACGCAGAAATCGAAACCCGAAAAGGAAAGCCCCATGTCGAAGCTCTCGCTCACCCTGCTCGCCGTTCTCGCGCTCCCCGCTTTCGCCGAAGGTCCGGCACCCAAGCCTGCCGAAGGTGCTCCGGCCCCGGCGCCCAAGAGCGGCGCTGCGACCACCGCCACCCCCAAGGGTCAGGGCGTCAAGAAGGTGAAGCCGGCGACCGCCACGCCTTCGACGACCGGCCAGAAGGCCGCCGAGACCGGCAAGGCTCAGTAGATGTTCATCGGCTTGCGCCGTCCCCGAGTGATGAAGCTTGGGAGGCGGCGCGGTATCCTGACCCCGCGATGAC
>CAIWFK010000832.1 GCA_903911905.1 uncultured Myxococcales bacterium
GCCGCGCCGCGCCGCGGGCAACTGGTCTTCACACAGCAGCACCTGCCAGGTGTCGAGGCCGGTGCAGAAGAGCGTGGTGGCGCGCAGCGCTTCGGCGGGCACCGGGCGATCGACGATGAGCGCCTGCAGACACAGCAGCGTCAGCCCCGTCTCGGCGTCGACGTCGGCGCGGGTGTAGGCGTTGACCAGGCAACTGGCGCCCTGCTGCAGCGAGGGCGCGACCGAGGCCGGCATCAGGTCGAGCAGCCCGTCGACCAGGTCGACCCGAACCGGTGCCTGCCCGTGGTTGGTCAGGGCCGAGGTGCGAACGAAGCCGAAGGTCTCGGACAAGTCCCACGTCGCGGCGTACGTCAGCTCCAGCCCGCCATGCACCTCTTCGAAGCGCAGCCGGTGCCCCAACTGGCTCTTGTACAGCTGCCGGTGGATGGTGGGGTCGTCGACGTCGTCGCGAAACGGCTCCCAGCGGGTGGTGCCGGCGCTGGTGGTGACCCGCAGCAGCGTGCGCGGCCCGGTGTGGGCGTGCGCGGTGTGCAGCTTGTCGTCGGTGACGTAGGGGAACAGCGCGCCGGCGGCTGAGCCACGCCCGGCGGTGAGCCCTCCGCGGCTCGACGCGAAGAGCCAATGGTCCGAGCTGCTGACCACGCTCACCAGGAAGGGCGGCAACTGGTCGACGTCGCGAACGACGAGCCACGGCTCGCCGTCGAGGGTCACGAAAGCGCCATCGTCGGCGGGCAACTGGGGGGCGCGGGCAGGGTCGTTCACGGGGGGCCAGAACCGATGTTTGTTCGACCGTCGAACTGAGTCAAGGCCCGCCGACGACCGCCTTGACGCCCCGGGGGCGGGCGTAGTTTGTTCGAGCGCTGAACGAACTCTTGGGGTGGTACGAAGGACGCATGGGCAAGGGCCGGAAATCGATGGACGCGGCGGGCGTGCGACTGCGCAACACCACCCACGTGCTGCGGGCCGTTCAGTCCGAGCGCGAGATTTCGCAGGCCGACCTCTCGCGCCGCCTCGGGCTGGCCCGCTCGACCGTGCTCGCCATCGTCGACGACCTGTTGCAGTTGGGCCTGCTCAAGCAGACCGGGCACGGCGTGTCGGGCGGCGGTCGGCGGCCCATGCTGCTGACGCTCGACGACTCGGCCTTCCACCTGGTCGGCGTGGACATCGGCGCCCGTCACGTGACGGTGGTGGTGATGAACCTGCGCTCCGAAGTGCTGGCGCGGCAGCACCGCGTGCACCCGGTGCGCGACGACCCCAAGGGCACCCTGGCGCTGGTGGAAGAACTGACCGCCCGCGTGCTCTCGGAATCGCGCGCTGGCCGACAGGCGCTGGTGGGCATCGGGGTCGGCGTGCCCAGCCCGGTCGACCTGCGGACCCCTGGCCAGGTCTCGCCGGTGGTCATGCCGCAGTGGGCGGGCGTGGACATCGCGGCCCGGCTCGAGGCGCGGTTCGAGGTGCCGGTGCGGGTCGAGAACGACGCCAACCTGGGCGCGCTGTGGGAAGCCCGCTGGGACCACGGCGTGAACCTCGAGAGCCTGGCCTTCATCAAGGTCGCCACCGGTATCGGCGCAGGCCTGGTCATCGACGGCAACATCTACCGCGGCACTCGCGGCGTGGCGGGCGAGCTGGGCCACGTGTCCATCGACAACACCGGCCCGCTGTGCTCCTGCGGGTTGCGCGGCTGCCTCAACACGCTCATCGGTACCGACAGCCTGCTGGCGCGCGCGCGCGAGCTGGCGCACAAGCGCAAGAAGGACCACGCATTCGACGACCTCGAAGGGCTGCTCACCGCGGCGCTGGCGGGCGACCCGGCAGCGGTGGCCACGCTCGACTTCGCGGGCCGGCAGTTGGGCCTGGGTCTGGCCATGCTGCTCAACCTCTTCAACCCCGCGCTGGTGGTGGTGGGCGGCGGCATCGTGCGGGCCGGAGAGCTGCTGCTCGCGCCGCTGCGCGAGACCGTGGCGCGCCACTGCTTCTCGGAAAACTTCTCGCACGTGCGCATTCTGCCCAGCCGGCTGGGCGAATCGACCACCTCGCGCGGCGCGGCCACCCTGATTCTCGACGCGGCGCTCGAGGCGCCCGGCGAGTTCTTCCGTCGTCCCTCGAAGAAGCTGCGCCTGGTCGTCTGACGCATCGAGCCAACGTGGAGGTCTGACCCGTGAGACCGTTCCTTTCAGCCCTGGTGGTCTGCTGCTGCGCGTGTGGTGCGAGCACCACCGGCCCCACCATCACCCCGCCCAACCCGTGGACGCTGGTCTGGTCAGACGACTTCGAGGGCCACGCGGGCGCCCTGCCCGACGCCAGCAAGTGGGTGCTGGAAACGGGCACCGGCCCCAACAAGGACGGCTGGGGCAACGCCGAGCTCGAGACCTACACCGCGCGCCCCGACAACGTCTCGTTGGACGGCCAGGGCCACCTGGTGCTCACCGCGAAGCGGGAAGCGCTCGACGGCGCGCAGTACACCTCGGCGCGGCTGACCACCCAGGGCCTGTTCACCGCGAAATACGGCAAGCTCGAAGCGCGAATGAAGCTGCCCAACGCGAAGGGCCTGTGGCCTGCGTTCTGGATGCTGGGCGCCAACCTCGCCACCAGCCCCTGGCCGGCCTGCGGCGAAATCGACGTCATGGAGCTGCGCGGCAGCATTCCGCAGACCGCCATCGGCTCGCTGCACGGCCCCGAATATTTCGGCGGCAGCGCCATCAGCAAGAAGTTCACGCTCGCGCAGGGCACCTTCGACCAGGACTTCCACGTCTTCGGCGTGCAGTGGGACCCGGCGCTCATTTCCTTCTCGGTGGACGACCAGATCTACCAGACCGTCAACGCCCAGACCCTGCTCGCCGGCAACCGCACCTGGGTGTACGACCACCCGTTCTTCGTCATTCTCAACCTGGCGGTGGGCGGCACGTTCCTGGGCAGCACCGGCCAGCCCGATTCGAACACCCCGTTCCCGCAGACGATGACCGTCGACTGGGTGCGCGCCTGGCAGCGGGCGCCCTGACGTGAGGCTCGCCCGGGGGTGGCTGACGACGACGATGCTGGTGGTGCTCGCGCTGGGCTGTCGGCCCGAACGGGCGAAGGCCCCGGCCGGGGTGCTGACGCTGACCGCGGTCGAGCAACAGGCGACCTGGCTGCGCAACTTCAACCCCCTCATGCCCGGCCCGCGCTTTCCCTCGCAGAGCGGCATCTACGAGCCGCTCGCCATCTACAATTCGGTCACCGGTGAATGGGTGCCGTGGCTGGCCACCGCGTGGGAATGGCGCGACGACGCGAACACCCTGGCCTTCACCATTCGGCAGAACGTTCGCTTCAGTGACGGGCAGCCGCTGACGGCCGAAGACGTGGCCTTCACCTTCGAGCTGCTGCGGCGCTACCCCGCGCTCGATCAGAAAGCGGTGTGGAAGTTCCTCGACTCGGTGAAGGCCGAGGGCCCCGGCGAAGTGGTGCTGCGCTTCAAGCGGCCCTTCGTGCCCGGCTTCATGGCGCTCGCCCACCAGCCCATCGTGCCGAAGCACGTGTGGAAAGACGTCGAGAACCCCGTCACCTTCACCGACCCGAACCCCATCGCCACCGGGCCCTTCACCCAGGTCCGCCTCTTCCAGAACCAGGTGTACGAGCTGGGCCGCAACCCCGACTACTGGCAGCCCGGCAAGCCGGCCATCGACGCGCTGCGGTTGCCCGCGTTCCCCGGAAACGACCAGGCGAACCTCGCGCTCATCGACGGCGAACTCGACTGGGCCGCGAACTACGTGCCGGCCATCGACCGGGTCTACGTCTCGCGCGACGCGAATCACCACTACTGGTTTCCCCCCATGGGCACGACCGTGATGCTCTATGCGAACACCACCCGCGCGCCCTTCGCCGACGCGAACGTGCGCAAGGCGCTGAGCATGTCCATCGACCGGGCCTTGATGGTCGACGTGGCGATGTCGCACTACACGGTACCGGCCGACGCGACCGCGCTCTCGGCCTTGTACGAGCGCTGGCGCGACCCCACCGCGGTGAAGGAAGGCGACTGGGTGCGCTTCGACGTGGCGGGCGCCAACGCGCTGCTCGACGCGGCGAGGCTGCCGCGCGGGCCCGACGGGCTGCGCCGCGGCGGCGACGGCAAGCCGCTGACCTTCACCATCGCGGTGGTCAACGGCTGGTCGGACTGGGTGCGGGCAGCGCAGGTCATCGCGCGCGGCATGAAGAAGATCGGCATCACCGCCAGCGTGCACCTGCTCGACCAGGGCACGTGGTTCCAGCAACTGCAGCGCGGCGACTTCGAGCTGGCCGTGGGCTGGTCCATCGAGGGTGCGGCGCCGTACGAATTCTACCGGTGGCTGATGAGCGCCGACACCGTGCTGCCAGTGGGCACGGCGGCACCGGGCAATTGGCACCGCTATGCGAGCGCGGCTGCGGCGCCCGTCTTCACCGAGCTCGAGCACACGGTCGACCCGGCGCGCGAGAAGGAGCTCGAGGCGCAGTTGCAGCACCTCTTCGTGGCCGAAGCGCCGGTCATTCCGCTCTTCCCCAACCCGGCCTGGGGCGAGTTCAACACCACGCGCTTCAAGGGCTTTCCCGACGCCCAGCACCCGTGGGCTGCGCTCTCGCCCAACAAGCTGCCCGACGTGCTGCTGGTGTTGACCGCGCTCGAGCCGGTGACGCTGCCTGACGGAGGCGCCCCATGAAGTACCTGCTCAAGCGCCTGGGCTTCTACGCGGTGGCCGCGGTGTTCGCGGTGACGCTCAACTTCCTCTTGCCGCGCCTGATGCCGGGCGACGCCGCCGGCGCGTTGTTCGCGCGCTTCCAGGGCAAGCTGTCACCCGAAGCGCTCGAGGCCCTGCGCCGCGCCATCGGCATCAGCGACGGCCCGCTGTGGAAGCAGTACCTCGACTACCTCTGGGGCCTGGCGCACGGAGACCTGGGCACCAGCATCATGCAGTTCCCCGCGCCGGTGCTGCAGGTGGTGTGGACCGGCCTGGGGTGGACGGTGCTGGTGGCGGGCCTGGCGCTGGTGTTGGGCTTCGTCATCGGCACCGCGCTGGGCATTCTGGCCGGCTGGCGACGGGGCGGTCTCATCGACACCGTGCTGCCGCCGCTGCTCGCGTTCGTGGGCGCGTTCCCCTATTTCTGGTTGGCGATGGGCCTGCTCTTCCTCTTCGGGTTCGAGCTCAAGCTGGTGCCGCTGCGCCACGCCTACGCCGACGGCTCGACGCCGGCCTTCACCTTCTCGTTCATCGCCGACGTGGCGCGCCATGCGGCGCTGCCCATCATCACCGTCATCATCGCCACCTTGGGCGGGTGGATGATGGGCATGCGCAGCGCGATGGTGGCGGTGCTGGGCACCGAATACCTGGCGCTGGGCCGGGCCAAGGGCCTCTCGTCGCTGCGGCTGGCCTGGCGGTACGCGGCGCGCAACGCGCTGTTGCCCAACGTGACCAGCCTCGGCATGTCGCTGGGCTTCGTGCTGGGCGGCTCGCTGCTCACCGAGGTCGTCTTCTCGTACCCGGGCCTGGGCTTCCTGATGGTGCAGGCCGTTCGCTCGCAGGACTTTCCGGTGATGCAGGGCCTGTTCGTGATGATCACCTTCGCGGTGTTGACGGCCAACGCCCTGGTCGACGTGGTCACCACCGTCATCGACCCACGCACCCGCAGCAGGGAAAGCTGACCCATGGCCGCCGCTTCTTCAGGCAGTCGCGCGCAGGGCTTCTCGCTGTTCGCGCTCATTCGCAGCAACGGTCGCGCCCAGGTCGGTCTGGGCGTGCTGGCGATGTTCACGCTGGTCTTGGTGCTGGGGCCGCTGGTGTGTGGCGACCCCAGTGACTACGTGGCGATTCCGTACCTCGCGCCCTCGTGGCAACACCTGTTCGGCACCACCGGCCAGGGGAAAGACGTGCTGGCCCAGACCATCGTCGGCACCCGGGCCTCGCTCTTCAACGGGCTGGTGGTGGGCCTCGCGGTGGTGGCCATCGGCGCGGCGGTGGGCGTGACCGCGGGCTACTTCGGAGGGCGCATCGACTCGGCGCTCTCGCTGCTGGTCAACGTGCTGCTGGTAGTGCCCTCGCTGCCGCTGGCCATCGTCATCGCGGCGTACCTGCCTCCGGGGCCGTACCAGGTGGCGCTGGTGCTGGTGGCGACGGGCTGGGCGTGGAACGCGCGGGTCTTGAGGGTGCAGACCTTGTCGCTGCGCGAGCGCGACTTCGTGCTGGCCTCGCGGGTCGGCGGCGAGCCGCACTGGCGCATCATCTTCGTCGAGATGTTGCCCAACATGGGCCCGATTCTGCTGACCCAATTGGTCGGAGCGACCACCTACGCCATCGGTGCGGAGGTCGGCCTCGAGTTCCTGGGCCTGGGTGACGTGGGTGCGGTGACCTGGGGCTCGAACCTGTACTGGGCCAGCAACGATCAAGCGCTGCTCACCGGCGCCTGGTGGACCTTCGTGCCGACCGGTACCTGCATCGCGCTGGTGGGGTTCGCGCTCTCGCTGCTCAACACCTCGGTCGACGAGGCCACCAACCCCGCGCTGCGGGTCGAGCGCTCGTGGCGCAAATACCTGGGCACGGTGCACGTGAAGCCCGGCATGGTGACGCCGGTGGTGGGCCGATGAGCTCGCCCAACGTGCTCGAGGTCGAACACCTGTGCGTCGACTACGTGTCGGCGCAGGGGCTGGTGCACGTGGTCGACGACGTGTCGATGCAACTGCGCCGCGGAGAAGTGCACGGCCTGGTCGGAGAATCGGGCTGTGGCAAGTCGACCCTGGCCCGCTCGCTGTTGCGGGTGCTGGGGCCACCGGCGGTCATCAGCCGCGGCTCGGTGAAGCTCGAAGGCGACGATCTGATGGCGATGAGCGCCTCGCAGCTCGACCAGGTGCGCTGGGTGCGCATGGCCATCGTGTTCCAGGGCGCCATCGACGCCCTCAACCCGGTGCTGAAGATCGAAGAGCAGTTGATCGACGCGCTGGCGGCGCATGGGCTCGGCGACCGGGCGCAGGCCCACGACAAGGCGGCCAAGCTGGTCGATCGCGTGTCGCTGCCCCGCCGCGTGCTGACCTCGTACCCGCACGAGCTGTCGGGCGGCATGCGGCAGCGCGTGGTCATCGCCATGGCGCTGGCCCTGGGGCCGCAGGTGCTCTTGATGGACGAGCCGACCACCGCGCTCGACGTGGTGGTGCAGGCCGAGATCCTCGACGAGCTCGACCGGCTGCGCCGCGACATGGGCTTCTCGGTGTTGCTGGTCTCGCACGACCTGCCGTTGATGCTCGAGCGGTGCGACCGCATCAGCGTGATGTACGCCGGGCGCATCGTCGAGTCGGGGCCGGTGGCCGACTTCCGCGAGAAGGCCCACGCGCTGGGGCACCCGTACGCCAAGCACCTGCTCGATTCGTTTCCCAAACTCGACGGGCCGCGCACCATCGGCCGGGGCTTGCCGGGCAGCCCGCCCAGCCTGTTCTCACCGCCGCCGGGGTGTCGGTTTCACCCACGTTGCCCGTCGGTGATGCCGATCTGCTCGAAGGAGCAGCCGGTGCTGACGCCGCTGGGGGTCGATCACCTAGCGGCGTGTCATTTGAACACCACGCCTCAGTGACCGCGACTCAGACGAGATCGAGCGCGACGGCCAGCGCAAGGTTCAGCTCCTCGAGCTGTTCGTTGGACAACGTACCGACGAAATCAGTCAGTGACGACTTGAGCAGGCTCACCAGCTCGTCGCAGTGGAGACTCGACGCGTGTTTCAGCCCTGCGTCCGGGCCAACCCTGACCTGGGTCGCAAGCCCGTCGTAGGCTGAGTACACAGGCACGCAGACCACGGTCGAGAACCGCGAGTCGACGACGACCTGGCGACTCACGATCGCGAAGACGCGAGAACGCTTTGGGTCTCGAGTCGTTCCTTTGAAGACACGGTACAACTCACCGCGCCTCATTCAGCCTGAAACCCGAGTACGTCTTCGGCTTCAGCGTTCAGGCGAGTGGCGTTGCGGTCAATGAGTTCCAGCTCTCGCGCGTCGCGCTGACGCTTCGACTCTCGAGCGATGAGTTCCTTCACCGCCCGCTCGATGACTGCGGACCGGTTTCCCGTCTTGCCGACGAACCGGTCGAGCGCCCTCGCGACGTCAGGAGCGAGTGTGACAGAAGTCTTCCGTTTCATGTGACCAATCGTACTCCTTCGCATACCCCAGGACAACGCGACGGGTTCGCACGCGTCAACGCGACGACTGTGGCTGGTGCTCGTATCGGCAGTCCACGCCCCGATACCCACGCGGCGCCAAAGGCGCCACGCCGAAAACGTCAGTCGACGTACACGTCGTCGAGCAGCAGCACGTCACCCAGCTTCGCCGTCGCCGCCGACTGATCATTCCCGATGGTGAAAGGCGAGCGCATGCGGCTCAGGTCCAACCCCTGGCTCACGAAATCGGTCAACGGCACGTCGAGCGTGTGCCACTGCCCGTCGTTCTTCCACCCGTAGGCGTTGGCCTTCACCGCGATGGTGGTCTCGGTCGAAGCAGGCGCCGGCGTCAGGTACAGCATGCGCAGGGCGATGACCGCGAGGTTGGTGGCGTCGGACTTGAGGCTGACGTGCAGCGTGGTCCACCCGCGCATGTCGGTGGGCTTGGTCCAGAACAGGCCACCGCCCCAGAACGAGGTGCCGTTGAAGTCGAGCTCGTCGCTCTGCAGCCCTTCGACGCGGTCGTCGCTGGGCACGGTCGCGTAGCTGTTGCTGAAGATGAAGTAGTTGTCCAACGGCAGCTGGTCCGACGAGCCGCCCTCGTAGAACGCGCCGAACGCCAGCCGCCGCGTGCCGGGCACGTACGGGTGTGGCCCGGGCAACGACATCGGCGCGCCGCCGTCACCGAACAACGAAGCCATGCCCGAATAGTCGGGCACCCCGGGGTTGGGTCGACAGGCGGTCAGCACCAGCAGACCGAGCACGAGCGCGCGCATCAGTGACCTCCATCGGGCAGCGTGAAGGCCGCGTTGCGAACCACGCTCGTCGTGCCGTCGGGCGCGGTCACCAGCGACCAGCCGACGATGGTGCCGCCGAGCGCGACGGCGTTGGTGTACGCGGGCAGCGCCAGCGGGAAGGCCGTCTTGCCCGTCGCGTCGTAGGTCACCGCGTTGGGGAAGTTGTCGAACATCGACTGGTAGCCGGCGACGGCCATCGCGATCACCTTCTCTTTGGTGGTCGAGTCGGCGTACGCCCCGGTCAGCGCGATCTCGCCCAGCGCCTGCGCGGTGTAGAACTGATTTTCTCCCGTCGGCTCGCCGGTCAGTGCGGTGGCGAACGCGTAGAACGCCGGCACGCCGCCCACGCTCGAGAGCAGCGCCCACTTGGTGCCCACGCCGCCATCGGGCTGGGTCTTCAGGTTGCCGACGTCGCCGCGGAACGGGTTCGCCGGGTCGGTCAGCACCGCCTGGCTGGGGAAGACGCCTTCCTTCGGCGAGACCGGCGCGAAGCGCAGGCCGCTCACGTTCTCGCCGAAGCGGTACGACGCGGGCTGCCCGCACGCGGCGAGCAGGCCCACGAGCAGCCAGCGCCGACTACAGGCTGAAGCGGACATAGGTCTTCACCTCCCATTCGTTGCCGACGATGGTCTGCGTGATGTCGTAGCGGGGCGAGTTCACGTCGAGCACGCGGAACTTGCCGGCCACGCCGATCTTGGTCTGCAGGGGCACGAACCAGCGCGGGGCCTCGGCGGTGTACGCCAGGTCGGCGAAGGCCTGAATGCGGTAGGTCAGGTTGAAGTCGCGGTGGTAGTCGTACGGCCCCCAGTCGTTGACCTTGAACGAGCCCACCAGCACCAGCCGCTGGTAATCGATGCGGGCCTCGACGCCGCCGCGCGAGATGAGCCGCGGGTCGCTGCCGTTGGCCTGCCCCGTGCCCGCCCACAGCGAACCGGCCAGGTGCACCGCGCCGTTGCCGGGGTTGGCCACGAAGCGGCCCCACAGTTCCCACAGGTCGTGCGCAGGCACCGAGTTGGGAAAGGCGAAGACGGTGCCGTTGCCCAGCACCCCCAGCGCCGAGTCCATGATGGTGGGCAGGTGCTTGTAGGTGAAGTCGAGACTGGCGGCGAAGGGCGCGTTCTCCTTCTGCGCATTGTCCCAGGCCCAGAACCAGCTCGCCGGCGTGGGGTCGAACACCAGCAACAGTTCCCCCGCCAGCATCTCGCGGTTCGAACGCACCCAGAACGGGTCGTTCAGTTGGTTGCGCGCGCCGGTGCCCGGGTAGAGCGTGCCGGTCTTCGGGTCGTACACGTCGCCGATGCCCGGCAGCGCCGCCACCAGCGGCTTCTGGTACACGAGGTTGGGCGCGATCTGGAACATGGGCGCCACGTTGAACGCCGCTCCGGCGAGCCCATGGTAATGGTTGCCCTGCCCGCTTTCCTTCAGCCGCCACCCCGTGAAGGTGATGGTCTGGTCGGTGTTGCTGTCGGCCACCAGCCCGCGATACCCGGCCTGCGCGTAGACGTTGGCCACCCCGCCCTGCCAACTGAACTTGGCCTTGGTGCCCAGCGTGTCGTACCAGCGCACGGTGTCGTCGAGCACGTAGTAGCCCGAATTGAGGTAGCTGGGCTTGCCCGCCGGAGCGACCACGGCGTTGGTGAACGAGCGCCCCACCCGATCGTACCCGGCCGCGATGCCGCCCCATTCCACCTTCACGTTGCCCGACTTCCACGCCGCGTAGAGCGTGGTCTTCGCGGTCTGCGGTAACGGCAGCGCCGAGCTGGCCGCGACGTTGGTGCGCTGCGCGATGTCCTGCTGGTGGATGAGCGCGAGCTCGACCGGGCCGAACTGGCGATCGTACTTGCCGATGATCGACGGGTTGGCGCCCCAGTACAGCTCGGGGCCGAAGGCGATCTTCAGGCCCTCGAGCGCCTTGTGCCCCGCGAACACCACGCCCGCAGGCGCGTCGGCGTTGTACTGGTCGATCGACGGCTGGTAGTTCGCCTCGGGGTAGATGGCGAAGAAGTCGCCCTCGTAGCCCCAGTGGTAGTGCCCCTTGCGGTAGAAGCCGGTCAGGTTGAACCACGACTCGTTCCACTCGAGCTCGCCCTGGTACACCTTGAAGGTCGCCGAGCCCCGCTTCTCGAAGAAGATCTCGTCGATGGGGTTGGTGGCCACGTTGCCCAGGAAGTTCATCACCACCTTGCCGCGAATGTTGGCGGTCGGCTGGACTTCGACGCCCAGGTACACCGATTCGGTGTGATCGAACCGGGTCAGCGCGCGCACGGGGTCGTTGAGCCGGGTGCCGCCGGTGGTGAAGGTCTGCAGTTCCATCACCGCGTCCGACACGTGCACTGCGCGCTGCAGCGCCTGCCACACGCTCGAGGTGCCGATGGCGCGATCGGCCGCCGCCTCGCGCGCCGCGCTCCGCAGGTCGATTTCCGACCAGCGCTGGGAAATCTGCTGAGCGGTCAACCCTTCGCTGTACGGGTCGACCTCGAAGCCGCGGGCCAGCACGAAGTAGGTGGCGCGGGGGTGCAACTGAATGACCGTGCCCGGCGCACCCGGGTCCTTGGCCATGATGCCCCACCATTCCTCGTTCATGTTGTTCTCGCCCTCCACGAAGTCCTCGGTGTAGCCGCCGTTGGCCCACGCGCCCGTGGTGTCGTGCAGGTCGAGGTTGGCGTCCTGCAGGTATTTCCACCAGCCGTCGGCCCACTGGAAGGCGAAGCCGCCGATGGCGTTGCCTGCGCGGCCCTTGCCGGCGGTCTGCAGGTCGATTTCCTGCCACTGGTCGCGGAAGTAGCTGGCCTGGGTGACCTCGTCTTCGCGCTGGTCCCTGGCGTTCCAGGCGTCGGCGCCGAACTCGGTGAACATGAAGGGCTTGTTGAGCTTGGTGCGCACGTCGTCGAAGAGCTTGCCGGCCGACCGGCCGCGATAGACGTTGGCGCCCATCACGTCGAGGTGGCTGCAGTACTTCGCGATGAGGTCGATGAACTGCAGGTCGCCGTTGGCCATCGACACCGGGTGCGCGGGGTCACGGGCCTTCACGTCGTCGATGATTTCACCGAACAGCGAATAGAGCGCGACGGCGCGGGCGTCGGCCTGCTGTTGCTTGGGCAGGTTGGCGATGGCGGCGCTTTCCCAGGCCAGGCCGTAGTTGTTCTCGTTGCCCAGCATCCACATCAGCAGGCCGGGCGTGCCTTTGTAGTCGTCGACCAGCTTCGCGAGCTCGGCCTTGAGCACCTCGCGGGTGTGCGGGTCGGAATAGTCGAGAATGGGCCGCCACGCGTTGTCGATGGTCATGCCGTAGCGGCCGACCGTGTGGTTGAGCACCGTGTAGAGGTGACCGTGTTCCCAGAAGTACCGAATCCACTTCGGGGGAATGCCGGCGTACACGCGAATGGCGTTCACGTGCATGCCCTTGAGCCAGGCGATCTCGCTGTCGAGCGCGGCGATGATCTCGCTCTCGGGTCGTTCCCACAGCGAATAGTTGTAGTTGGTGCCGACCGGCGAATAGTCCCAGTTCACGCCGCGAATCATCAGCGGCTTGCCGTCGACCTCCAGGCGCGACCCGGTCTCGTCGGTGACCACGCGAATGCCGGCCTGGGCCCACGACAGCCCCGAGGCGAGCATCACCACCAACACCCATCGTCTCATCGAGTCACCCCGGGCAACGTGTTGGTGGCGAGCACCTGGGCCAGCCAGCGGCCGCTCTGCTTGATGGTTCGACGCTGCGTGGCGTAGTCGACGTGCACCAGGCCGAAGCGCATCTTGTAGCCGAAGGCCCACTCGAAGTTGTCGAGCAACGACCAGGCGAAGTAGCCCTTCAGCGGCACCCCTGCGTCGAGGGCCCCGAGGCACGCGTTCAGGTGCGCGTGCAGGTACGCGCGCCGCGGCTCGTCGTGCACCTGCCCGTCGGCCTCGGGCTGGTGGCCGTAGGCCGCGCCGTTCTCGGTCACGTAGATGGCGGCGGGGGCGTATTCGCGGGTCACCCGCTGCAGCACGGCCGACAACCCGCTCGGGTACACTTCCCACCCCATGTCGGTGCGCACCGAAGCGGGCGGGTCGGCGATGAGCCGTGGCCGGTTGTTCTCTTCCGCGGTGCGCACGATGGTGCGCGAGTAGTAGTTCACGCCCAAAAAGTCGGTCTTGCCGGCGATGCGCTCGAGGTCACCGGGCAACACGAAGTCGAAGCCGTGCGCATGGCCTTCCCGCTCGTACGCCTGCGACAGGGGCTGCGGGTAGCCACGCCCGTACAGCGGGTCGAGGTACCAACGGTTGAACTCCTGGTCGAAGCGCTCGGCCGCGGCCAGGTCGGCCTCGCTGTCCGACGCCGCGAAGGACGGAGAGAGGATGTTGACGATGCCGACCCGCGCCCCGGGCACGTTGCGCCGAATCACCGGCAGCGCCGTGCCGTGCGCGAGCAGCACGTGGTGCGCCGCGCGAAGCGCCAGCGACCAGTCCTTAAGGCCCGGAGCCTGCGCGCCGCTGGCGTGCCCGAGCACCGCCACGCACCACGGCTCGTTGATGGTGACCCACTGCTTGACCCGGTCGCCCAGCCGTCGGGTGACGACCTCGGTGTATTCGGCGAAGGCGTCGACGGTGGCTCGCGAGCCCCAGCCGCCCTGGTCCTGCAGGGCCTGCGGCAGGTCCCAATGGTAGAGCGTGGGGAACGGGGTGAGCCGGCGCTCGAGCAGCCCGTCGACCAGCCGATCGTAGAAGTCGAGCCCCGCGGCGTTGACCGCTCCGCGCCCCGTCGGCAGCACGCGCGGCCAGGCGATGGAAAAGCGGTACGCGTTCAGGTTGAGCTCGGACAGCAGGCCCAGGTCGTCGCGCCAGCGGTGGTAGTGATCGCACGCGACCGCCCCGGTGGTGCCGTCTTCGATGGCCCCGGGCTTCTGACACAACCGGTCCCAGATCGATTCGCCGCGGCCGTCTTCGGTGACGGCGCCCTCCACCTGGTACGCGCTGGTGGCGGCGCCCCACACGAAGTCCTTCGGCAAGGCACGACTAGACGGCATGAGCGGTTTCCCGATTGAAGCAGCGCACGCGTCGACCGTCGGCGTGCGAGGTGAGCTGCGGCATCGAGGCGCGACAGGTGGTGGTCGCCTCCGAGCACCGCGAGCGGAAATGACAGCCTTCGCCGCCGGCCGGCACTGGCAACCGCGCCGTGCTGGTCGGCACCGGCCGCGGTTCGCCTCGGGGAATGGCGCCCAGCAACTGCCGCGTGTACGGGTGCGAAGGCGCGGTGAGAATCTGTTCGGCCGGGCCGTCTTCCACGATGCGGCCGCCGAAGAGCACGATCACCCGGTCGCACAACAGCCGCGCGGTCGCCAGGTCGTGGGTGATGAGCAGCAGCCCCAGGCGCCGTTCCTTCACCAACGACTGCAACACCCCCAGCACGCCCATGCGCACCGAGGCGTCGAGCATCGAGGTCGGCTCGTCGGCCATCAGCAGCCGGGGCTCGACCGCCAGCGCGCGCGCGATCGCCACGCGCTGCCGCTGACCACCCGACAGCTCGGTGGGGTAGGCGTCGAGGAACTCGGCGGCCGGAGAGAGCCCCACCATGGTGAGCAGCTCGAGCGCGCGCGCTTCGAGCCCGGCCTTCGGCACCCGCTGGTGCCGCAGCAACGGGCGCTCGAGGTGATGCCGCACCGGGTGCAGCGGGTTGAGCGACGCGAACGGGTCCTGGAACACCATCTGCAATTTCGAGCGGTAGTTCAGCGACGGCCCGCGCGGCTCGACCTCGAGCACGTTGCGACCTTCGAGGCTGACCTCACCCGCATCGGGCTCCACCAGCCGGGCCAGCAAGCGGGCGATGGTGCTCTTGCCGCTGCCACTCTCGCCCACCAGCGCGACCGCCTCCCCGGCCCCTACGTCGAGCGACACGTCGTCGACGACCAGGCGGCCCCCGAACGACTTCATCAACCCTCGAACCTTCAACAAGGCTGGCGCGATTTCGGTCATGGGGGAATGCGGGGTCGAGCGAGGAGGCGCAAAACTTTGTGCATTGAACGAACAAAGTCAAACGCCGTCGCGCGGGCGCCGACGCGCCCGACTCGGTGAGGCGTTTCTGCTCGGCCGTCGAGCCAAACCATGGCGCTTTGCGTCATCAACTGCCCGTTGACGCGCGCACCGGCCGGCGAATAGTTTGTTTGCCAGTACAACAAAGTCCACGCAGGCGCTCGCCGCGAGAGCCTTTGCGATTCCCCGCAGCCCCGTGTTCGAAAACTGGAGCTTTCCCATGACGTCGACCCAAGTCCGCTGTCCGAAACAGCGCCAGGCAGCTTCCTGGCCCATTGCAGCTCTCCTTCTTTCCAGCGCGATGATCTTCGCCGCCTGCGGTGACAGCGGCGGTGGCGATGCCGGCACCGGCGGCGGTACCGCGACGGGCGGTGGCACGACCACGGGTGGCGGCATGGCCACCGGCGGCGGCGCGACTGGCGGCGGCGCGACTGGCGGCGGTACGGCCACGGGCGGCGGCTCGGCCACCGGCGGCGGCACCGCTGACGCGGGCACCCCCGACTGTGCGCACACCGTTCCCACCAGCGTCGCCGGCTGGTCGACCATCACCTTCGACACCATGGGCGTGACCTACACGCTGACCGGCTTCGCGGGCGCCGAAGACTCGCAGTTGGTCGGTGACCCGGCCTGCGGCGCCGCCTCGGCCAACAAGGTGCTGCAGGTCGGCCGTTCGCCCACCGCGCTCGTGTACGCCGGCACCACCGTCGGCACCATGACCGCCATGATTCCGGCGGTGCCCTTCAGCGCCGGTGCCACCAAGTTCTCGGTGCGCACGCGCTCGCCCGTCGCCGGCATCCACGTGCGGCTCAAGGTCGAAGACGCAGCCACCTCGGCCAACTCGGTCGAGACCGAAGCCGTCACCACCGTCGCGGACGCGTGGGAGACCCTGACCTTCGACTTCGCCAACGCGGCGGTGCCCCCGGCCATCAACTTCGCCAACACGTACAACAAGCTGACCATCTTCTTCGACTTCGGCACCGCCGGCTCGGCCGCCAACGCGCGCGCCTACTACGCCGACGACATCGCCTTCATCGGCGCTGGCTCGACCTCGACTGACGGCGGCACCGGCGGCGGCACTGGCACCGGCGGCGGCACGGCGACGGGCGGCGGCACGGCGACCGGCGGCGGTACGGCCACGGGCGGCGGTACGGCGACTGGTGGCGGCACGGCCACGGGCGGTGGCACGGCGACCACCGGCGCGGTCTTCATGGACGACTATGCTCCGGGCGTCTCGTTCGCGGCGTTCGGCGGCAGCAGCAACCAGACCGACCTCCCCACGCGCGACACCACCGTCACCAACAACGGCCGGGCCTCGCTGAAGATCGTCAACAGCGGCACCTCGGGCGCCGGCTACGCGGGTCTGGCGCTGGTCTCTGCGACGCCTCGCGACCTGAGCGCCTACAACGCGCTGACCTTCTGGGCGAAGGCCGACAAGGCCGTGACCATCAACAACTTCGGCCTCGGCAACGACACCGTCAGCCTCGCCTACCAGGCCGAGCGCCACGGCAACGCGGTCACCACCACCTTCACCAAGTTCATTCTTCCCATTCCCGACCCGAGCAAGCTGACGGCCAACAAGGGGCTCTTCTACTTCTCTGACGGAATCCAGGGGTACACGCTCTGGGTGAACGACGTGCAGTTCGAGACGCTCGACGCGGCGACCTTCGCCACCTGCTGTGGAGCGGTGACCATGGTCTCGCCTGCCGTTCCTGCCAACGGCGCTGCCGTGATCGGCACGCCGGGCGGCCCCATCGCGGCCAACGGCCCCAACACGCTCTACCGCGCCGTCGGCTCGAGCACGATGTACCAGATCGGTTGGGGCTACGTGAATTTCGCCTTCAACCCGACCGGGGTGGCGACCATCGACCCTGACGGCGTGATCGTCGGCATCGCCGCCGGCACCACCTCCGCCACCGCGACGCTGGTCGGTCAGGCCTTCGGCACCATCAACATCACCGTGCAGCCCCCGGCGCCCATGCTGACCACCGCGGCCCCTGCGCCGACCCACCCGGCGGCCAACGTCATCTGGCTCTACAACAGCAGCGGCACGTACACCGCCACCAACAGCACGCAGTCGGCGGTCAACCCCTGGTCGACCTCGTGGAGCGGCTACGGCGCGGGCGGCGGCTATTCGACCTTCCCCATTCCCAACACCTCGAGCACCGTGCACAAGTACTCGCAGCTTCAGTACTCGGGTGTGGACTTCGCGTCGGTCAACGCGACCAGCACCGGCATGACGCACTTCCACGCCGACGTCTGGTCGCCGCTGGCCGCCGCCCAGTTCGGCGTGAAGATGGGTCTGGGTGGCGGTGCGCAGTTCATCGTCACCGCGCCCATCACCACCCCCGGAACGTGGGTGGGGGTCGACTTCGCCCTCTCGTCGCTGACGGGCGTCGACCTGACGAACCTCAACGAACTGCTGTGGGTCGACAACCTCACCAGCAACGAGAACGGCACGTTCTTCATCGACAACGTGTACTTCTGGAAGTGACCTGACGCGCAGTCCGTCGACGAGGCCCTCCTCGCCCTTCGCGGCGGGGAGGGCCTTCGTCGTTTCTAGAGACCGGCCAGGGTACGCCGCACGCCC
>CAIWFK010000833.1 GCA_903911905.1 uncultured Myxococcales bacterium
CGCAGGCTCCACAGTTATTGCGGTCACCCTGCAGGTCGCGACACACGCCGTTGCACGAACCGAAACCGCCGGTGCAGTAGCAGGTGCCACCCACGCACTGCTCGCTGGTGCCGCACGCGTGGCCGCAGGCGCCGCAGTCGGCCGAGGTCTGCTGCAGGTCGACGCAGGCTCCGCTGCACGAGACGTCGGGCGGAGGGCAGGTCCCCACGCACTGCCCCGCAGCGCACGACTGCATCGCCGCGCAGGCCGTGCCGCACGCCCCGCAGTTCTTGACGTCGGTCGCCGTCGACACGCAACTGCCGTTGCACAGCGTGGTCCCCACGGGGCAGCGACAGGTTCCCAGCTGACACGTTCCACCCGGGCCGCACGAATTGCCGCAGGCGCCGCAGTTGTTGGGGTCGAACTGGGTGAAGGTGCACGAGCCGTTGCAGGTGGCCTGGCCTGGCAGACACTGCGCCGCGCAGGTGAAGCCGTTGCAGACCTGGCCCGCCGCGCAGGCCTTGCCGCACCCACCGCAGTTCTTCGGGTCGAGCCGCGAGACGCAGGTGCCGTTGCACAACTGCTCGGCTCCGGTGCATTGGCAGGTCGACTGGCTGCAGGTGCCGCCGTTGCACGACGCGCCGCACGCCCCGCAGTTCGCCGGGTCGGTGACCGGGTTGACGCACACCCCGTTGCAGGTGAGGTACCCCGGCGGACACCCCTGGCTGCAGGTGCCATTGCTGCAGGTCTGACCGGCCGCGCACGCCTGGCCGCACGCGCCGCAGTTCTTCGGGTCGCTGGCGGTGGTGGTGCACGCGCCGTTGCAACTGGTCTGCCCACCCGGGCATTGGCAGGTGCCCATCACACAGCTCTGACCCGCACCGCATGCCTGGCCGCACGCGCCGCAGTTCTTCGGGTCGCTGGCGGTGGTGGTGCACGTGCCGTTGCAACTGGTCTGACCTGCGGCGCAGGCGCACGCCCCGTTGGTACAGGTCGACCCCGCAGCGCAGGCGAGGCCACACTGGCCACAGTTCGCCGGGTCGCTCGCGGTGGACACGCAGCGGCCATTGCACAACGTCTGCCCCGTGCCGCATTGGCAGGTGCCCATCGCGCAGGTCTGGCCGGGCGCACACGCCTTGCCACACCCGCCGCAGTTCGAGGTGTTGGTCTGCGGGTCGATGCAGGTGCCGTTGCACGACACGAAGCCCGTCGGGCAGGTGCAGGCGCCGGCGGCGCACACTTCGGTGGGAGCACACGCGCGACCGCAGGCACCGCAGTTGGCGGGGTCGCTGGCGGTGGCGACACACCGGCCGTTGCAGAGCGAGGAACCGGCAGGGCACCCACACGCACCGTTGGTGCAGGTCTGCCCGGCGGCGCATGCCTTGCCGCACGCGCCGCAGTTGGCCGCGTCGGTGGTGGTGTCGGTGCACGCGCCCGAGCACGAGGTCTGCCCGGGCAACGGGCAGCTCGAGGTGCACTGGCCCATCACGCAGCGCCCACCCGCGCCGCAGCTCGCGCCACACGCCTTGCAGTTGTTGGGGTCGTTCTGCAGGTCGACGCACGCGCCGTTGGCGCACGCGCTCAGCGGCGGGGGACAGGCCGAGGTGCACGAGCCCCGCGCGCAGACCTGGCCCGCGCCACACGGCCGGCCACAGGCACCGCAGTTGGCGGGGTCACTCGAGGTGTCGGTGCACGCGCCACCGCACGCCGTCTGCGGCGAGGGGCAACTGCAGACGCCGTTGAGGCACTGCGAGGTGACGCCGCTGCACGCGGTGGAACACTGGCCGCAGTTCTTCGGGTCGGTCTGCGGGTTGACGCACGCGCCGTTGCAGGCGACCAGCGGAGCGGTGCAGGTCGCGGTGCACGTGCCGCTCTGACAGACCTCGAGCGGGCCGCAGGCCACGTTGCAGGCACCGCAGTTCTTCGGGTCACTCGACGCGTCGACGCAGGCGCCGTTGCACAACGACTGGTTGCCGGGACAGCCGGGTACGCACGTGCCGTTGGTGCAGGTGTCGGGCGCCGCGCAGGTCTTGCCGCAGGCGCCGCAGTTGAGCGTGTCGTTGCGCGGGTCGACGCACCGGCCGTTGCACGACAGCTCGGTGGGCTGGCACTGGGTGACGCAGGTGCCGGCGACGCACGAGGCGTTGGCGGCGCAGGCCACGTTGCAGCCGCCGCAGTTGAGGCGATCTCGCTGCTCGTCGACGCAGCCGGTGCCGCAGGTCGACAGGCCCGCCGCGCAGGACTGCACGCACGAGCCGGCCTGGCACAATTCGAGCGGCTGGCAGGCCTTGCCGCAGGCACCGCAGTTCTTCGCGTCGCTGGCGGTGTTGGCGCACGTGCCGTCGGCGCAGGTGGTCAGCGGCGCATTGCAGGCACACTGGCCCTGCTGGCAGGTCTCGGTGGGGCTGCAGGCCTTGCCGCAGGCGCCGCAGTTGGCAGCGTCGGTCTGCTCG
Organism: uncultured Myxococcales bacterium; assembly: GCA_903911905.1. Classification (GTDB taxonomy): domain Bacteria; phylum Myxococcota; class Myxococcia; order Myxococcales; family Myxococcaceae; genus Xiheilimnobacterium; species Xiheilimnobacterium phototrophicum. The sequence goes on from CAIWFK010000833.1 coordinate 2,433, forward strand.
TCGACACAGCCCGTGCTGCACAGGCTCTGACCCACGGCGCACGTCGCCACGCAGGTGCCCGCGTGACACGCCTGCCCCGCAGCGCAGGCCGTGCCGCACGTGCCGCAGTTCTTCGCGTCGGTCGTCAAGGTGGTGCAGGTGCCGTTGCAGTTGACCTGCGCTCCGGTACAACCTCCCGAGCCCGGCTGACAGCGATTGGCCACGCAGGAATAGCCGTCGGGACACGCCGGGTCACCCGGGTTTCCACAGAAGTAGAGGGTGGTGCGGCTACAGCCTGCGAGGCTCAGCAGGACTGCCAGCGGCAGCGACAAGCGCGAGGTGGACGTCATGGCGGCTCCGGGAAGGCGCGGTCTGGGCCGGCTCGAGCCAGGCAGCGTCTCCAGCGCGTCAGTCTAGGCCGAACCGGGGGGAAAGCCAGCCGGCGGCGGGCCGGCGGGGCAGCGAGGGTCACCCACCGACGCGATTCTTCCGCTCGGTTGCGCACCCGACGGGCCCGCTGCCGTTGTACACCTCGGGCATGACGCGAGTGCGCTGGCGAATCGACCGCGTGGGGGTCGAGGCCCTGTGCGAAGCGTGGTGGCAGGCAGAGCACGGTGAAGCCGTGTCGCCGGGGTGGCGCGCGGTCGACGGCCTGGCGAGGGACGAGGTGGTCGCGCGCGTGAAGTCGCTCATCAAGCGCGGCGTGGTCGAGACGCCAGGCGACGCGATGGTGGTGGCCGGGCTGCCCGCCGCTCACGACGCCAGCACCCGGCGAGCGGCCGAAGCGGTGGTCGAACGGGAAGCGCTGGCGGCCGAAGCGCGACGCCGCGCCGCGGTCATCGCGCGCATGCACACGCCCCGGGTGCTCGAGTGGCTGTCGACCGCAGGGGTGACCGGCAGCGTCAGTGTCGACGCCGACGGCGACGGCCACCCCGGAGTCGTGCCCGGGCTGCTGGCGTGGACCTCGGCCGAAATCAAGAGCGTGCTCGAGCAGCGCGAGCACGTGCTCCGGTCACCCGCGCTGGCCCAGAAGCACCGCGAGGCCGCCGGGCGCGCCCGAGCCCAGCGCCAGCGCAAGCCGCGCCCGCCCAGACGCTGAAGGCCCGAGCGTCAGAACGTCAGCACCACCGACTCCGAGTCGCCCGGCCCACAGGAAAACGCCGGCAGCGCGTGCAGCGACTGCTCCACCTCGAGGCGACCGTGCGCCGCCCCCGTCGTCACCTCGACCCACGTGAGCGTGAGCGTGAAGCCGCCCGTCGGCGTCGCCTGCGTGCCGGCGACGTAGACGCAGCCGGGGTCTCGCGACGACGTCGCTTCCCAATCGCCGCGCGGGTCCGCGCTGGTCCAACTGCTTGCGCCGACCGTCGTGCCCAGAGGAATGCTGACGTTCAACGTGCTGCCGGCCGTGGGCGCCGTCACCTTGGCGCGAAAGACCCACCCGCTCGAGCCTTCGCTGAAGTGGGGGCACGAATACGCCGAGGTCGACTGATCGACGTAGTTCCCCGAGAAGGTGGCCACGCACGGCACCACGCCCGAATCGACCACCGGGTCGACGCTGGCGCCGCACCCCACCACCGCCATGGCCAGCACCAAGCGCCACGCGGCCCTCACAGCGACCTCAGGTATTCGACCAGGGCCGCCAGCTCGTCGTCACCCAGGCCTCGCACGTCACCCATCTTTCCCTTCGTCTGGGTCAGCACGTCCATCAGGGTCGCGGCGCTGCCGTCGTGCAGGTACGGCGGCGACGCGGCCAGGCCCACCAGCGCTGGCGTGTCGAACTGGCACGCGGCGCGCGGGTGGCCGTCGAGGTCTTCGTGCGCAGCGTCGGAAAAACCGCTCGTCACACAGGTACCGACGTCGTGCAATTCGACGTGGCCCGCCAGGTCGAGCCCGGGGTTGTCTCGGCCCGAGTCCGTCAGTCGCGGCCCGAAGTGACACGTCGCGCACCCCACGTCGGCGCGCTCGAACAGCGCCTTCCCCTGCGCCACCAGCGCCGCGTCGGTGGCCGGCGGAATCGGCACCGGCAGCCCGAAGTCCACGAACGCCGCCAGCGCGTCGAGCAGCGGCTGCGCCACCGGGTCGTCGGGGCGGAAATGGCCTCCCTGCTCGAGGTCGATGGTGACCCAATAGTCCTGCACCCGGCGACGCTCGGCGCCGCGCATCAGGAAGCCCGTGCCCCTGGTGCCTCCGGCGTTCGAGGGCGTGTCACGCGGCCCTTCGGCGAAGCGCCAGGTCACCGCGTCGCTGCGACCCTCGGGGTGACAGGTCGAGCACGCCACCCAGTGATTGGTGGTGATGGGGAACACGTCGCTGTTCGCCGAGAAGAACAGCCGCTGCCCCAGCCGCAGTTGCGCGGGCATGGGGTCGGCGGTCAACCTCGCGATGGGCGTGCCGTCGACCTGCGCCTGGCCCGCCTCGTCGAGCGTGAGCACCGCCACGTCGCCCGACCCCCGCTCGTCGACGTACACCGTGTGCCCGTCGCTCGACATCGCCAGGCCTTCGAGCAGGTGCCCCGGCATCGGCCGCACCAGGGTGCGCTGCACGTGCGCGTCGGCGTCGACCACCAGCACGTCTTCACTGGCCTGGTCGACCACCACCGCGAAACGCCCATCGGGCGTGAAGGCCAGCGCGCGCGGCCCCGACACCACGTCGGCCAGCGCTCCGTCGATGCCGGGCACGTCCTGCGCGTCGGTCGAGAGGGTCTGGTTCACCACCCCATCGAGCAGCACGCTGAGCGCCGGGAAGGCGGTGGTCTCGAAGTTCAGCGTGGGCATGGCGGTGCGCTGCGCGAGCAGCGCGTGCGCCACCCACAGCTCGCGACTGCCCGGCCGCGCCGCCACGTCGAAGAGCGAGCGCGCCACGCCCTGCGCCAGCCGCGCGTCACCTGCACGCACCACTTCGGGCAGCGGCCACGGTGCGCCGACCTCGAAGGGCGTCACGGTGATGGGGGTGACCTGCGCGCCCAGCGGGTGCGTCACCAGCAGCGTCGACCCGTCTCGCGTCAGCCCCAGCGCCCAGGGCTGCGCCGGCACCACCACCGAGCCGGTGATGGCCAGCGAGCGGGGGTCCAGCTTCACCACCTTCGCGTCCTGCGACGAGGCGACCAGGACCGAGCCGTCGGCCGCCACCACCAGGCCCACGGGCTCGCTGCCCACCGGCGCGCTGGTCTTCACCGCGAACGACCCCAGCGACACGGCATGCACCCGCCCCGAGCGTTGCCCGCTGACGAAGAGCGTCTGCTCGTCGAGCGAGAGCGCCAGCGCCCGGGGCATCACGGCCGGGGTGAAAGTGCCATCGGCCGCAGGCGTGGGCGTGGGCCCCAGCGCGACCTCGCGCAGCAACACCCGATGCGCGGCATCGAGAATCGACACCGAGTCGGCGTCGGGGTTCACCACGTACACCCTTCGGCCGTCCTCGCTGACCGCGATGCTCGACGAATGTCGGGGCGCGCGTGAGTCGACGGTCGAGCCGCCACAGGCCAGGGCCATCACCACCGACGCCACCACCCAGGCGTGCCTCATTTCGACCTCGCCAGGTGCAGGGTGATGGAGCTGGCCAAGGCAGCCGGCAGCTTCGCGTCGTCGATTTCCGGCACGCAGTCGTTGTCCCGGTCGTCGGTGGTGATGCGGTGCACGGGCCGCGGGTCTTCTCCGTAGCTGCCGATTTCGCCGGTCAGCGTGCGCTCGGCCATCTGCAGGCCGCCGTGGGGCAGCAGGGAATTGCCGCTCGTCACGTCGGGCGTGTTGATGCATTCGTCGGGGTAATCGACCAGGCGATCGCCGTTGCGGTCGTCCCACCCGTTGAGCACCAGCTTGTTGAGCCGGCCCAGCCGCGACTCGAGCTCGAGCGCCAGCCCTTCGTTGCCCGGCCGCGCGGCCATCAATTCGTACACGTCGCGCAGCGCGCTCTGCAGCAGCGCGAAACGCAGGGGCGTGTAGGCCACCGAGTCGACCGGCGCGGGCGTGGCCGAGTACACGCGGGCGTCGGCGTCGTAGAAGACCTTCTCGAGCCGCTCGTACACCGCCATGGCGCGGGTGCGGTACTTCACCTCACCGGTCGCCAGGTACGTCGCGAAGAGCCCCCGAATCGCGGCGGTGTGCGCGTCGAGCGTGTCGTCGGTGCTGGTCGGCGCCTGGGTCGCCACGTTCCACCCCGCGAAGGCCCGACCATCGGCCTGGGTCAGGTGCTCGTAGAGCAGCGCGCCCTGCGAGCGCACCATGGCCCGCACGCGTTGACTGAAGGTGTCGGTGCCGCCCGCGGCGCGCAGCGGGAACGCGTCGAGCACGCCGGTGCCCTGCGCCCCGTCGGGGGTGTTGTTGGAATAGAGCGCCAGCGTCGACCCCATCGAACGCAGCGCGGTGCGCAGCGCGATGACGGCGTACGCGGTCGAAGTCGTCGACACCGTCTGGCCACGCACGGGGGTCGTTCCCGAGAACTGCACCTGGTCCACCAACACGCCGCTCGCGGGGTCGACGTGCAGGCGATCGAGGTTCACCAGCGCGACCCGCATCAGCCCCAGCGAACGGTCATGCAGCGTGGGCTCGCCATTGGCCACCTGGTCGTCGGCGGCGAAGGGGTTGCCGTCGAAGTACGCGAGCGCGCCAGGCGTGCCGCCCACCGACGCATTGCCCACGTCGGTCAGCGCGTAGGCCGTCGCCGCCGAGAGCACCAGGCCCACCTGGTCGAACAACACGCTGTCGGCCGACTTCAGCGCGTACGAGGGCCGGGGGAAGCGGCCCTGCGTGGTCTCGGTCACCGAGATGGCCGCGGGGAACCAGCGCAACGGCTGCTGTTCGTCGTACGCCAGCGCGTCGCCGAGCGAGCCGAAACCACCCAGCGTCGACCCGTCGGACGTCGAGAGGTTCGACAGCCAGTCGTCGGAGCGACGGTCGAGTTCTTCGAGGAAGAGCGCGGCCTGGAAGCCTTCGAGGTCGCTCGAGCCGAGCCAGGTGCCGACGGCGGCCGTCGCGCCGGTGTCGTCGACGCCCACCACGCCGTTGAGCGGCGCGCCCACCGAAGCGAGGTCGCTCGCGGCCACCTGGCTGACCACGCCTTCGTTCGAGTCGTGCAGCACCTGCAGGTAATTGATGGCCCACAGCCCGTACTTCCACCCGCTGAAGCCGTCGGCGCCCGGAGAGATGGTGGCGTCGACCTGGCTGGCGCGGTCGGTCAGGTGCAAGGTGGTCGAGTCGCATTCGTAGTCGGCGCAGCCCGCCGCGCCGACGGCTCCCGGGTCGTCGTCGGAGGTGATGGCGCACCAGAGCGCGACGTCGCTGGTGGGGGCGATGGCCGGGTCGAAGTTAGTGAACACGTGCAGCGTCGGCCACAGCCCCGGCCAGCCGAGCGGGTTCTGTCGGCCCGTGCCCGAGCCGGTGGGGTTCACGTCGCCGCTCGCATTGTTCGAGGGGAAGGTGCCCGGCGCGAACACGAAGCGACCCAGCGCGTGGCTGGCCTCGCCGAAGGCGTACACCCGCTCGGCCAGCGCGAGGCCTCCGTCGGGCAGCTCGCCCAGCCCCGGTGCCCACGCGAGCGCGGTGCCGGCGCCCGACTCGAACGCCAACTGATTCATCGGCTGCTTCGAATATTCGTACGACTCGACGGCGGTCGAGAACCCGTTGGGGTCGACCCAGGTGCCGGGGCTGAGCGGCGAGAGGTCGAAGTAGAGGTCGGTGGGCAGGTGGTAGCGGCTGTAGTGCGAGCGGTCTCGCCCCATCGCTTCGGCGAGCGGCTCACCCGAGAGCTGCATTTCGGCCGCGGCGAGCAGGTGCTCGCGGGTGAAGGTGCGCGTCTGCACGTCGGACGCGGTGATGGTCACCTGCACCGGCGTGGCGGGCGTACCCGCATCCCGACGAGGGGTGGGCGTGGGACCGGGTGTGGGCTTGCAGCCCACGAAGACGACGGCGAACAGAGCGAAGGACGCGCGCATGGGGAAGCTCAGTACGGCAGCAGCGCGAGCTCGGGCGTGAGCACCGAGTCGTTGGCAGTGGCCATGGCGTGGCAGAGATTGCACGAGACGTGCTGGCCTCCGTAGAGCGCCGTCTGCGGGGGCGTTTCTCCGCGCCACACGATGTTCGGCGAGGCCGTGACAGCGTCGAGCTGAAAGAATTCCCACCCCACCGCGCCGCCGAAATTGAACGAGCCCCGCTTGGCCATGGCGAAGACCTGCGAGCTGCCATCGCTCGGGTCGAACACCGTCTTCACGATGACCGTACCCACCGGGAACGAGGTCGCGGCGCGGGCAGCGGGCCGGTTGATGAAGACGCGGCGATGCCCCGCCACGTGAAAGCCGTCGGCCGGCTGCTCGCCCAGGTCGAACTGTGGCCACTGCTCGAAGCCGGCGAAGTCACCGAGCAGCGCGATGAACGAGGTGACCGGCGGCGGGGCATCGGCCGTCGGCGCTGGCGCGCTCGGCACGGGAGGCGCCCCGCAGGCCACGAGCAGCACGATGAGCCCTGCAACGGTCTTCGACATGACGCCACACCCCAATCACGCCCCGGCCGGGCATAATTGATATTGAGAACCATTCTCAATTACCACGGCCCGCCCGAACCGCGCAAGCCCGGGGTCCTTCGTCAGTGCTTGCACCACTGCGCGGCGGTGGTGGGAATCGTGCCCGAGGGCACGCCCTGCCCGGTGCCGTTGTCGACGAAGTTCTTCGAGGCGTAGCCGTGGTCCACGCACAGGGGCGAGCCGCCATTCGCGCCCGGGGGGCCATCGCGGGTGGCGTCGGCGTGCCGCGAGGGAATGGTGGTGACCTCGCAACTGGTCAACTGGTTGCCCACGACGTGGGTCTTGATGGTGGCCACGGTCCAGAAGTCGCCGGTCGAGTCCTGCCCCGCGGTGTCGAGCACGGGGAAGCTGCTGCCCGTCGCCGGGTTGTACCCGACCGAGATGACGCGCTCGCCGTTGCAGTACAGGTTCACGTGGGTCTTGGTGGGGTCCGAGCCGCCGTAGTCGTTGACGCCCACCACGAAGGTCTCGTTGTCCTTCGGGTTGTCGAGGTTGATGTTCTCGGGGCCGCAGAACCCGCCGCCGAAGAGCGCGCCGTCGTTGGTGGGGTCGGACACCGTGCGGTCGCAACTGACGTTGTCGCGGTCGAGCCGTGGGTTGGTGCACTTCTGCGTGCCGTTGGGGTCGCGCTTGCTCGACCAGCCCAGGCAGGCCGAGTTCGGCGAATCGGCATAGCCCCAGCCCGGAGGCGAGCCGCTCGACGACGTGCAGCCCGAGCTGGGCGAATAGTAGCAGTCGATTTCGGGGCTGGTGACGTCCCACCCCTTGTTGCCGCTCGAGGGCAGGCCCTGCAGTCGCGCCAGGTGCAGGTCGATGTCGTTGTTGCCGACGGTGTTCCAGCACAGCTCGGCGCGGAGGCCGGGCGCGCGCACCTGCACCTTCTGCGAGCAGTGGTACTGCTGCCCGTCGAGCGTGAATTCGCCCTGCACGATGTAGTCACCCGACAGGCCGAAGGCGGGGAAGACCTGGCCGCCGGCCACGCCGCTGCCGTAGTTGGTGGCCTGAATGGCGACCAGCGGCTGGTTGCCCGCGGCGATGTACTTGGGCGGGTTGGCGGTCATGTCGAGCGCGACGGTGGTGCGGTTGCCCTTGCGCGCGTTGGCCACGGTGGAGTTCGCCTGGCTGTAGAGCGCGAAGGTGGGGAAGGGCAGCACGTTGTCGCAATCGCCGCCCAGCACGGTCCACGTCCAGTTGGTGGTCTGGGTGCGCTTGGTGGCGTCGGTAATCCACTGCGAGCCGTCGATGAGCGGAATCGCCGTCGGCGTGGGGTACGGCGCCAGGGTGATGGCCGCGGTCGGGCAGACCACGCTGGTCGCGCAGTTGCAGCCCTGCTGCGAATTGTTGCCCATCAGCCCGTCGCAGTTGAAGTCACCGGGGCCGCACGAGTCGACCAGCGCGGGAATCTGCGCGCCGCGACACACGCCCGACCACAGCGCCAACTCGCCGCCACTGCAGTCGAGCGAGCCCTTGGCGTTCGCGCTGCACCAGCCGACCGGCAGGCCCGTGCCGGGGTCGACCTGGGTTGCGGGCACCAGGTAGCAGTCCTTCGTCTGGCCGTTGCCGGGGCAGGCGCAGCCCTCGTCGACCTGGCCGTCGCAGTCGTCGTCGAAGCCATTGCCGCTCTGGCCGTTGAGCCTCGCCGCGGGCACGCCGCCGCTGCCCAGCGCCGTGTCGGTGGGCCCATCGCATTCGTTGTCGGTGGGAGGCGCGCACAGGCGGTGAATGGTGGGGTTGCCCGGCATCGGCGCGCCGCACCCGCCGTCGTAGTTCGACTGCCCCGCGTCGGGTTCGAGGAGACCACCGCCACCGCCGCTGCCGCCCGTCGCGCTGGTGCCGCCTCCGGTCGAGCCGGTGCCACCGCCGGTCGAGCCGCCGCCGGTCGCCAGGCCCCCGCCCGTCGCCCCGCTGCCGCCGGTCGCGTCGCCGCCACCCAGCCCACTCGAGCCACGGCATTCGCCCATCACGCAGATCTGCGACTTGCCGCAGTCACTGACCGTGACGCACTTCTGCCCCACGCCGCAGGTACACGAGGAAATGAGCGAGGCGATGCCAGCACAGAGGAAGACCAGACGAGTCATGACGGCGTACTCCAGCACGTCCCCTTTGCTTCGGCGGCACCATAGTCATCTTTCTGCGTTCGGCAGAAGGCCCGCGCCCTCGGCGGCCACCACCAGCCGCGCCCGCTGCGCTGACGGCCCGATGCGCGCCGTCACCCCCGAGGTGAAGCGCAGCGCGTCGTCTTCCATGCCGTCGCTGAAGATGACGCCGCCCGAGGGCATCAACGACTCGACCTGCAGCTCGTGCTCGACCCACCCTGCAGCCTGGGTGGCCCGGGTCTGCTTCGAGACGAACGGCTCGCGCACCACGAAATAGAGCCGGTGGTCTTCCCACCGCATGGTGGGCGCCGCGCGTGCAGCACCGCCCGCCACCGCCGAAGCGCCGGTGAAGACACTCGAGAGCCACCCCGTCGAGCCCGCGCCGGTCGACACGATGAGGCCGCTCGACGACTGCCGTTCCCAGGCGTCGCCATTCGCGCGCAGCCGGTACTGGGCCGAGACGTGGGTGCGCGCGCCGACGAAGAGGTCGTTGAAGGCCAGCAGCCGCTGCCCGTCGCTCAAGGTGACCTCGGCCAGCGTCACCGCCCGCACCGCCGCCGTGCCCCCGAGCGTCGCTGACAGCGCGCGCTTCACCGCGTCGACCCGGAACGGCAGCAGCACGCCGTCGAAGCGCTCGGGGTCGGGGTTGACGCCCAGCACCGGCTGCGCCCCCACGTACTTGGCGGTGTTGGCGACCGTGCCGTCTTGCCCCAGCACCACCACCAGGTCGGTGGGCGCGAAGAGGTAGGTCGGCACCAGCCCCCGGTCCAGGGGCTGCACCTTGAGCGAGCCGTCGAGCTGCGTGAGCACGGCGTCGAGCGAGCGGCGGTAGGTGTCGTGCTCGCGCTCGTAATCGGCGAAGTCGAGCCCCGCGTGCTCGAGCGAGAACTTCGCCTGGGCCCGGGTGTTGTACCGCTCGATCAGCCCTTCGAGCCGGGTCTTGCGGGTGATCAGCACCACCTTCTCGTAGGTGGCCATGGCTCACCGCCCCTTCGTCGGCGCTCCTGCGGGGAGCAACGCGCGCAACAGGTCGGGCGAGACGTTGAGCTCGCCGATCTTCGAGGCGTTCTCGGCCAGCTCGCGGAAGGCCAGCGCGATGTTGCCGGCCGGGTCCAGCCCGCCGCTCGAGAGCGCCGAGAGCACCTTCCAGTCGAGCGTGCGCACCGGCGCCAGGGTGGCCTCGAGCGCATAGGCCTTCGAGTCGGCGGCCTGGTTGTCGTTGGCCACCTGCTGCTCGATGAGCTCGGCGCGCGAGCGCTCCATCGCGATGTCGGCGGCCATCTTCGTCTCGCGAATGTGGCGGCGCTGCTGCTCGACCATCACCTCGGTCTGCAGCTCGGACTCCTTGATGCGGCGCTCCTGTTCGACCGAAGCGTTGCGGCGCTCGTACATCGCCACGTCGCTCTTGCGCTGCAGCTCTTCGCGCGCTTCGGCCTCGAGCGCCCGCGCCATCTCGGGGGTCGACCGCACCGACAGAATCGAGAGCGCGAGCACCTCGACGCCCAGCATGCGTACCGCCTCGGCCTTGCGCAGCCCGGCCAGCACGTCGGTCGACAGCGCCTCGCCCTGGGTCAGCGCTTCCTTGAGCGACCAGCGACCCGTCGACGCGCGGGTCAGAATCTGCGCGGCGTGCACCAGGCGCTCTTCGAGCTTCTTCGGGTCGTCGCTCACCCACGCGCCCGACGGGCTGACCGCGAAGTCGAGCAGCGCCGACACCTTCTCGGGTTCGACCACCCGCCACGTCAACTGCCCCTGCACCGTCACGGTCTGGAAGTCGGCCGTCACCTCGGCGAAGCAGAACGGCACGTCGGCGCTGTTGAGCGGCACCTGCACCAGGGTGGTGGTCGGGCCCCAGTAGAAGAAGCTCAGGCCTGCGCCCGCGCGCCGCGCCCGGCCATTCGAGAACTGCATCACCCAGGTGGTCGGCGGCGCCTTGACGTAGCGAATCATTGGTCTGACTCCTGTTAGAGTTGTTTTGACTCTAACAACGCCAGACGCAGCTCGCAAGTCCCGGTGGCCCGCCAAGGGGTGGGTTTCAGGTCACGGAGGCAGGCAGACGGTGTCGAAGGTCGCCACCACGTTCGCGCCCGGCGACGGCGGCGAGCTCAGGTTCAGGGTGGTGGTGGTGGGGTCGATGCTCCAGCCCGTCACCACCTGCCCATCGACGGTGACGGTCACCGTGCTGCCCGGGTCGGGCAAGGCGGTGAGTGGGAAGTGGGTCTGCCGACCCAGCACCGAGCTGCCGATGGCGTCGAGGTCGCGGGCCCAGTCGTTCGTGCAGATGTCGCCCTTCACGCCATGGGTCTGGGCGAGCAACTGCGCGTACCGACCATCGTCGATGGTGCTGTCGAGCAGGCAGGTCGCCGACGGCAGGGTGAAGGGCCCGACCACGCTCACGTTGACCAGGTCGGCGCGGTTGTTCTTCACCGCCCGCAGGTTCGAGACGTACACGTCGACCGGCAGGGGCGATTGCTCCTGGGCGTCGGTGACGATGACCGCGGCCAGCGGCACGCCGGGGCGCAGGAAGCCGGCGTTGGTGCCCAGCGACTGCGGCGGCGTCACGGCGCGCAGCAGGCCCTCGAGCGGCTGTTCCCACCCGCTGCCCGAGGTGCCTACCAGCGCGGCCTGGGCGAAGGCCTGGTTCAGGTTCGGCGTGGCGGGCGTGAGGAACGCGGGCGTGCCCTTGAGCGCGCCGTTGACCGCGAAGATGTCGGTGGTGGTGACGCCCAGGTGGAAGTTCGCCCCCGTGTTCACCGCGTGCTGGATGAAGGAATTGAAGTTGGTGGCCAGCGCCAGCTGCTCGTCGGCCATCGAGCACGAGTCGTCGACCACGAAGAGAATGTCGATGTCGCCCTGCCCCTGCACCCACGACTGCGTCTGGTGCGAGGTGGGGGTGCCGGTGGCGGTCAGCGGCACCGATTCGGTGCGGGGCACGCCCGCTTCGACGATGCCCAGGTCGACCGTGCCGGTCGCCGCGCCGGGCTGGGTCGGCACGAAGGCCGCGGTGAGCACCTGGGGCATGCCGGGCTGCAGCAGCAACCCACCGGCGGGAATGGCGGGCGTCGAAATCAACCGGAACGGCGCGTTCGGGGAAATGCTCAGCGAGGTGATGGTCACCGGCAGCGCGCAGGTGTCGTAGAGCGTGAGCGCCTTTTCCTGCGAACGACACATCAGCCCCGTCGAGCCGAACTCGAGCGTGGTGGGCGAGATGGTGAGGCAGCTCGACACCTTGAGGTCCACCGGGATCAAGATGGTGGGGTGTACCACGTCGCTCGTCGACACCCGCACCGTGGCGTGGAAGGTGTCCCCCGGCGTGGCCGTGCCCGGCACCGCGGCGCCGACGTGAATCGCGCCCGAACCGCCGGGAGGCAGCGTCAACAGCAGCGGGTCGACCACCGAGAAGATGGGTGACGAGCCCGGCGTCAGGTCTTCACCCGAGACCTGGCAGAAGTCGCTGCCGGTGTTGGAAAAGGTCACCGTGCGCGTCGCCATCAGACCGCGCG